>CAMVDC010000161.1 GCA_947166155.1 uncultured Prevotellaceae bacterium | reverse complement strand
TACGTGCAGGCTTTTATGTATGTACGTGCAGGCCTTTATGTATGTACGCGCAGTCTTTTATGTAAGTACGCATGCTGTCTTGCCCTGAAACCTTATGGACGGAGGCCTGAAACCTTAAGGACGGAGGACTGAAACCTTATGGACAGAGGGCTGAAACATCGATGACGGAGGGCTGAAACACCGATGACAGAGGCCTGAAACCTTATGGACAGAGGTCTGAAACACCGATGACAGAGGGCTGAAACATCGATGAAAAAGGATTGAAACACCGATGAAATATGGGTGTTTCAATATGGTAATAATGCTGAGTGTTGTTATTTTTCCTGTATATCGTTTTGTGGGTAGAAAGTTTATTCGTATCTTTGCGACATCAAAACAAACATGAGAACTATGAATATAACTGAGAGATTCTTGAATTATGTGAAGTTCGACACGCAGTCGAGCGAGGAGGCTGAGGGGTGTCCCAGCACGGCGAAGCAACTGGTGTTTGCTGAATACCTGAAAGCGGAGCTGGTGGCTGAGGGCCTGGAGGATGTGGAGATGGACGAACATGGATATATCTATGCCACGCTGCCTGCC
The DNA here is from genome assembly GCA_947166155.1 of uncultured Prevotellaceae bacterium. GTDB lineage: Bacteria > Bacteroidota > Bacteroidia > Bacteroidales > Bacteroidaceae > Colivivens. The sequence continues at coordinate 5,177 of CAMVDC010000161.1, read as the reverse complement.
AACACAGAGCGCGAAGTACCGACCGTGGGCTTCATTTCGCACATGGACACAAGTCCCGACTGCTCGGGAAAGGACGTGAAACCGCGCATCGTGGAGAACTACGATGGGGGTGAAATTGAGCTGAGCGAAGGTATCAATTTATCGCCCGAGAAGTTCCCAGAGTTACTTTTGCATAGGGGTGAAGACCTCATCGTGACCGACGGACACACACTCCTGGGTGCCGACGATAAGGCTGGCATTGCTGAGATAGTGCAAGCGATGGTGTATCTGAAGGAACATCCGGAGGTGGAGCACGGAAGGATTCGCGTCGGTTTCAATCCCGACGAAGAGATAGGTATGGGCGCGCATCTGTTTGACGTAGAGAAGTTTGGCTGTCAGTTTGCATATACGATGGATGGCGGCGATGTAGGTGAACTGGAGTTTGAGAACTTCAACGCTGCATCGGCCAAGATTCAGATTAACGGATGCTCGGTGCATCCGGGATATGCAAAGGGGAAGATGATAAACGCGGCTCGCGTAGCCACCGAACTGACTCAGATGTTGCCTGCCGACGAAACTCCCGAGACGACCGAAGGATATGAGGGATTCTACCACCTGACGGGCATAAGCGGCGGATGCGAGCAGGCACAGCTGTCGTTCATCATTCGCGACCACAACCGCCAGAAGTTTGAGCAGCGCAAGGAGCGCATGGAGGAAGTGGTGGCAGTAATCAATGCCAAGTATGGCGAGAATGTAGCGGTGCTCAACATGAACGACCAATACTACAACATGCGCGAGAAGGTGGAACCGATGATGTATATCATAGATATAGCCAAGCAGGCAATGAAAGAAGCGGGCGTGACACCGAAGGTGCAGGCCATACGCGGCGGAACCGACGGTGCGCAGCTGTCGTTCAAGGGACTCCCCTGCCCAAACATATTTGCCGGAGGTATCAACTTCCACGGCCCGTATGAGTTCTGCCCCGTGCAGTCGATGGAGAAAGCAATGATGACAGTGGTGAATATCTGCAAGATAGTAGCTAAGCATGGAAGCACGATTGGATAAATGGTTGTGGGCGGCGCGCATATTCAAGACGCGCTCGATTGCCATCGATGCCTGCAAGAACGGCAGGGTGATGATAGGCGGGGTGAAGATGAAACCCTCGCGAATGATAAAGGAGGGCGACGAGATACAGGTGAGGAAACCGCCTGTGACCTACACCTTCCGTGTGTTGAAAGCCATACAGAACAGGGTAGGGGCGAAGTTAGTGCCCGAAGTGTTGGAGAACATCACCACGCCCGATCAGTATGAGTTGCTCGAAATGAACCGCATAAGCGGATTTGTGAACCGGGCACGAGGCACGGGACGCCCTACGAAGAAGGACCGCCGCGAACTCGACGACTTTGTTCAGCCTGCCTTCTTCGGCGATTTCGACTTCGATTTTGACGACGAGGAAGAAGAAGATTGAAAATAAGGGAAGTTAAAGGGAAGTTAAAGGGAAACCCCTCTCTTATTCCCTCCGTCGCTTCGCTCCCCAATTGCTACGATTTCGCAATTGCCCCCAAGGGGAGAGGATACCATCCGGATGGAAAGGGCTCCTCCCCTTGGGGGAGGCGGGGGAGAGGTTAAAGGGACGAATGATGCCATGCGGCATGTATCGTCCCTTTAACTTCTGAGCGAAGCGATAACTTCCTTTCCCTTCAATTCCATTCCATTCCATTACATTCCATTACATTACATTACATTCTCTTCCATTCCCTTCCACTCACTTATTATTATAATTGTTCATTGCGAACGTGATGCCAGAAAGGCAGAAAGCGCGAATCATGTCGCAGCAGAGGTTGACACGTTCGTCCATGTGTTCGAGTTCTTCGGGTTCGAAGTGTCCGAGCACGAAATCGACCTGACTGCCGCGTGGGAAGTCGTTTCCCACTCCGAAGCGTATGCGTGCCCATTGCTGCGAACAGAGCACCGATGCTATGTTCTTCAATCCGTTGTGTCCGCCATCGCTGCCGCTGGGGCGCAATCGCAGGCGACCGAAAGGCAGTGCGATGTCGTCGCAGATGATGAGCAGGCGTTCGGGGTCGATGTTCTCTTTGTTCATCCAGTAGCGCACAGCGTTGCCGCTTAGATTCATGTAGGTGGATGGTTTGAGGAGCACTACCTCGGCGTTCTTCACACGGCCGGTGCCTACGAATCCGTAGCGTCGGTCTTCAAACGAAATGTTGGATGCCTTGGCAAAAGCATCCAACACTCGGAATCCTATGTTGTGGCGGGTTCCATCGTATTCGTCGCCGATGTTGCCCAGACCTACAATCAAGTATTTCATTTTTCTCTTATCGGTTTTTTTTAGCCAGGGCTTTATGCTTCTTCTTCAGTTGTAGCCTCGGCAGCAGAACGTGCGGCACGTGTCATGCGTACGCTGCAAACCACTACCTCCTTTGGAGTGACGATTTCGAGTCCTTCGAAGTTGAGCTCGCTTACCTTGATCGACTTACCAAGACCGAGGTTTGTGACATCGATGTCGAGTGTGTCGGGGAACTTGGTGTAAGGAGCCTTTACTTTGAGCTTGCGCACTGTTGCCACGAGCTTACCACCGGCCTTCACACCTTCTGCAAGTCCGTCGAGCTTGATAGGTATTTCGATGGTTACAGGCTTGTCTTCAGTAATCTGATAGAAGTCGACATGAACAGGACGGTCGGTCACGAAGTCGTTCTGCAGGTCCTTGAGGATTGCCTTCACGTTTGTGCCGTCGATGTTGATGTTTACGATGTATACGTTTGGAGTGTAGAGCAGTTTAGCCAGTTCTTTCTGTGATACGATGAACGACTTAGCTTTTGGCATTCCGTTTTCGTCTTTTTCTACTCCATAGATTACGCATGGTACGTTGCCTTCGCTGCGCAGTGTGCGGCTGGCTTTCTTTCCGAGGTCGGTGCGGAGCTGACCGTTGAGTGAGATTTCTTTCATTTCTTTCTCTTGTTTTGTGTTACTATAAATTAAGTTGTTTGTGCTTAATTCGCCATCACACGTTGCCGTCCCGATGGGGAGGCTCATTGAGTGTTGCCCAAAAAAGCGGTGCAAAGGTACGAAAATATTCAGAATTCATGCTTCATAAATCATGATTATTTCACTTTTTGCCTTCACTTTTTAGCTCTGACCCACTGTTTTTGCACTTCGACAGCATGAAATGTGGCGTTTAGTACTGCAAATATCCGAAATCAGAATTTGGTGTTATTACATGAAAAGGCATCAGCGAGGCATAAAAGTGTGCAAATATGCCGTGATATTGTAACTCAACATACGTTAAACCGTGTGAAAACAGACAAAAATTGTCGACCCAATGCAAAAACTTGCTTAATTATGTGTGCGTATTCAGACTAATTTATTAACTTTGCAGGGCAAAATGTAAAAACGCATAGATTTATGGTAATCGCAGTAGACTTCGACGGAACAATAGTAAAACATCGATATCCTGAGATAGGACCAGAAATCCCCTTTGCCATTGAGACTTTACTCAAGTTGCAGGATGAGGGGCATAAACTCATCTTGTGGAGTGTGAGGGAAGGCGAGTTGCTCGACGAGGCTGTTGAATGGTGTAGGGCGCGTGGACTCGAGTTCTATGCAGTCAACAGAGACTACCCCGAGGAGAAGGTGGACAACAACAACCACTTCTCGCGTAAACTGAAAGTGGGCTTGTTTATCGATGACCGCAATCTTGGTGGGCTGCCCGACTGGGGCACCATATATAACATGGTGCACAATCGCCTGACATACGAAGACCTCATCAACCACTATGAGCAAGAGGCCGAACAACAAATCAATGTGTCGAAACCATCGTTCTGGAAGCGACTGACCGGCAGACAATAGCTGGTAAACTCATGATAAAAACAAAAAAACGAAATATCACAATGAAAAAAATCATCATCTTTGCATCTGTATGTGTTGCCATGCTGTTGGCATCGTGTACTTCCTACAAGAATGTCCCATATGTCATTAATTCCGACTCATTGGCGAATGTAGTCAGGGCAATGGAACTGTATGATGCTAAAATCATGCCAAAGGATCTGCTTACTATCACAGTCAACACCACCGATCCAAAGGTATCGGCACCCTACAACCTCACAGTGCAGTCGAACGCTGCTGCGGCTTTGAACAATAGTGTGACCACACAGGCATCCCTGCAGCAGTATCTTGTAAGCAACGAGGGAACAATCGACTTCCCCGGACTTGGCACACTGCACGTAGCAGGTTTGACAAAAAGTGAATGTGAGCAGATGCTGAAGGAGCGCCTCAAGCCATTCATCAAGGAAAACATGGTGGTGAACGTAAGGATGCCGAACTTCAAGATATCGGTAGTTGGCGAAGTAAACCGTCCAGGACAATTCACCGTGACCAACGAGAAAATTAACATATTCGAAGCTCTGGCTCTGGCCGGCGATATGACCATCTATGGTATTCGCGACAATGTGAAGGTGCTGCGCGAGGATGCACAAGGAGTGCGCCAGTATCACATGCTCAACCTCAACGATGCGTCGGTCATCTATTCGCCATACTACCAACTGCAGCAGAACGACATCGTGATTGTAACTCCCAACAAAACCAAGGCAAAGAACTCTGATGTGGGTACAAGTACCAGCCTTTGGTTCTCGGCAACATCAATCCTCGTGTCACTTGCCAGCCTTCTGTACAACATCTTGAAGTAATAAACTCTCTATATATATTATAATAAGGTGTAACTGCAAAAACAGAAGTGCCGGTACATGCACGGAAAACCACACAACCCTTAAAACCAATAAACTCACGAACTCAATAATAAAAGAAAACTGACTCATGAGTGCAATAGCCACACAAAACCAAACACAGCAAGCAAATCAGCAAACCGAGGAGAACGAAGGATTCAGCATCAGTAAACTCGTATATATACTTTCACTCTACTGGCCATGGTTCATCGTGAGCGTCGTAGTATGCCTCATTGCGGCGTTTGTATATCTGCGATTCAAGACTCCTGTGTATGAAATAGCAGGTTCAGTACTTATCAAGGACAACGACAAAAAAGGCAGCGAGCAGATGTCGGCACTCACCGACATGCTCGACTTAGGCTACGTAGCCACATCGCGCAACTTCGACAACGAGGTTGAAATACTACGTACACATACACTCATAAAGAAAGTAGTGACAGACCTCAATCTCCATGTATC
>CAMVDC010000160.1 GCA_947166155.1 uncultured Prevotellaceae bacterium | reverse complement strand
ATACCTTGAATTCCTTGGCATAGGTGTCGGGAGTGAAGAAGTCGGCAACAGAGGGTGCTACCCACTGAGCAAAACTCATTACACTCATCATCATGCCAAAGCATGAAATAAGTAATCTTTTGTTCATAGATAATAATTTGAAAGTTAAACAATATGTATTATGTACATTGGTTTTCTAAGTTACTTAGTCTCTCTTATGAATGAAGAGGTGTTAATGCGTCAACTCTGATATCACCATACACCACATCACAACATACAACTGCGCGACGACGATAGGTGCGTGCACAGCGTAAGTAGTGATAAACAACTCAATGCTTGTGGCATGTGAGTTTGTTGTTAAGGTGTTTGCAGGTGTTTGTTTTGGTGGTATTCAGATATTATGTATGTAGTCAGTTTCCTTGTGTCGAGCCTGTTGTTATCACACCAGGCATGGACACCGACCCGATTAATCACGCGGCAAAGATATAGCTTTTATTCCGTGTGACCAAACATTTTATCGTTTTTTTGCATCCTAACTCACAATTTGATGACAAAAAAGCTACAAACTTACACGAAATAAGGATAAAGCATAATGACAGAAAGGCTACAAACACACACACGAAATAAGGATAAAGCATATACACTATCCACCATCCACATCTGCACACCCACACCGATACACGAAAAAAGTGCTAAAAAAGCCCACGCAGAGAATCAACACTTTACAGTTTCACGGCGTCCCCCGTGTCTGAGAAAGTCGTCCCCCGTGCAGGGGACGACCGTTTTCTGCACAAAGTACGGTCGTACTCTGCACAGGGGACGACCCGAAACACCGCATGCATAAACCCGCATGAACAGACTTACAGGCCAATGCCAATACGGATTCGGCCACACAAAAAGAGCCATGCGACACACGCCGCATGGCTCTTTCATTATCTTTATCGGGGTCAAGAACCCATCCCCTCACTCAATGGAGGGCGAGGGGAGGATTTCCCTTCTCCTTACTTAACCAGCACTTTTTTGCCGTTAATGATGTTGATACCCTTAACAGGTGCTGCAAGTTTCTGACCCTGGAGGTTGTAGATGCCCTGAACCTTGACGGTCTCGTCGGCTACCTCGATGGTCTTGATTGCAGTGCTGAGGTCAGCAGGTTCGCTTCCTACGTAGTAGAGCTGGAAGTTGTCGAATATCGACCAGTCGTTGTCATTGGTGTTAGTGCTCTTCTTCACACCGATACGGAGGTAACCAGTCTCGTCAACATAAATCTGGATGCAGTGGTTGTAGTATGCCTTGTTTTCTACAAACTGGTTGATTGGAGTGTCGGTAGTGCGGTCGAACCAAATCTTAGCCTGAGCCATAGTGTTTGGTATGTACAAACCACCACCAGCTTCAACACCCTGACGCCATGTAGAGTCGGATGGCATAGCCCATTCGCTTGCATACTGAATCATAGTCTCCTTGTGCTCAGTAGCAGAAGTAGCGTAGAAGTAAGCCTGGTTATGTGCCGACTTGTCTTCTTCATTGTAGAGGGTCCAGTCGTTACCACTTGAGCCGTGACGGTAGTAACCCTGAACAGTTGCTACATAGTAACCTGCAGGCAGACCAGCGATGTCCTGATATGAATCGTAGGTACGGTTGTAGTGCTCTGCATTGGTTGATGTAGTACCACCAGCACCGAATCCGGTACCGAGCCATCCGTGGAAGTCACCGACGGTGTCGAATGTTGCGTTCTCGATTACGCTCGATACGTTTACAGGAGCTTCGGCAGTAGCGTCGGCCACGTCGGCTGGGAGCAATTCAGAACGGTCGGGAGCTGCAAGTATTCCTGCATAGGCATTAACCTTATTGATGAGTGCACGAACTTCCTCATTGTCCAACTGAGCATTGAGCTTGTCGAATACTTCGTCGCTGAGAGCGGTAGCGTCAGACACTACGTTTGGAGCAGCCGAGCTTGAGTAAGTATCGATAGCCTCAGTGAGGTTGAGGTAAGCATTCGAGAGGTCGTCGCGCAGAGTGACTGCTTCGCTGAGATAAGTGCTCATCTCGTTCAGCTGAGCGATGAGTTCGGTAACACCAGCGTTGTCCTTCGAACCGTCGGCATATACAGCCAGGGCACCTTCGATAAGGTTGTTGGCTTCGCTGAAGACTTCATCGGTGATGTAAGCAGCAGCACCGTCGAAGTTTGTACCGAGGTCGGTAGCTGCAGTGTTGAGGTCGTTGTAGAGTTGAATTGACTCCTTACCATACTTCAGAGTTTCGTTAGCCTCGGCAATTACAGCGAGCACATCGTCGCCATCCTTGCTGTTGTCGGCCATTACGGCGTCGAGAGCAGCAATTTGCTTTTCAGCATCAGTCTTGGCATCACTACCTGCATTTACAGGTTCGTCGTCTGTACCAACAACAGTAGCGAGGTCGGCCTTGAGTCCGTCAACAATCTCCTGATAGATTTCCTTACCAGAACCGTTGTAGTAGAGACGGAAGTTATCGAAGAGTACCCAGCTGTCGGTTGCTGTGTTCTTGATACCGATAGTGATGTCCTGTCCGTCCTCGGTCAGCACGAAGTCGATCTTGTTTTCGTAGTTGCGCTTGTCGATGTTGAAGTGGTAGTTGGCACCTTCCATTCCGTTAGGGAAGAATCCGTAGCCTGCCAGATAGTTGTCGCCAGCCCATCCGTCTTTGTTGTAAGCATCGGGGTTCTCTTTGTCGAACGAGTAGTTGTCGCCGTAGCCGAAGATAGGCCAAGGCTGAGCAGAACCGAGGATGTTCTGTACCTTCTTCTCGAAGTCATTGCAGTAGATAACTGCTGTCACACCTACTTCAGGTCCTGCTTCCCAGTCAGCTTGATACTTGTTGTCGTCGTGACGTGAGAATGCCTGTACGGTAAGGGTGTAGCTACCCTTTGGCAGGTTCTTCACTACTTGCTGGATGTTGAATGTAGCATGAAATACCTCGGCACAACCGCCTGTGAGTTCCATGTCGACATAGTTCTCATTGGTTTCGTAGTTCACGGCCTTGTTGGTACCCTGTGAGTTCTTGTTACCACCCCATGCTGGAGTGTTGCCGCTTACGCGTGTCCATCCGCTGAAGTTGCTGTCGAACGATGGGTTGTTGAGCAGGATAGTGATTTCGTCGCCAGCCTTTACGTGGTTGGTGATGTAGTCGACTACCATCTGATCCATGAATGCAGAGAGTTCGCCGATAGTAGTAGAGTAGGTGTCTTCACCAAGTTGGAACTCGGTGAGGGCCTCCTCAGCATTACCATCGTTGTATCCGTCCTCGATGATCATCTTGAGGTCCTCGAACTGGTTGCCGAGTCCTTCCCAAGCAGTACCTTCGAAGTGCTCTTGTTCGCTCTCGCAACGAGTGATGGCATCCTTAATCTTTTCATATTCGCTGATTGATGCAGCCAGTGAGTCGGCAGCAGCAATGAGAGCATTGGATGCATTGAGGAAGTCGTCGTCGGTCGAACCATCGGCCGAAGCACTCATAGCTTCCTCCATAGCTGTCTCGTATGCTTCCTTCTTGCCGCTGTTGGCATAGATTTCGCTCATGTCAGGATACTTCTCCTCGTATGATGCGATTGTAGCGTCGAGTGCAATCTTGTATGGGTTGTCGGCAACAGGTCCGTAGTATGTGATCTCGAAGTTGTCGGCAGCAAGCCAGTTGGTGTTGGCGCCATCAGCCTTCAGACCGAATGTGATGGTGTCGTTCACACTAATGAATGTGAGTTCGAAGTGTTCAGGCTTCTCGTTGCCGCTGAAGATAGGCTCAGTGAATTCGTACTGACCACTCTTTGCAAAGAGATATACACCTTTTGGCTGACGGTTGCCATCGGGCTGATATGTAGCGATGGCGTCGCACGAGAATTTATATTTACCCGATGGCAGGCCAGTGATCACCTGGTGGATTGTTCCGTTAGGGAGTGTAGCACTTGGTGCCCACGACTCGATAAACTTCCACAGCCAGCTGTAGTAGCCGTTACGGTCGGTGTTGGCATATCCACGTACAGCAGTTCCGTCAGGCAGGTTGAAGTCGATCAAGTTACCCGCTGTCTCCTGATAACCGATGTTCTGTCCCTGAATTGCAACAGTCCATCCGTTGATGTTACCAGTGTCGAAGCGTGGGTTCTCGAGCAGCATGGTACCGTCGCGTGGGTCGTCCTCGGTTGCACCTTCGAGATAGACAGCCACATCGAGGCGGCGAGCCTCAGCCTTCAGGTCATTGGTCATCTTGCTGAGTTCCTCGGTTGTCCAGTCGGCCTTTGCAAGCAGAGCCTTGGCATCAGTGATGTCGATTGAAGGATACTGAGTTGCAATGACATTGAGGTAGTCGCTCAGAGCAACAGCAGGGCTGATGAGACCACGTACAGAGTCCATCTCAGCCTTTGTGCTTTCAGCACCTGCATAGAATGACTTGCAGCGGTCGCGGTTCATAGCCGGGTCGGCCTTTGCAGCGTTGTTCACACTCTCCTTGAGCGAGATAGATGCGTTGAGGATAGTCTTGAGCGAGTCGATTTGCTCGTTGGTAATCTCTTCGCTTGCAATATACGGCTCGTAGCGGCTGGTGTTGATGTCGCCCAGAGTCTTGGCATAGTTCATGCGGTTCATGAAGTCGGCTCCAGATATGCTGGCATTATATTTGTCGGCAATCTTAGCATACTCCTCTTCCGATACGAGCTGCCACTCAACACAGTATTTGTGTCCTTCGGGCACATTGCTGATGTTCAGGTTCCATGCACATCCACCAGTGAACGATGCACCAGCGTGGAGGTCGAAACCGAAGTAGCAGTCAGGATAGGTGTTGAGGTTGAAGTCGGGGTTCTCAGCACTACCATAGAAACGGTAGGTGTTGTCGCCCAGATCGTCCCAATACCAGTGGTAGTTAGTCGTAGATGCATGGTCGACGTAGCATACACCGCCATTCTCAAGGAACATCGAACGCCATGCCATGCTGGTACGGTCGCTTGACCATGACTTAATCAAGAGTTCAGTGTCGTCGCCTTCAATTTCCGACACGAAATAAACCTTCAATGGGTTTCGTCCCACACTGGCCTGAGTTTGATACGCATTACCCTGTGTAAAGAACAGGCCTGACTCCTTGTTGTAGAGATAGTAGTAAGTCGATGGTTCCTCACTGGTGTTGATATTGGCAGCCAAACCTGAATTCATTTCGGCATGCTCAACAGTGAGTTTCTCAAACTTTTCGGGCTTTGGCAATTCCCACTGGGCCATTGCCGCCACACTCATCAACAAAGATACGCTTAAGAAAAGTAATCTTTTGTTCATAAGAAAAGATGATTTAATTAGTTAAACAATAATTTGATTATTAAATATGATTATTATGTATTCTCTATCTTGCTTGTTGTTTTTGATTTACTTCTTATAGCCGTTGTTTTGGTTGGTGGCAACAGGGTTGCAATCTTTTGGGGTGACATTCATTTGTCTTGCCTGTTTGCTTTTCATGGCAACATAAATGTTACAATATCACACCGCAAAGATATGGATATTTTTTTTTGTGAACAAACTTTTCATTGTTTTTTTTCATACTGATATCTAAAATTATGTCCAAAGACAGCCGAATGCGTGTTAAATGCATAAAAAAAAGCCACGCGGCGCTTACCGCATGGCTCTTTCGTTTTTTATTGGCTTTCCCGCCTGTTTCCTACCCTTTCCACACTGGGGGAGTGTGAAGGGCAGAGCCGGAGGGGGAGAGGGTATTTTTCTTTACTTAACCAGCACCTTGATTTCATCTTGGTGCTTCACGTTCGGCTAAGCTCAAGCAA
>CAMVDC010000159.1 GCA_947166155.1 uncultured Prevotellaceae bacterium | reverse complement strand
CGAGAGCACCATCTTGATGCCCATCGACTTGATGACACGTGCCAGCAGATACATCGGGGTCGATGCACGGACGGTGGTCACATCGTAGGTCTCGATGTAGTAGATTACGTCGCGGATGGCATCGAGTCCTTCCTGTATGGTGTAGTTGATTTCGTGGTGCACGGTGCCGATGTGGTCGGCCACGATGCGTGCTTTCGCAAGGTCGGGAGCGCCTTTCAGGCCTACAGCAAACGAGTGCAGGCGCGGCCAATAGGCAGGGGTTCGGCTGTCGTCCTCGACGCGGTGAGAGCTGAATTTCTGTGCTATGGCCGAAACTACACTGCTGTCGAGACCTCCACTGAGCAGTACGCCATAGGGCACATCGCTCATCAGCTGGCGTCGAACGGCATCTGTGAGTGCATCGCGGATGGCAGAGACGCTGGCCGTGTTGTCTTTCACTGCATCGAAGTCGAACCAGTCGCGACGATAGTATCGCTGCATACTGGGCTCGCGGCTCCAGTAGTAATGCCCGGGCAGGAAGGGTTCGTAGCGTTCGCATTGGCCTTCGAGTGCTTTCAACTCTGAGGCCACATATACGGTGCCATCACTATCGTAGCCGATATAGAGCGGTATGACACCGATGGGGTCGCGTGCGATGAGGAATTCATCGCGCTCCTCGTCGTAGAGCACGAAGGCGAAGATGCCGCTGAGATCTTCGAGGAAATCGATGCCCTTGCTGCGATAGAGTGCGAGGATGACCTCGCAGTCGCTGCCCGTCAGGAAATCGTATTGGCTTGAATATCGGCGACGTATATCCTGATGATTGTATATCTCACCATTCACAGCCAGCACTTGCTTCCTGTCGGGTGAGTAGAGCGGCTGTCCGCCAGATTCGGGGTCAACGATGCTCAGTCGCTCGTGGGCAAGTATGGCACTTCCGCCACAATAGATTCCACTCCAGTCGGGTCCGCGATGGCGGATCTTCTGACTCATTCTCAATGCTTTCTGACGCAACTCGGGCGTCTGTTCCTTCACGTTAAGGATTGCTGTTATTCCACACATGGTCTTATTTACTATTTGACGATTTACTATTTACTATTTATCTATTTCCATCAGGATGGAGTTCCCCTCCTTGGGAGGGGTTAGGGGAGGTTATTTCCTTCCGGACGGCTGAGTCCCTTTAACTTCCCTTTAATTATCAATAAGTCAGATACAGATAGTTTGTCTTGGCGGGATATTCGGCTGCCAGCGTGTCTATCTGATTTACTACGGGCGTGAGTCCCAACTCCGTTCGCCATTTGCGGACAGTGATGCCTGCCTCCTCGGGTTTCATGCGGCTCTCCAAACCTATGGCTCGGCCTATCTGAAAATCGGAAAAGCCGTATAGCTTGGCATCGCGTAGCAGGTTGAGGAACTCGGGGGCTTCAATCAGTTCGGTCAGTTCGCCTGGTTCCATCTCAGCCATCAACTCAGTGAGGTAGCCGAACTCATGCAGCCCTTGGTCGATATCGATGATGTGTCGCAGTTTCTGCAGGAACCAGCAGTCGATCATGGTCTTCTCGTGAATATGCCAGATGCTGTAACCCATCGACAATGCTTTCGAGAGGACGAATATGCGCATATCGGTCGGTGCGTGCAGCGACTTGTCGATATCGGGAACCTTGATTTCATGATTTTCCACAAACCCGTGCATGCCTTGCCCTATCATGCGAAGCCCTTTCTGAATCGCTTCCTCGAATGTGCGGCCGATGGCCATCACCTCGCCCACACTTTTCATCGACGAACCGAGTTCGTGGTTGACACCGTGGAACTTGCTCAAATCCCACCGCGGAATCTTCACCACCACATAGTCGAGTGCCGGCTCGAAGAATGCCGAGGTGGTCTTGGTGACCGAGTTCTTCAGTTCGAAGAGGCCGTATCCTAAGCCCAACTTGGCAGCAACGAATGCCAGCGGATAGCCTGTGGCCTTTGATGCTAATGCCGACGAACGGCTGAGACGCGCGTTGACTTCGATGACCCGATAGTCTTCCGACTGCGGGTCGAGGGCATACTGCACATTACACTCGCCCACGATGCCGATGTGGCGTATAATCTTTATTGCCAATTCGCGCAGTTTGTGGTATTCGTTGTTGCTGAGTGTCTGGCTCGGAGCCACCACGATGCTTTCGCCTGTGTGAATGCCCAGCGGGTCGAAGTTCTCCATGTTGCACACGGTGATGCAGTTGTCGTAGCGGTCGCGTACCACTTCGTATTCAATTTCCTTCCATCCACGGAGCGACTTTTCGACCAATACCTGGGGTGAAAATGAGAAAGCCTCCTCGGCCTGTGCGAGCAGTTCGTCGTCGTTGTCGCAGAATCCGCAGCCAAGTCCGCCAAGGGCGTATGCGGCTCTGAGTATTACTCGAAATCCCAGCTCATGGGCGGCTCGCTCCACTTCTTCAACTGTGCTACATGCCTCGCTCCTGATGGTCTTCACCCCAATCTCGTCGAGACGACGTACGAACAGTTCGCGGTCTTCGGTGTCGATGATGGCTTGCACGGGTGTGCCCAACACTTCGACCCCATATTTCTCGAATATTCCCTTCCGGTATAGCTCCACCCCGCAGTTCAGGGCCGTCTGTCCGCCAAACGAGAGCAGGATGCCGTCGGGGCGCTCCTTCTCTATCACGCGCTCCACAATCTCGGGAGTCACGGGTTGGAAGTATATTGTGTCGGCCACATCACTTGATGTTTGCACCGTTGCGATGTTCGGATTGATGAGCACAGAGCGTATGCCTTCCTCCTTCAATGCTTTCAGTGCCTGTGCTCCGCTATAGTCAAACTCGCCTGCCTGACCTATTTTGAGCGCTCCACTGCCCAACAACAATACTTTTCTGCACTGCTTTTTGTCATGTACGTGTGGTTCGGAGAAACAGTCCGAACGGTTCGGACTGTCAGTCCGAACGGTGTAAACTGTCAGTCCGAACGGCTCGGACTGCGAGTCCGAACGGTGTGAACTGTCAGTCCGAACGGCTCGGACTGTTTGTTCGGACGGTGTGTATATGTTCAACAGACGTACAAATTCGTCGAACAGCCACTCCGTATCGGTCGGTCCGCTGCTGGCTTCGGGGTGGAACTGGGCAGAAAACCAAGGGTGGGTCTTGTGGCGGATGCCCTCGTTCGAACCGTCGTTCATATTCACAAACAGCGGTTCCCAGTCGGGTGGCAGGGTAGAGTCGTCGACCGCGTAGCCATGATTCTGCGATGTGATGAAGCATTGCGTGCTGCCAACGCGCCTCACGGGTTGGTTGTGACTGCGATGTCCGTATTTCAGTTTATATGTTTTCGCTCCTGCGGCACGAGCCAAGAGCTGGTTTCCGAGGCAGATGCCCATGCAGGGACGCACTGTTTTGTCGTGCAAGAACGTGCGTATATGCTCCACCGTCGTGCCGCATTGCTCAGGGTTGCCAGGCCCGTTGGCAAGAAACAAGCCGTCGAACTCCAACTGGTTGAAGTCGTAATCCCACGGAACGCGTACTACTTCGAGACCGCGCCCGACGAGATGGCGTATGATGTTCGCTTTCACGCCGCAATCCACTAATACCACCTTCGGTGGCACAGAGGACACAGAGGGGACAGAGGACACAGAGGGGTGATGAGGCAGAGAGGGGTGATAGGTCATAATCTCTTTGCAACTCACTTTCTCCACCCAGTTCGTCGTGGAATAATCCTCTGTGTTCTCTGTCTCCTCTGTGTCCTCTGTGCTTTCTGTGTTCTCTGTGCTTCCCTCGATAAGGAGCCTTCCAATCATCACTCCATGCTCCCTGAGCACCATGGTCAGGCGTCGGGTATCGATGCCCGTGATGGCAGGTATTCTTTCGCGCTTGAGCCAAGCAGCCAACGATTCTTTTGCATTCCAGTGAGAATACTCCTCGCTATAATCGGCCACCACAAGAGCCTTGACGTGAATACGCTCGCTTTCAAGACACCGAGGCAAGCCGTCGCTGCCCATGCTACTGTCTGGCACCCCGTAATTACCTATCAACGGAAATGTCTCGACCAGTATCTGTCCCGCATAGCTAGGGTCGGTCAGGCTTTCAGGGTAGCCCGTCATGGCTGTGTTGAACACCACTTCGCCTGTCGCATTGGCATCATAGCCGAACGATCGTCCGCAGAACACCGTTCCGTCCTCGAGTATCAGTCTTGCTTCTTTCATCATAATTGTAGATTCAATACACGTTCAACATAATTCACAAAAGCTTCGTTGCACAGCCGTATGCCACCCGGGGTGGGGTAATGCCCCGTGAAATACCAGTCGCCTGTATGATTAGGAATGGCTGTGTGCAGGCCCTCAATGCTTTGGAACACCAGTTCGACCGAAGCTTGCATCCCTTCGGGTCGAAGCATCTCGACTATCTTGCTGTTGATTTCCTCCACGGTGAACGGCGCATAAATGGCACGCACATGATTAGCCGTCAGCGGTTCGGTCTTGCATTGCCTATACGTTTCGGAGATAAGACAGTGCATACCTCTCTCCGTTATCAGTGCTATTGCTGCACGAAATGCACACAGCTCCTCCAGTCGCGACATATCGATGCCGTAGTAGTCGGGGTAGCGAATCTGTGGCGAACTCGACACCATCACAATCTTCTTAGGATGCAGTCGGTCGAGTATTTTGAAGATGCTCTCCTTCAATGTGGTGCCACGCACGATACTGTCGTCGATAACGACAAGATTGTCTTCGCATGGTCGTAACGAACCATAAGTGATGTCATACACGTGCGACGTTAGGTCGTTGCGCGAACCCGCCTCGGTGATGAATGTGCGTAGTTTTATGTCCTTCCATGCCACCTTCTCGCTGCGCACGTCAAGCCCTTTGCGCCGCAATCCCTCCATCATTCCATAAAAGGCCACTTCGGCAGTGTTGGGTATAAACGAGAACACGGCATGCTCCGTATCGCCGTCAATAGCCCTTAGTATAGGCTCAGTGAGCTGTTGACCCAACTGCTTGCGCTCGCGGTAGATGTCGCGGTCGGAACCTCGGCTGAAGTATATGCGCTCGAACGAACAGCACGACTGCTGCATCGCCTCCAAAATGGGTTCCACGACCGAAGTGCCGTCGTTATGAATAATAAGAGCGTGGGCTGGTGGCAGTTCCTGCACATCTTCGCATGTGAGGTCGAATGTGGTTTGCAGAACCGCCCGTTCGCTTGCTACAGCCACCACCTCATCGTTCCTGTAGAAGAAAGCAGGGCGAATGCCACAGGGGTCGCGCATGGCAAACATCTCGCCGCTACCAGTCATGCCACACATCACGTAGCCGCCGTCGTAGTCGGCCATCGTGGTGCGCAACACGTTTGTCATCTGTATGTTATCCTCTATATAGCGTGTGATGTCAGTGCCTTCCATCCCTTGCGCTTTTGCCTCGGCAAACAGGCGTTCCACCTCGCGGTCAAGGCGGTGACCCATCAGCTCGAGGGTGATGTAGGAGTCGCTGTAGATGCGTGGCGACTGCCCCTGATGTATCAT
Organism: uncultured Prevotellaceae bacterium; assembly: GCA_947166155.1. Lineage (GTDB taxonomy): Bacteria > Bacteroidota > Bacteroidia > Bacteroidales > Bacteroidaceae > Colivivens. Next base: position 398 of record CAMVDC010000159.1, on the reverse strand, counting down.
CTTGCGGAATATCTCGTCGATGTTGGTCATGTTGAAGTTGCCGCATAGACACAGGTTCTTGGCACGCCAGTTGTTCCGTCGCAGGAACGGATGAACATACTGCAAACCGCTCTTGCCAGTGGTGGAATAGCGTAGGTGTCCCATGTATAGCTGTGCCGCGTGCCATGCGGGTGTCACATGTTCGAACACTTCGCTTATCGCATCCTTTCCCATTGCTTTCTCGCGAAGCATGTATTCTGTCCCTACCTCTGCATTCATGTTCACACAGGCAATGCCGGCACCCTCCTGCCCGCGGTTGTGCTGCTTCTCCATCATCAGATAGAGTTTGCTGAGGCCGTAGGTCGCCGTGCCGTATTTTTCCTCATAATAGCTTTGCGGCTTCAACAGGCGTATCAATG
>CAMVDC010000158.1 GCA_947166155.1 uncultured Prevotellaceae bacterium | reverse complement strand
GTGCCGTAAACCCTACTGAACTGCTATTCATATTGTCCATACCGGCTGCAAAGGTACAAAATAATTGACAAACAACAAACGACAAGCTTAAACAAATTAAAGGCATGTGCTGCAAATTTCACCGGGTCTCAACAGGATTTTTGCTGCGAGTATATAGAATTTTTGCTGTGAGAACGCACAACTTTTGCTGCGAGCATATAGAATTTTTGCTGCGAGAACGCACAACTTTTGTCGCGAGAATATAGAACTTTTGCTGCGAGAACGCAGTAATTTTGCCGCGAGTATATAGAAAAACTTTAATTTGCGACGCAAATTAATAAAACTGCGACGCAATTTCATTAATTTTCCACCGAAAATTAATAAATTTACGTCGCAAATTAAAGAATTACTCCGCACTCGCAGGCAAATTACCGCGCACTCGCAACAAAATTACTGCGCAGTCGCGAGAAAACTTTTACACACGCGCGATTGAACACTTATGTGTGCGCATTAAAAATTCCGAGTTCGCGCATCGAGTCGGACGCAGTGTTTATCACACATGTTCTGCCACCGAGGCAAGCGATGTTTCACGTCGGTTTCACAACAATCGCGTATTATATATATAATAAGGTGTGGCTTTTGATTTAACAAAGAGTGGCTATATATATAATAAGGTGTGGTGACAAGCTGCCGGTTTACGCGTTAATGCCCGAGCGTCTTACCCACTTTACACGCCCATTTTCCTCGATGAAATGGCAGATTTTTGCCTTCAAGTGCTTCTGCGCGGCCGAAATGACGACTGATGATAAACGCATGTGAGTTTTGCCCCGATGAAATGGCAAAAAACGCGTCAATGTTACAAATCTGCAAAACATTTAATCAAAACTATAAGTTTTATTATAAAAAAAACACTAACTTTGCATGCGAAAGTGTTTCGGGATGTAGCAAGTTCTACTTCTTCGAACAAAGATAAGACAATTCACCCCCTGCGGGTTTTGTTACTTAATACGCTAACGACATAAAAAGCAACTAACATTTAACATCATAATCAGCATGTACTTACTCGGATACGACATCGGAACATCATCGGTGAAAGCATCACTGGTGGATGTGGAGAGCGGACAGTGTGTGGCCTCGGCATTCTATCCCGAGACCGAAGCTCCAATCATTGCGCGCCGCGCCGGATGGGCAGAACAGGAGCCCGACGACTGGTGGCACAGCTTGCAACAGGCAACGAAGGCACTCGAGGCCGACGGAACAGCAAGACTGAAGGACGTGAAGGCTATCGGCATCAGCTATCAGATGCACGGATTGGTGTGTGTAGACAAGGATGGCAACCCACTGCGACCAAGCATCATCTGGTGTGACGGACGTGCAGTGCCTTACGGCAACGAAGCGTTCGACGCAATAGGGCACGAGCAGTGCCTCAGTCATCTGCTCAACTCGCCAGGCAACTTTACCGCTGCCAAGCTGGCGTGGGTGAAGGACAACGAGCCGGAGCTCTTCGGCAAGATATACAAAATAATGCTGCCAGGCGACTTCATAGCCATGCGCCTGAGTGGCGGTACCATCAACACAACCATATCGGGACTGTCGGAGGGTATGTTCTGGGACTTCAAGAACGACTGCGTGAGCCAAGACGTCATGAGCCACTACGGATTCCCCATGAGCATCATTCCCGACATCGTGCCTACATTCTCGGTGCAGTCGACGGTATGCGAACAAGTGGCACAGCTGCTGGGAGTACCTGCAGGCACTCCTATAGCCTACCGCGGAGGCGACCAACCCAACAATGCACTATCGCTCAACGTGATGAAACCAGGCGAAATAGCTGCAACAGGTGGTACGTCGGGAGTGGTGTATGGAGTGCTGGGCGACGTGAACTACGACCCACTGTCGCGCGTCAACACCTTCGCTCATGTCAACCACCATCAGCCCGACACCCGACTCGGAGTACTGCTATGCATCAACGGCACAGGCATCCTCAACGCCTGGATGCGCCGCAACGTGGCACCCGAGGGTATCAGTTATAGCGAGATGAACACCCTGGCCGACCAAGTGCCTATAGGCTCGGAAGGCCTCACCATCATCCCCTTCGGCAACGGAGCCGAGCGACTGCTGCAAAACCGCGAAGTGGGATGCAGCATACACGGCCTCAACTTCAACATACACAAGAAGCCACACCTGCTGCGAGCCGCACAAGAGGGCATCGTCTTCTCATTCGCATACGGCATGGAGATAATGCGCCAGATGGGTATGGACATCCAAACCATCAAGGCAGGACACGCCAACATGTTCCTCAACCCTATGTTCCGACTCACACTGGCATCGGTCACCGGAGCCACCATCGAGCTATACGACACCGACGGAGCAGCCGGAGCAGCCAAGGGAGCAGGCATCGGAGTAGGAATCTACAAAGATAGCGACGAGGCATTCGCCACACTCGGGCACCACGCAACCATCAAGCCCGACACAGCACACCAGAGCGAATACATCGAAGCATATGAACGCTGGAAACAAATACTAAAACAAATAATCGAAACACATTAATTCATTAAATCAAATCAAACTATGGCAAAAGAATTTTTTCCTGAAGTAAAGAAGATTCAATTCGAAGGCAAAGACTCGAAGAATCCAATGGCATTCCACTACTACGATGCCAACAAAGTAATCATGGGTAAGACAATGCACGACTGGCTGCGTTTTGCAATGGCATGGTGGCACACCCTCTGTGCTGAAGGCGGCGACCAGTTTGGCGGCGGAACCAAGACATTCCCATGGAACCAAGGCGCCAACGCCCTCGAGATAGCAAAGAACAAGGCCGACGCAGGTTTTGAAATCATGGAGAAACTGGGCATCGACTACTTCTGCTTCCACGATGTAGACCTCATCAGCGAAGGCGAATCAGTAGAAGAATACGAAGCCAACATGAAGGCTATCGTGGCTTATCTGAAGGAGAAGATGGAGAAGAGCGGCAAGAAGCTCCTGTGGTCAACAGCCAACGTATTCGGCAACAAGCGCTACATGAACGGTGCAAGCACCAACCCCGACTTCGACGTAGTGGCACGCGCCATCGTTCAGATCAAGAACGCCATCGATGCAGGTATAGCACTCGGTGCTGAAAACTACGTATTCTGGGGCGGCCGCGAAGGCTACATGTCACTCCTCAACACCGACCAGAAGCGCGAGAAGGAACACATGGCAACCATGCTCGGCATGGCTCGCGACTATGCTCGCTCAAAGGGCTTCAAGGGCACATTCCTCATCGAACCAAAGCCAATGGAACCATCGAAGCACCAGTATGACGTGGACACAGAAACCGTAATCGGCTTCCTCAAAGCTCACGGCCTCGACAAGGACTTCAAGGTGAACATCGAGGTGAACCACGCAACACTGGCTGGCCACACCTTCGAACACGAACTCGCTTGCGCTGTCGATGCCGGCATGCTCGGAAGCATCGACGCCAACCGTGGTGACTACCAGAACGGATGGGACACCGACCAGTTCCCAATCGACCAGTTCGAACTCGTTCAGGCATTCATGCAGATCATTCGCAACGGAGGCCTCGGCACCGGTGGTACTAACTTCGACGCCAAGACTCGTCGTAACTCAACCGACCTCAACGACATCATCATCGCCCACATCTCGGGTATGGATGCCATGGCACGTGCACTCGAAAGCGCTGCTAAGCTGCTCGAAGAGTCACCAATCTGCCAGATGGTTAAGGAGCGCTACGCATCGTTCGACAGCGGAATGGGTAAGAAGTTCGAGAACGGCGAACTCACATTCGAGCAGGTTTACGAATACGGCAAGACCGTAGGCGAGCCTAAGGCTACTTCGGGCAAGCAAGAGCTCTACGAAGCAATCGTTGCTATGTATTGCTAAGCCACACCGAAAAACCAACGACTAACACCAGCGAGGATGTATCAGTCAATTGATACATCCTCGTTTATTTCAATACAAGGTGTCATTATCACATAATAATGTATCCTTATCTATAATATATTAATGTTATTGAAGTATCGGATGTCAGTAATGAGGAGGCAAAGGAGTAAGACCTCACCCTAAAACAGGAGTAAGAAGAACTGACGATAGTTTGATTAATGTTACTACATAAACAACAACGATTATGAAACATAGATATGCCTGCATGCTGCGGCTTGCGACTTTTACCGCAGCATCCGTCCTGACCATTTTGACGGCAGGAGCACAAAACACGAAAGACTTCAGTTCGACTACCACGAATGCCGACGGTAGTGTCACCTTCAGATACGAAAACGACAAGGCTCACGAGGTGATGGTCGACGTGCAGTTTGCCGGCCGCAAACCCATGCAGAAAGATGCTGATACGGGGTTGTGGACGCTCACCCTGCCTTGTCCCGCCCCCGATGTCTATCCCTATTGTTTTGTGGTGGATGGCCTTTCGGTGATGGACCCCAAGGCTGAGGGCTATTTCCCCAACGAGGGCTTCAAGAACAGTTTGCTCAGGGTGAGCCCCAAGTCGGGGACACTCATATCCGACTCCCGCCCCGTGCCACACGGAAGGGTGGAATACGTGAGCTACAAGTCGAAGGCTCTTGGCGGTGTGAACAACGCAATAGTCTATCTGCCACCACGATACGACAAGGACACCAGCAAGCGCTATCCGGTGTTCTACCTCCTGAGCGGCACGACCGATACCGAGGAAGTATATTATAAGGTGGGGCGTATGAACTACATACTCGACAACCTGCTGGCAGATGGCAAGGCACAGGAGATGATAATCGTACTGCCATACGGCAATCCGACCAAATTGCTGCCTCCGCGCCAACCGCAAGGTGGCATGATGGGTGGTATGGGAATGATGATGCGCGACGTGGTAGGCGACGACCTCATGGGCGACCTCATGCCGTATGTCGACTCACACTACCGCACCCTGGCCGACCGCGACCATCGAGCCATCGGTGGATTCTCGCGCGGTGGCAATCAAGGGCTTGGCATCGGCTTGCGCAACCTCGACCACTTCTCATATCTCTGCTCCTACAGTTCGTTTACCGCCACCAACATACCTGGTGTGTACGACAATGCGGCCGAGACCAACAGCCGCATCCACCTCTTCTGGCTGGGTGTAGGCACCGATGATTTCCTCTATGGCAATGCCCGCGACTATATGGCTCACCTCGACAGCCATGGCATACGCAGTGTGAAGGAGTTTACTACCGACAAGTTTGGCCACACCTGGATGAATGCACGCTACTTCCTCGACTGCACCCTGCGCCTTCTATTCAATCCCGAAGCATCGGAGGCTGCCATGAAGGCAGGCAAGCCGGCACCCGAGGCCACAGGTCAGGAGCCGCAATTCACTGCCGGAGTGATGGCTCAGCTGTTTCCGCGCCAAGTGACATCGCCCGAGTTCAGCGACAGCAAGGTCACCCTGCGCATCAATGCCCCATCGGCCAGGGAGGTGATGCTCCAAGGCGAAATGCTGAGCGAGCCGGTGGCTATGCAGAAAGATGCCGACGGGGTGTGGAGTGTGACCCTGAGCGAAGGTATCGACGACGTGTATAAGTATCGCTTCGTGGTAGATGGCACACCGACAGCCGACCCCACCAACATGTACCTCGCGCCCGACCGCGGATTCAAGCACAGCATACTCGAAAATCCTGCCAACCCCTACTACCTGCAAAACATGGGCGACACGCCTATGGGTACCGTGGCATATACCGACGAGGGTGGCACACTGACTGCTACATATACACCGGTACAGGCATCGAAACCCGTGACAATATGCCTCGTCCCCGGTGCAAACGACACCGTCGAGAGCTGGTTCAAGATAGCACATGCCAACCTCATTGCCGACAAACTCATACACGAGGGTAAGGCCAAACCGTGCATACTGACCACAGCCAAGGTGAAGGGGGCCAAAGAGTTGAAAGCCTCCGACTACAAGACATGGAGCGAGCGGCGACAGGCACTGGTGAAGCGTTTGCAGAGCTTGTGATGCA
>CAMVDC010000157.1 GCA_947166155.1 uncultured Prevotellaceae bacterium | reverse complement strand
GAGTGGGGGCTCGCAGGCCGGTGAGTGCGCTCTCGCGGCCCCGACAGTGCGCGCTCATTTTTCACCCCCTCCACAGGTATCTGTAGCGGTGGTCGACGTTTTTACATACTGCTTAAGCAGTAAAACAATGTGAAAATAGCTTAATTCACTGCCAATAAATGCAAAAAGATGGTGCCGATGCGGTTAGTTTCGTTTTTTATGCGTAATTTTGCGGCAAGAAAAAAACGCACGACGAACGACGAAAGACAAAAGATATATGACGAAAATGAAACTCTTTGGCAACATGACATGCCGGCACTGCGGTGCGCGGATGTTAATGGCTACTACACTGGCATGCGGAGCCTGGACATCAGCCCATGCCCAGTTCATCGACCGTGTACCTACCGGCACCGCGACCAGCACCGGCAGTGTGCTGGCACTCGACGAGGCACGCCGACTCGTGGCCGACGGACACTACGAGGCAGCACGCCAGAGCCTACTGGCGGCTCAGACACTCAGCAGCGAACGCCAGACGACAGCTCAGGAACTGATGCTCGTGTGCGACTACTACCTCCACACCCCTGGATTCGTCGAGGCGGTCGACCTCTTTCTCAGCCAACACCCCACGACACTTGCTGCCCAACGCCTCAACTTGATGAAGGCCAACACACTGGTCAAAAACCGCAGCTACACCGAGGCACTACACATATATCGCGCCAATCAAGAAGCCATGGCCGACATGCAAAGGGCCGAAAGCGAGGAAACACGCATATGCATGGTCGAGGCACTCATCAACGATGAATGTATCGACGAGGCAGAGGACATGCTGCGCGGATTGCAAAACTGCAAGACCCACCAGATGGACATGGTATACCTGTCGGGCTACGTGAAATACCTGCGAGGCAACTACGAAGGCGCACTCACCGACTTCGAGCTCGTGAGCCACGACACCGACTATGCAGCCAACATGCCCGTCTACATGGCCGACTGTTATCTCCACACCTCGCGGCCCCAGCGCGCACTGTCGCTGCTCAACAACCAACTGCCGCTGCAAACCCGCCAACTGTCGGACATCGACCAAAGCTATGCTGGCGAGATAAGCCGAATCAGGGGCGAGGCCAACTACGACCTGGGCAACTACACCAAAGCCATCGACGAACTCGAACGATACGTTTACAACCGCGAAGTGGCACGCCGCACCGCCCTCTACAAACTGGGTATGAGCTACATGAACCTGCAGGAATACGTCAAGGCAGCACCACTGCTGAGCCGCAGCGCAGCCACCGCCACCGATGCCATGGCACAGAGCGCATGGCTCAATGCAGGCGTGTGCTACGTGTTTGGCCAAAACAAGAAACAGGCACAGATAGCATTCCAGCAGGCATCCGAGATGGCATGCGACACCCACATGCAGGAAGAAGCACTCTACAACTACGCACTCACCCTGCACGAAGGCAACACCATGGGCTTTGGCGAAAACGTGGGCGTGTTTGAGCGATTCCTCAACCAGTTCCCCAACTCGAAATACGCATCAAGCGTTGCAAAACACCTGAGCGAAGTATATTTCACAACCAAAAACTACCCGGCAGCCCTCGAAAGCATCAACAAGATAAAGAACCCCAGCCGCGAAATACTCGATGCCAAGCAGCGAGTGCTATACAACCTGGGAGTTCAGCAATTCATTGCCGGCAACTACACATCGGCCGACAACTACATGACCGATGCCATATCGCTGGGTTCGACCGAGGCATACTACATGCGCGGAGAGTCGGCATACCGACAAGGCAAATACCCACAGGCAGTGACCGACCTGAGAAAATACACATCGGCAGCATCGCGCAATGCCAATAACTACGGACAGGCACTCTACACCATGGGATATGCCTACTTCAAACAAAAGAACTACAATCAGGCACGAACCCAATTCGCCAACTTCGTAGGCAGCCGCACCGCACGCAGCAACTCACGACTCATGGCCGACGGCCTCAACCGACTGGCCGACTGCATGTATACCAACCGCCAGTACGACGAGGCATACGCCACCTACCAGCGAGCCATCGACACCGACCGCCAGATGGGCGACTACGCACTCTATCAGCAAGCATTCATCGAGGGACTGCGCGGAAACTACGACCGCAAGGTGAAACTCATTGAACAGATGGTAGGAACATACACCGAATCGCAATACGGAGCCGACGCACTCTACCAGCAAGGACGGGCATACGTGCAAACCGGAGCACGCAACGAAGCTCTGCAGACATTTGCCAACCTCATCAACAAATACCCACACAGCGAACCTGCACGCAACGCAGGCAACGAGATGGGCATGATATACTTCGAAGCTGGCAACACCGACGCAGCACTCGAAGCCTACAACCGAGTCATCAACACATATCCCAACACCAAGGAAGCACAGACAGCACTGGCCAACCTGAAAGATATATACACCGAACTGGGCCGAGTGAACGAATATGCCCAACTGGCACAAAAGGCAGGCAAGAGCCTCAGCAGCGAAGAACTCGACCAGATGGTGAGCGACGCTGCCGTACGTTCGATGCAGGAAGGCGACTATACCAAGGCACAACAATACTACAACCAACTGAGCATGCAAACCACCAACGGCGACGTGCAGATGGCAGCACTCGAGGGAAGCCTGCGCAGTGCCTTTGCTGCAAAAAACTACGAAGCAACCATAGGCGCTGCAACTCAGATACTGCAACACCAAAAGACAAACCCCAACCTCAGGGGCGAAGCACTCATCTATCGTGCCGAGAGCTACCTGGCTGAAGGCAAGTCGGCAGAAGCAGTGGCCGACCTGCAGGCCCTGTCGACCGACACACAGACATCCTACGGAGCACAAGCCAATGTGCGACTGGCACAATATGCCTACGACACCAACCAATACACCGCAGCCGAACAACTGCTCACAAAGTTCATCGACTCGGGAACCACACACCAGTATTGGCTGGCGAGAGCATTCATCACATTGTCCGACGTATATAAGAAGACAGGACGCGACGTGGAAGCACGCGAGTACCTGCTCTCGCTCAAGAGCAACTACAACGAGAACGAAGAAATCAACAAAATGATAGAGGAGAGACTGAAATGAAGAAACAACATACAACGACACTCACCCACGCGGCCCGGCACATAGCACTATGCACCATGGCCATGATTGCCACAACGGCTGCACACGCACAAATGGACAATGTGGTGGAAGTGGAAAACGACTTCAAACCCACCGTACACGATGCAACCAAAATCAACTCCCTGCCCGAGATTGAGCAGGTGAACGTAGCTCACTACAACGTCGACTACACCACTACATCGTTCCCTACAACCGACTATGCATTCCAACCAATGTGGGCTGCACACAACGACGCACTGCTCAAACCCCGGAAAAAGGGTTTCGTGACTGCTGCCTACGGCATGCAGACCAACATGATGGGACGGGCTCAATACACATTCGACCTCGCTCCACACGACCAACTCACCTTCGACCTCTCGGGTCGTGGATACAAAAGCAAAGTGGACCATGTCGACGGAGTATCACCTCAATGGGAAAGCAGGATCTTCAATACCGACTTCGCGGCAACCTACTGCCATTGGCTCAGTGCCACATCGCAGTTCACGGTTAAAGCACAATACGGCACCGACCTTTTCAACTACCAACACCTGGTGGCTGCACCTGCCATCACCGACAAGCAACACAACGACCGCCTCGACCTCGGCCTGACCCTCACCCCCTACAGTTTCGGGCGTTTCAACTTAGGAGTCGATGCTTTGCTACAAACCTTCAAGCAGAAGTATGCCACTACCTTCGGCAAGGGCAACTCGGAATTTATGGTCAATGGTGCACTCACACCGGGATATACATTCAACGAAAACCTGAGCGCCGACGTGAGGCTTGCTGCCGAATACGTCGACTACAGCATGGACCCATTGCCCGGTACCGACCATGCCGTGAAGGGATTTACCTCGTTCGACGTCACCCCACACATCTACTATCAAAACGAGCTGCTGAGCATCAAGGCAGGAGTATTTGTCGACAACGACGTCAATATCGCGCCCGATGTCAACATCACATTCCACCTGACACCCACATTCGACATATACCTCATGGCAAATGGCGGAGATATCAACAACGACTTCCGCCACTTCAGCTCCATGACCCCTTATTGGCAGTTGGCTGATCACAGCTTCGAAATGGCCAACCAATACGACCAGATAAGGAGCCGGGGCGGCGTGATAGTGAAGCCTGCAAGATTCCTCACCCTCGACCTCAGTGCCGGTTACGACATGTCGGAAGACCGTGCCGAGCTGGCCGACTTCCTGCTGACCGGAACCACCGAACTGCTGCGAATGCCTGTAGTATTTGCCGACGGCAAGCACTTCTATGCCAATGCCGACATTCTCCTCGACTACAAGAACATAGTGACAGCCGACCTCAACACTCAATACAACCACTGGACTACCGACATGAAGCTCGCCGGAGTGAATACCGACCCCTTGTGGCGCCCTGAGTTCGAGGCCGACTGGAAGTTGTCCATCTCCCCGATCAAGGGATTCACCATCGGAGCCGACCTGCTGTTCGAGTCGTTTAAGAAGGCCGACGGACGCTATCACCGCGACAACACCATCGACCTGGGTGCTACTGTCGGATACACACTGCCCATTGGCCTCAGCATATATGCCAAGGGCGACAACCTGCTCAACAAGAAGTACGACCACTACTCTATGTATCGCACTCCAGGCACCAACTTCCTGGCAGGACTGGCATTCACTTTTTAGTTCATCAGCGTCATCACATGTAATTGACACACGCATCAATACACATTCAAATCCGCATCATTACAGAATATGATTAAACAATACGACTTCCTCATTATCGGTTCAGGAGTAGCTGGAATGAGTTACGCCCTCAAGGTGGCACGTGCCCACAAGGGCAAGATAGCAATTGTGTGTAAGACCACACTCGAAGAGGCCAATACGGCCAAGGCACAAGGAGGTATCGCTTCGGTGACCAACCTCTTAGTAGACAACTTTGATAAACACATAGAGGACACCATGATTGCGGGCGACTACATCAGCGACCGCGAGGCTGTGGAACAGGTTGTGCGCAATGCTCCTGCCGGAATCAAGGAACTGGTGGAGTGGGGTGTGCAGTTCGACAAGAAGGCCGACGGACAGTTCGACCTCCACAAAGAGGGTGGACACTCTGAGTTCCGCATCCTGCACCATGCCGACGATACCGGTGCCGAGATTCAGCGCGGACTTATGGCTGCCGTTCGCAGCAATCCCGATATCGACATCTTGGAACACCACTTTGCTGTGGAAATCATCACTCAGCACCATCTGGGCATACGTGTCACACGCCGCACACCCGACATCGAGTGCTATGGCGCCTACATCCTCAACCCCGATACGGGTAAGGTGGACACCTACCTCTCGCGTGTCACCATCATGGCAACAGGTGGTACCGGGGCCATATATGCCACTACGTCGAACCCCAACATAGCCACAGGCGACGGCATTGCCATGGTCTATCGCGCAAAGGGCAAGGTGAAGGACATGGAGTTTGTGCAATTCCACCCCACGGTGCTCTACAATCCCAAGGAGACCCACCCCGCATACCTCATCACCGAGGCAATGCGTGGCTACGGAGGCATACTCCGACTGCCCAACGGCGAGGAGTTTATGCAGAAGTACGACCCGCGCCTCTCGCTTGCACCGCGCGACATCGTGGCCCGCGCCATCGACAAGGAAATGAAAATACACGGATTGGACCACGTGTGCCTCGACGTCACTCATAAAGACCCCGAGGAAACTCGCCACCACTTCCCCAACATATATGCCAAGTGCCTGTCGATAGGTATCGACATCACAAAGGAATACATACCCGTGTGCCCCAGTGCCCACTATATGTGTGGCGGCATCAAGGTCGACCTCGACGGTCAGTCGTCAATCCGCCGGCTTTATGCGCTGGGCGAATGTAGCTGCACCGGCCTGCATGGCGGC
>CAMVDC010000156.1 GCA_947166155.1 uncultured Prevotellaceae bacterium | reverse complement strand
GGTTCTTCTCCCCCTCGCACTCCCCCAGGGGAGAGGGGGAGGGTGTCCATCCGGAAGGCCTTCTCCCCATAAAGGGGGAGATGCCCAAAGGGCAGAGAGGGTCTGTCCCTTTAACTTCCTTTTTAGTTATTCACAACCACACCGCCGTTGGTTGGGATAGTGACGGTGAGAGTTTGTTTCTTGTTCACACGTTGTGTTGTCTTTGCATTGTCGATATATACGGTGACATCGGTGCCTGCTGGGAACATAGTGAGCGGCAGTGTGACCTTGAGCGGTTCCTTGGTTGCATTCACTCCTGCAAGATACCACTTGCCATCGGTAGCCTGACGAGCCATGATGATGTAGCGGCCAGGATAGCCGTCGATGAAACGGATGTTGCTCCATGTTGTAGGCACTGCCTTCATGAAGTCGATGGCCCATGCGGGTGCATCGGTGAGGTTGTTTGGAGCAAGGGCAAAGTTCTGCACCGGTGTCTGGAACAGGATTGCAGTTGCAAGTGCATATACATCGGTTGTGACACGATGGTTGCCGCGCTGGTTGTTCTTGGAATAGAACTTATTGAGAGCAGAACCTCCGAAGTCCATGTTGCCCACTGCATTGCGCAGCACAGGGTGTATGGTTGCAGCCAGAGCCTCGATGTCGTTGTCGTGTTGTGAGAACGAGAGGTTTTCGCTGGCACGCACTGCTTCACAAGCTACAAAGTTTGGATACATGCGTTCCCATCCGCGAGGCAGTGTGCAACCGTGGAAGATAATCATGAGTCCGTAGTCGTTGGCATCGGCAAAGATGTCTTCGTAGAGTTGCATGGTTTGCTGCTTGTCGCTTCCTACGAAGTCTATCTTCAGTCCTTTCACCCCTACCTTCTTCAGCCATGCCATCTCCTTGCGGCGTTCAATCATGGTGTGGAGTTTGCCACGCGGTCCTTGCGGTGCATCGTTCCAATATCCGTTGGAGTTGTACCATAGGAACACTCCCACTCCCTTGGTCTTTGCATATGCAACAAGCTCGGCCATGCGGTCGTATCCTATGTTGGTGTCCCAAAGGGCATCGATGAGGATGTATTCCCAACCGAGCTGGGCTGCGAAGTCGATATACTCTTTCTGCTCATCGAAATTGCAACTGGCATCCATACGAATAATCCAACTCCATACCGAGCGTCCGTACTTATACTGCTGACTTGCCTCGAAGCGTGGAGCAACGACGTCCCACATGATGGTGGTCTCGGCCATCGGTGCAAGGGTCTTACCCACGGTGATGGTGCGCCATGGTGTATAGCCTGGCAACATGATGCCCGGAGCGCTGGTACCCACACCGCCAAACTCTGTGTCCTCAGGATAAGTGACAGTATATGTGCGTCCTTTGCATTCAAGACGTGATGCGCAATACGAACCATCGACTCCTGTCTCGCAGACCATAACCCACAGATTGGCAGGTGTCTCGAAGAGTGCAGGGAATGTATAGCCACGTCCTTGTCCGTTCTTGCCCATCTCGGCACCATATTCGTAGTAGGTCTCGTAGCTTGGGGTGGTACGTGCAAAGCCGCCTTGTGGTGTCATCTGCGGACAGAGGAATGTCTTGGTTCCTTCGGGCATGGTGAAGGCAGTGACTTCATTTTTTACCATCGTTGCAAGGCGGTCGCGTTGCTTATATACCTTGTAGCGGAAAGCAATGTTGTTGTTATCGACATGGAAGGTGACATCGAATGCAGGGTTGCCTCCACGGTAGTAGGTGAATGTCTGCTCGGTGGCTGTGAACTCATAGTTCGCCTGCTTGCCGTTGGCGAGTGTGTACTTATCGCTGACCGTGGTCGGAGTGGTCTGTTCTTTGAGAGTGAGCCCTTTGGTGAAATCGCCCACAGTGGTAGCCATACCGAGCGGTGAATCTTCAATCACGGCCACGCCGCCAAATGTTACGTTATAGACTGGTGTACCCTCGGCATTGACCGACAGGTTTACTTTCAAGTTGCCATCAGGACTGCTCACAGTCTGAGCTGTCATTGCAACGAAGGTGAAAAGTGAAAGGTGGAAAGTGAAAAATCTGAGTTTCATGATTGGTATCTTAGTATTACTTTAGTTGATTACATTTATTGATATTTTCTTTAATGCCTCAGGTGCCGAGCTGTTGCCATAGAGCAATTCGTACTGACCTGATTTGGTTACGACAGTGTTGGTTGCCTCGTTGAACCACTCGAATGTCTTCTTGTCGAGATGCAAGTGTACGTTGCCTTTCTCGCCTGCCTTCAACTCTATTCGTTGGAAAGCACGGAGCTGCATGAGTGGTCCGTCGGGGTCTTGCGGGTTGCGCACATAAACCTGCACCACTTCTGCACCGTCGCGACTGCCTGTGTTGGTTACGGGTATATCAAGGTTTACTGCCCTCATCTCGTTCAAATCGAGGACTTGTTCTGATAGTTTTGCGCTTCCGATGTCGAACGTGGTGTAGCTCAGTCCGAAACCGAACGGATAGAGCGGACGGTCGGTCTTCATGTAACGGTAGGTGCGACCTTTCATGCTGTAATCTTCAAAGTCGCCCAACTGATCTGAACTGCGATAGAATGTGACAGGCAGTTTGCCCGATGGGTTGTACTTGCCGTAGAGCACTTCAGCCACAGCCTGTCCGCCTTTCATACCCGGGTACCATGCTTGCAGGATGGCATCGCAGCTTTCTGTTTCGGGCTGGAATGCGATGGCCGACCCCGAGCAGTTGACGAATACGACCTTCTTGCCTGCCGCCTTCAGTGCCTTGAGGAAGTTGCGCTGCACAGCAGGGAGTTCGATATGGGTGCGGTCGCCTCCCTTGAAGCCGTCGATTGATACCGGCATCTCCTCGCCTTCAAGACTTGGGGCGATACCTCCGACAAACACTACGGTGTTGATGCCCCTGAGCTGGTCGATGATGTCCTGGTAGTTGATTACCGACTCGATACCTATGTTCACTTTCATGTTTGCTCCATAGGTGTGAATATGCGAGAAGCGTATGTCTATATTATATTCTTTTCCGGCCTCAACCTGTATGGGAGTGCGGGTAGGAGTTGTGCGCCATGTGCTTTGGCGCACCTTGCGTTCGCCGTTGATATAAACCTCGAAGTTGCTTACCGACTCTACATTCACCACTACTTCGCCCGACTGCCGTGGTCGCAGCACTGTCTGATACTGTGCGCTGAAGTCGGTGAGGTTCACTCCGGGCGCAAACTGATAGTTGCCGGCCGTGGTCTTTGCAAACGGAGCAGTATAGTATTCGGTAGTGACAGGATTGCCTTCGCGTCGTGTGTTGTTCCAGAATGTACCTTTGATGCCGCGTCGGCCTTCGAACGAGAGTTGGTCGAATACCGGTGTCACAATCTTGTCGTCGGTGAGGTCGCAACCGGGCAGATACTTCACTACTTTGCCCATTGCCTTCATGCCTTCGAGTATGGTGACGGTACGTGTAGGTGTGCCGTTATAGTTGCCCCACATCATAGGGCGGTTGTCGGCATTCGGACCTATCACAGCTATCTTCTCCTTTGTACTGAGAGGCAGTGCATTGCCCTCGTTGCGCAGGAGGGTCATGGTCTGTCGTGCCATCTCGAGTGCCAGGTCGGTATGCTCCTTGCATTCGAGGACTGATGTAGGAATCTTCGACCACTCGACGAGCGACGGGTCGTCCATCTCGCCCAGGTCGAAGCGTCCTTCGAGCAGGCGTATGACGTGTGTATCGACATCTTTTTCCTTGATAAGGCCGCGGCGCACAGCATCGGGCAGACTGCGGTAGGCATAATCGTAGCCACACTCAACATCGGTGCCGGCCAAAGCAGCACGTGCTGCCGAGTGTGTTGCGTCGGATGCCGTATGGTGGGTTTGGTGGATATCGGATACGGCACTGCAATCGGATACAACCAGATATTTGAAGCCCCACTCGTCGCGCAGGATGTCTTGCAGGAGGCGTCCGCTACTGCAACACGGTTCGTCGTCGAGTCGTTGATAGGCACACATCACTTCACGCACCTTTGCATCCTCGACCAAAGTCTTGAACGCAGGCAGGTAGGTTTCTAACAGGTCGCGCATACTCACGTCAATGAGGTTTGCCGTGTGTCGGCTCCACTCAGGACCGCTGTGCACTGCATAGTGCTTGGCGCAGGCCCATGTCTTGCGGTATTTGCTGTCTTCGGGACCTTGCAGGCCGCGCACTACCGATGTTCCCATCACCCCAGTGAGGTATGGGTCTTCGCCATAGGTTTCCTGTCCGCGTCCCCAGCGTGGGTCACGGAAGATGTTTACGTTGGGTGTCCAGAACGACAGTGAATGGAAGCGTGTGACGTCCCCACCCGATGCCATGAGTTGGTTCCAGTGTGCACGTGCCTCGGTGCTGGTTGCATCAAACACGCGCCAGACCATATCTGGATTGAACGAGGCTGCCATGCCTATCGGCTCGGGGAAGTTGGTCACGTTGCCCATATTGGCCACTCCGTGCAGGGCTTCGCTCCACCACTGGAATCGCTTGATACCCAGTCGTGGTATGGCAGGCGAGTCGTCGAGCATGAGTTTTGCTTTCTCGTCGAGTGTGAGGCGGCTGCAAAGGTCAACGGCACGCTCGTGGGCCGAGAGGTTCGGGTTCTGGTAGGGCAATTGCTGAGCATTCATGCCCGTCACCGAGAGTACGAGTATGAATGCAGTTATGATAGAATATGAGGTTTTCATAGTTTTAGTTCAGTTTTATCCAATCGACATCCACGGCACCCCCTGCCGTAAACTTCAGGTCATATACTTGGGGTTTCACGGCCTTCACCTTGAGTGTGGTTTCCTTCCATGCACCGCTTGTGGTCGGGAGTTTTAGTGTAGTCTTGTATCCCGCTCCTATTTGCAGTGTTGCAGTAGTAGCAGTGTTTGAACGATAACGCAGTGTCACGCCTGTTGCACTCTTGTCGGCTACACGTACCTTGTTGAATGTGACCCATGCACCTTCTTTTGGGAATATGGTGGCCCATCCTTTGAAGTAGTCGAGTGTGTCGAGATACTCAATCGACGCCCCACCACCGATATCGCTGTAGCGGTCGATTTGTATAGGCTTTGCAGCGTTGCATATACCTACTCCACGCAATGTCGGCTTCACTTCCTGAATGGTTCCGTCGGGGTTGAAGAAGAGGGAGTCGATACATACCGAGCGGTTTTTGTCGAACTTTGGAGAGTAGTCGTTGTGGTGATAGAACAGGTACCACTGGCCCTTGAAGTTGACGATGCTGTGGTGGTTGGTCCAACAGCCGTTGGCATGCTCAGCCATGATGAGACCTTTGTATTCGTATGGCCCCATCGGGTTCTTGCTCATTCCATACGCCAGCACCTCGGTGTTTTCACGCACATAGGGATAAGTGAGATAGTAGTTGCCATTATACTCAAAGGCAAACGGTCCTTCAGCCTGTCGGCTTGGCATGCCCTGCAGGCCGTTGACACCTATCGACTCTATTTCGCGGTTTCCCCATCGCATGATTTCCTTTGGGTTGTCGTCGGCCAGTTCCAGCATGTTGTCCTTGAGCTTTGCACAGCGTCCGGCTCCCCAGAATATGTATGCATTGCCATCCGATGCCTGCAGCACACAGGGGTCGATGCCGCCGATGCCCTTGATAGGTTCGGCTTGTGGCACGTATGGTCCTTCGGGTTTATCGGCAATAGCCACACCTACAGCAAAACCGCCTCCTGCTGCAGGAGCCGACGGGAAGTAGAAGTAGTATTTGCCGTTACGGTAAACGCAGTCGGGAGCCCACATGGAGTAAGAATTGGGACGCACCCAAGGCACTTTGTTTTGGGTGACAATCATGCCGTGGTCGGTGAAATCGACCAGGTCGTCGGATGAGAAGACATGGTAGTCCTCCATGCAGAACCAGTCCTGTCGTTGTCCGGCAACAGGTTTGATGTCGTGTGATGGGAAGAGGTATATCTTACCATTGAACACTCGCGCCGTAGGGTCGGCACTAAACTGGTCTCGGATAACTGGATTTTGAGCCATCGAGGTTGTGACACACATCGTTGCCGCCAGTAGTACAGCTAATCTTTTCGTTC
>CAMVDC010000155.1 GCA_947166155.1 uncultured Prevotellaceae bacterium | reverse complement strand
GCATGGACTGACAGTTCGAATCGCATAGACTGAAAGTTTGAACCGTATGGACTTAAAGTTCGAACCGCATGGACTGACAGTCCGAACCGCAAGTAAAACTAATTTCCTGCGATGAAAGCGGTGCTTATATCAGCAAATAATGATGAATGAAAAGTGGGTTTTATGATTCCTGCTCCCCATTGTCGTCGGCCATCCAGCGCTTGGGGGTGGTGTCGGTCAGTTGCTTGAAAGTGCGGAAGAACGATGTCTCGTTGGTGAATCCCGACTCGAGGGCCACGGTCAGAATCTTTATTCCCGGCTTGTTGTGCATGAGTTGCTTGGCATACTCCACACGGTAGATATTGATAAGCTGAGAGAATGAGCACCCGCGGCATGTGTTGACACACTCCGACACCGACCTCACACTCGTGCCCAGCAGTGCCGCCAGGTCTTGAATCTTGAGGTCGCTGTTGAGGTAGAGGCGGTCGGACTTCATCAGTGCCTCTATCTGCTCCATCATTTCGTGATAGGTAGCGTCGTCGGCCACCACATCGTCGGCAGGCAGGAGGTCGTCGGTCGGCTCGTCGGCCGTATCCTCATGTTGCACACTCCCGGCTTCCGCTTGCGTGGCATTGAGCTTCGAAAAGCGATGGAGGCGCATGGCGAAATAGCAAAGCAGCGCGATGAGCAGCAGCACCAGCACACAAAGCACTATGTGTACCCACGTGAAAACCGACCCACCCTGCGAGGGGGTATGGATGAGGAATCGCAAAACCGAGGCAAACGGCTCGAAGTTGCTGTCGGATATACCACCAACCACGACGAGGTTGCCATCGGGGTCGAGCACGGGATATGCCCCACTGGAGTATGGCTGAGCGATGGGGTCGGTATAGAAAATGGTGATGGGACAGCCGCGTCCGTCGGAATCGTCAGCATAATCCACTGCCACGATGTACTGACGAGCTCGGTAGCAAAACCCATCAAATAAGCACGGCTGACATTGCGGTCGACAATCAACGGACCCCAATACTTGATGTCGGCCCCATCAACGCCTTGCAAGGGGATGGGATACACTGTGTGAAGCAGTTCGAATTGTGTGCCCAATGTACGAACAATGCCATATTGACCAAGCGAATCAGCAGCAAGAAATAAATAGGAATAAACGCCTGCATCAGCATCGCCGATAAAGAACGTGGACGATTGGTTGAACAGCAGATAAGTCAGTGGACGCCACGTTTCAAACAACGGAACGGAGAACGACTCGCCTTCCAACTGGTCGACGATGATGGAATCGAAGATGTTGCCACGGATGTCGCTATTGCTGAATATCATCACATTGTCGGGCGACGTCTGAAGCACAAAGGGGCAAGAGCGGTCCTGACTAGCCGAGTCGACAAACTGGTATCGGGTCTTGCCGTCAAACAGTTCGATGGCATCATCGTGATACCAGTTGCCACTGATTACGATGCGACTGCTATCCAGCTCAACAGCGTTGGCAAGCACACGTTTCACATCGAGACAACCAAATCCGCCAAACTCATGGGTGGCGGGGTCGTAAATCTCGGTGGGAAACGTCTGCTCAATGCCCAACGGCTGTCCGTGGCCACCGCCTATCAACACCTTGCCCGACGAGAGTTGCAGGGCCAAAGCATCGTCGTGATCATAGGTCATAGGTATCACATGCCACTCATGTCCGTCGAAATACTCGGTGGTGCGTGTGGGCTTGAAACCTGTGGTGTGGCCGCCCATCACCGTCAGCTCGCCGCCAGCATAGTATGTGTGGTGGCCGGCACGCGGAATGTTAAGGTCGGGCAGCCGTTCGTAGTCAATCCTCACGAACGGAGCACGAGTCGTGGTGTCGTTTGGCAAAGCGGCACCCGATGTTTGTGACACGGCAATCAAGGCAAACAGGGCAATAATCGTTTTCATCATCTGTCTCTATTTTGCGTTACAAAGTTACAAAAAAAACGGCGATACGCAGAATTTAATGGTGTATTAAAATAAAAAAAGTCGTCTGACATGTGGAGTTCGTATTATTTTCGTACTTTTGCATTATGAATTACGCCGACATCATACTTCCGCTTCCCTTGCAGGACTCATTCACCTACAGCATCCCGCCAGCCATGCAGGCTGGCATCGGGGTGGGACAGCGTGTGGAGGTATCGTTCGGAAAGAGCAAGATGATGATTGGCATCGTACTCAACCTACACGACACAAAACCAACAGGATATGCTGTGAAACCCATCTGCCGACTCATCGACGACGCCCCTATCGTGACGGCATCTCAGTTGGCATTGTGGCAATGGGCCGCAACCTACTACGTGTGTCCGCTCGGCGACGTGATGAACGCGGCACTGCCATCAAGTCTCAAGGACGACAGCTACCGGCCGCGAACCGAGACCTACGTCACGCTGGCAGGCAACCTCGAGCCGGCAAAGGTGGGCATCGTGTTGAACTACCTGCGACGGTCGAAACGCCAGCAAGTGATGTTTGAGACCTATCTCGAGATGTCGGGATTTGGCCGACAAGCGGCTCTCACCCCTGTGAGCAAAAGCGACTTGCTACGCATGTGTAGCGGCACAAGTGCTGCTTTCACCGCACTGGTCGACAAAAAACTATTCACAACCCACGAGGAGGAAGTAGGACGACTGCCCATATCCACGGTCGAGACATGCCAGCCATCGACCCTGAGCGATGCACAGCAGACGGCGCTTGAGGAAATCAACATCAGTTTCAACACCCACGCCACCACACTGCTGCATGGTGTGACATCGAGCGGAAAGACCGAAGTATATATCCACCTCATCAGCCAGACACTGAAGGAAGGGCGCCAAGTGCTCTACCTGCTGCCTGAAATAGCACTGACCACACAACTCACTACACGACTGCAGCGGGTGTTCGGACAGCGGATGGGAGTATATCACTCCAAGTTCTCGGATGCCGAACGCGTGGAAGTCTATCGCCGGCAACTATCCGATCATCCCTACGACATCATCCTCGGTGTGCGGTCGTCGGTGTTCCTGCCGTTCCAACGACTGGGACTCATCATCATCGACGAAGAGCACGAACCGTCGTACAAACAGCAAGACCCAGCCCCACGCTATCATGCTCGAAGCCTGGCTCTCATGCTGGCACGCCATCAAGGGGCTAAAACCCTGCTGGGAAGTGCCACACCGAGCATCGACTCCTACCATCTGGCCCGCCAGGGGCGCTATGGTTATGTGAAACTCACACAGCGATTCCGGGGCTTGTCGCTACCTACGGTCGAGGTGGTCGACGTGAGGCGGCTGAAGTTTCAGCATCGCATGAAGGGCATATTCTCACAGCAACTGCTCGACGCAATGGGCAAAGCGCTCAGCAACGGGCAACAGGTCATCCTGTTCCAAAACCGCAGGGGGTACGCCAATTTCCTGCAATGCCGCACTTGCGGATGGGTTCCACGGTGCGACCGATGCGATGTGAGCCTCACCTATCACCGGCAACATCATCACCTCAGCTGCCACTATTGCGGAGCTATCTATCAGGTGCCCGATGCATGTCCGCAGTGTGAAGGCCATGACTTTGGCGATGTGGGCATGGGAACCGAGAAAGTCGAAGATGCCGTTCATCAGTATTTCCCCCAGGCACGCACCATACGCATGGACATCGATACCGCCCACACCCGTCATGCCTTCGAGCAAATCATCAACGATTTTGCATCCCGACGCTACGACGTACTTATCGGCACCCAGATGGTGTCGAAGGGTCTCGACTTTGCGGGGGTAAGCGTGGTGGGCATCCTCGATGCCGACACAATGCTCAACATCCCCGACTTCCGCAGCGCCGAACGCACATTCCAAGTCATTGCTCAGGTGTCGGGGCGTGCCGGACGTGCCGAGGATGGCGGACGCGTGATATTGCAGACACGCAGTGCCGATTCCGACACCATCGTCCAGGCTCAGCACAACGACTACGAGGCCATGACTGCTACTCAGCTCGAGGAGCGACAGGCGTTCCACTATCCGCCATTCACCCGGGTGATCAACGTGTATGTGCGCCATCGCGATGCCATGCGTGCCGACCTGCTGGCCGCCGACATGGCTCGCCTCTTGCGCGCCGCGTTTGCCGACCGAGTGCTGGGTCCCGACCGCCCGGCAGTAGCCCGAGTGAAGTCGATGAGCGTGAGGAAAATCATGATAAAGATTGAGCGCAACGCATCACCACGTGCCGTGTACGACATCCTGATGAAGGTGCAGAATCGCCTCATGCAGCAACCCAGTGCCAGCGGAGTGCAAGTCTACTACGATGTAGACCCCATGTAGCATTGCATAGAAAAAACAGCACACATAGAGGGATGCTCCCGTTTTCGTGGGGGCATCCCTCTTTGCTATTTTATGTGCTATGATTCATGTCGGTTTGTTTCAATAAATACAAAAGTTACGTAGTGGGAACGATGGTTTACATCTCTTCCCATTCTTCGCTACGTCCGGGAGCCAAGCCACTGCCTACTTCCTCGCCACTCAGGCCGCCACCGCTTTCGGTGCTGCCTTCCGACATTCCTATCATTACCACTGAACTGAGGTCCACCTCAGCCACGTCGGTCATTGGTTTCTTATATTCTTTCTTCATAAACTTTAATGATATACTTAATTAATATCATGCGTTTTTACTATCTTTCTTTTAAAAGGTGGGGGAGAGAACCCATTAAAGAGCTTAAACTCTCCCCCGGGTAAAAAGAAAAGATTAATTTTACTTAACCAGCACCTTGACTGCGTCTTGGTGCTTCTCGTTCGGTAGAGCTGAAGCAAGCTTCGTTCTACTCTCACTTAACCAGCACCTTCTTGCCGTTCACGATGTTGAGGCCGCGCTGTACACCGTCGAGCTTCTGTCCACTCATGTTGTAGATGCCCTCGTTGTTGCGTTGGTCATACATCTCGAATCCGGCGATATCGGTTGCAGTGCCTTCATCCTCGAACATGTAGCGTACCTTAGAGCTGCCGGCTGTCAATGCAGTTGGCACTTGCAGGTATGCTCCGTTGTTGACTGATGCACCTGCATCGACTGGAGTGTAGAATCCGATGCCGTCGCCGCCGTTGTTGAGTACGTAGTTGCTCATTGAGCCGGTAGTCTTATACACGGTTCCTGCGCCAACTACTCCAACGAGCATGTTCACATAGTAGGCCTGAGTTGTGGTGTATGGAATCTTGTAGGTTCCTTCATCGCCCTTGACAATGATACCGGTTCCGGCAGGAACGTCGTAGACGCGGACGAGCAGCACGGTGTTGGTAGCCTTGTTGTAGCCAGCGGCTATATAGGCACGGAGGTCGCTGCCTGTGAAGTCGAGGTCCTGAGCGCAGCAGTAGGTCTTGATGCCAAGACTTGAAACGCTGATGAATTCCTTGGTCGAAGCGAATGTAGCAACTACCGATACGTCGCCGCTCACGCTGGCAATGGTGTATTTACCACCCGCTACGCTTGATGTCACGTCGGTGCCGTTTATGGTAAGGGCAGAGAGTGTACGGTCAGGATCGTCGACGATTGTTATCGTAACGCTTTCGCCATACTTAGGTGAGTTGTTCGATGCTGTCACGCCTGCGCCGCTGATGGTCACTGCATAGGTTGCTTCGGTCCATGTAGCGGTGAAGCTGCGGTTGCCGGTCGAGCCCTTAGCCACGGTCACAACTTCGGTTGCAGATGTGAGGTCAGTGCCGGTCCATCCTGCGAAGAGGTAATGTTCGCGGGTTGGGTTGTTGAGTGTGAAGGCAGCAGTTTCGATGTTGTATGATGTTGGGTTAGCTGTCGATACTGTTCCGCCTGCAAGGTCGTAAGTGATGGTGTAGGTCACTGGTGTCCATGTAGCGGTGTAGCTGCGGTTGCCCATCGAGCCCTTAGCCACGGTCACTGTAGCTGTTGCTGAGCCGAGTTCGGTGCCGGTCCATCCTGCGAAGGTGTATCCCTCGCGTGTTGGGTTGGTGAGTGTGAAGGCAGCAGTCTCGATGTTGTAGGTTGCAGGATTGTCGGTTGCAACGGCTCCGCCTGCGAGGTCGTAGGTCACATTATATGTAATAGGAGTCCAAGTAGATCGGAAGAGCGTCGTGTAGGGAAAGAGTGTAGATCTCGGTGGT
>CAMVDC010000154.1 GCA_947166155.1 uncultured Prevotellaceae bacterium | reverse complement strand
TGTGACACTCTCAAAAAATGATTCCAATACTTTCTTTCTTTGCGTTCATTTGCTTAAGGTTTTGAGTTCTTTGTTGAACGCAAAGTAATGAAGAAATTCGAGTTTATGTCTTGAGAAATGCGGTGCATTTGCAGGAGTATGCAGAGAGGCATCCGCAGGGCTCTGCGACACTTTGCAGTGTTGTGACACTCTCAAAAATGATTCCAATACTTTCTTTCTTTGCGTTCATTTGCTTGAGTTTTTGAGTTCTTTAGTTCTTAGTTGAAAGCAAAGTAATGAAGTAATTCAAAGTCTCATCTTGAGAAATGCCGTGCATTTGCAGGAGTGCACAGAGAGGCATCCGCAGGGCTCTGCGTCACTTTGCAGTGTTGTGACACTCTCAAAAAATGATTCCAATACTTTCTTTCTTTGCGTTCATTTGCTTGAGTTTTATGGTTACATGGTTACTTTGTATCTTCGTGTCTTTTTATCAACTCCACTTGTCACTTTGCGTGTGTCGAAAAGGAAAAACGTGTGTGTAGTGCAAAAAAAAGGTGGTTGCGGCTTGCGGGTTATCATTTATTTATTACCTTTGCAGCCGAAAAGCCTGCGAGGCGAAGGGAATCGGGTGTAAGTCCCGAGCTGTTCCTGCAGCTGTAACCCCTTTCTGCAACAACGGTTTGCCTTAAAATATGCCACTGAGGGCCACGGCCCTTGGGAAGGCGAGGCAAACGAGGGGAAGCCAGAAGACCTGCCGAGTGGGATTCCACATAGAGTGATGTCTGCACAGGAAGATGCAGTACTGAGAGCATGAACGATATTAAGAAGACAGGTGTGGCTGCCGCCATGGCGTTTGCCGTGTGGCTGCCCGTAATGGCACAATCTGTCGTGGTGACCGACACGTTGCCCGACGTGGTGATTACAGGTACTGGAACTCAGCACCTGTTGCGCGATGTGCCCGTTCATACCGAGCTTATCAGCCGACGAACCATCGAACAATACGGGGCAGCAAACATCGAGCAGTTGCTCGGTGCCCTTAGCAGTTCGTTTGCCTTCAACGAGGGCGATATGGGCAGTCAGATGCAGATGAACGGACTTGGCAATAACTACATACTCATACTTGTTGACGGCCGGCGGCTGCATGGCGACGTGGGGGGCGAGAACGACCTCTCGCTCATCGACCCGCAGAACATCGACCATATCGAGATTGTGAAGGGCGCAGCCAGTGCGCTCTACGGCAGCGATGCCATAGCAGGCGTGATAAACATCATAACCCGTAAGCACGATGAGGGCATAGGGCTCGAAAACTCTACGCGCATAGGCTCGTATGGCGATATACGTCAGCACAACACAGTGGCCCTCACATGGGAGAAACTCAGAAGTCTTACCAATTTCCAACTACAACATAGCGACGGATGGCAGAACACGTCGGTCGAAGCGACTCCAAGTTCTACATCGCCCATTCTCGACTCGCGCAACAAGACGGTGAACCGCCACACCAACTGGCAGGTACAGCAGATGTTCACGCTCGATGCCACGCCCGCGCTGCAACTGTATCTGGGCGGCACGGCCTATGGAAAGGGCATCTATCGTCCGCAGGGAAAGTATGCTAAATACGACATCAAGACTTTCGACCTCACCTACCGCAACACCTCGGCTCAGGGGGGAGGCGAATGGACCACAGGGCGCGGCGACAAGGTAAGCCTCGACATCGAATGGGCGCGCCATGCATACTATCACACCTTCACATCGACTACACTGGCCGAAGGATTCGACCCGCAAGGGCGCCTGATACTCGACTTCCCCTATTTCGAAGGTCAGCGCTCGCTGCAAAGCGACCAGCAGCGTACCATGGCCCAGCTGAAAGGTGTGTTTGCCCTGCCCGAGGGACAGCGCCTGAGCATAGGCGGCGAGTGGCGACATGACTACCTGAAGTCGCCTACAAGTCTGGCAGGAAAGACTGCGACCGACAATACCGAGGCCATATATGTGCAAGACGAATGGACTCGCGGCATGCTCAACATCACGGGCGGATTGCGCCTCAACCACAACAGCGGCTTCGGGTGGAAGCTCACACCCAAGCTCTCGGCCATGATGAGCATGGGCGACCTGCGACTGCGCGCTGCATGGAGTCAGGGATTCAAGACCCCCACACTCAAGGAACTCAACTACCGCTACCTGCGCGAGATGACCTCCATCATCATGTATCTGGGCAATCCCAACCTCAAGGCGCAGACGTCGAACTACTATTCACTCTCGGGCGAATGGACTCGCCGCGGATGGAACCTCACCGCCACTATATATTATAATAAGGTGGAGGACATGATAACGCTGGTCACCATACCGCGCCACGAAGCCCCCGAAATCTACCGCCAGCAATATGGCGAAATGCTGGGCAAGGTGCGCCAATATGCCAACATGGAGGATGCACGCACCTGCGGACTCGACCTCAGTGTGAAGTACACCAGCGGCCCGTGGAGTGCAGGCCTCTCGTATAGCTACCTCGATACCGACGCACACGTCTACGACTCCGACCACGAACGCCTCGACCGAGTCGTTATCGACGGCACAGCCTACCACAAGGCCACATGCTACGGCTCGTGGCAACACAGGTTCGCGCCTGCCTATCAGCTGGGAGTGGGCGTGTATGGCCGCATGTCGTCGAAGCGATATTATCAACTCGATGGCGACGGACACCGCTATCAGACGTGGAGAGTGACCACCACCCACGACATAGGCCACAGCCGCAAGATGTCGTATCGCATCGAGGCAGGCATCGACAACCTGTTCAACTACGTCGACCGCACTCCCCATGGCCTCCATCTCGGCACCACAACCCCGGGCCGCACCGTATATGCAACCCTGCAAGTGCGATTCATGCAAGGCAAGAAAGTAAAGTTAACCAATAATAAACTCAATCAAAAACCAACATTTAACAATGAAGACGATTAAATTCATGCTCGCCATCATGATGGCAGCAATGGTCGCAGCAGGCTTCACAGCATGTAGCGACGACGATGATCCAGTGTCAAACGTACAGCGTTATCAAAACGAAGTGGAACAAACAGTGCGTCAGAACAAGAAGCACGACAAGGTAATCCTGCTCGTGGCTTTCGGCTCGACATGGCAGCAGGCCTACGATGCCTTCGACCTCACTCGCTCGGAGTATGCCAGTCGTTTCCGCGACTACGATGTGTTCCTCTCATTCTCATCAGCTATATGCATCAACCGTGCTGCAGCAGGCGAGAACACCACCAAGCGCAACTTCTATGAACCCAAGTACTGGCTCGAGGCATTCGGCCGCGTGCAGTATAAGGAAATCATCGTGCAGTCGATGCAGGTCATCCCTGGCGAAGAGTTCAGCCGCGTGGTTAATGCCATGAAAGACTTCGGTAACAACGTGAACGGCGACCTCGACGACAAGTATATGAAGAAATTCGAGTTCGACGAGGATGGCAATCCAGGTGAAAACACACTGAAGCTCGGCATGCCACTTATGTATACCGAAGTAGATGCCGCCGCACTTGCAGCAGCCCTCAACCAGAACTTCAACTCTTATGCCAAGAAGGGTGCTATGCTCTTCATGGGTCATGGCAACCCCGACAGCTACGACACCTATAAGGCCAACGTGCGCTACACACAGCTCGAAACTGCCCTCAAGGCCTACTCGCCCAACTACTTCGTGGGTACTGTGGACATGATGGACAACTTCAAGGTTCAGGTAGCAGAGCGCATGATGGAAGCCGGCATCAAGTCGGGCAAGGTGTTCTGTGCTCCACTTATGTCGATAGCAGGCGACCACGCTCACAACGACATGGCAGGCGACGATGACGACAACTGGACAAAGGAGAACGGATTTGAGGTGAACGATGAAGGCGAAGTGGAAGACACCAGCTGGAAGTACTACTTCTATCACCTCGGCTACTCGGTAGGTCTGGCTCAGAACGACGATGCCGACGTGAAGGCAGCATACAACGACGAGGGCGAAGGTGCACTCGTGAAGGGACTGCTCGAGTATCGCAACATCCGCACAATCTATATGAACCACACCGCAGCTGCTGAGGTTGTGGATTATTATCACTCGATGTATCCAGAAGAATAAGGAACAATGAATAGTTGATTATAAATGATTAATAGCGAGTGCTGCCCATGCAGTGGCTATTCATTAAAAGAATGAAAATTGCCATCCGGTGGTGGAAGCATCAGCTATTCATTATTCATTATTAATTATTCATTAAAAGAAAAAAACCATAATGAACAAACTCACTCTCTTGATTGCGGCGCTCACCTGTCAGGGCGCCGCTTTTGCTCAAATTCACCGCATGGAGCGTCAGGACACTTCGGCGGTGGTGCGCACCTATGAGCTCAACCCAATCGTGGTGACAGGCTCCGGCCACCATCAACGCTTGGCTGCTACTACTACGCCCGTGCGTTCGCTTTCTGCAAAAGAAATGTCGGAGCAAGGCATCACAACCCTCGACGCCGCACTCACACGCATGGTGCCCAGCCTTTCGATGGCACCCAGTTCGATGGGCTCCTTCCTGCGCATGAACGGGCTTTCGGGCAAATACATCCTCATCTTGATAAACGGCCAGAAACTGTCGGGCGATATATCCAACAACCTGGAACTGGCACGCGTCGACCTCTCGCGAGTGAAACGTATCGAGGTGCTCGATGGCGCTGCTTCGTCGCTCTACGGCAGCGATGCCATTGCAGGTGTTATCAACATCATCACCGACCAACCCACAAGCCAACTTGTAGGTGTGACATCCAACACACGCATAGCCGACAACGGAATATTCACCGAGTCGGTCAACCTCGATGTCTACACCCACGGGTTGGGGTCGTATACCACATATTCACACGATCGCGCCGACAGCTATCGCAACAACCCGTTGGAGTATGACAAGGGGTCGGACACCGATACTCACCCCACCATTGCGCCACTCTTCACCGGCTACAGGACCAACAACCTCAGCCAGCGATTCACCTATTCGCCTACAGGCACGGGCAGTTCGGCCAACCGCTACACCATCAATGCCAATATCGACTACTCCGACAAGACAACCGACCGTCCCGACACACGCACCGACATCACTGGCGGTACCGACTACGAGATGTCGTACCGCGGACTGCGCTGGGGAGTTGGTGGCATATATAAGTTCTCGTCGCGCAACAGTCTGCAAGCCGACTTCACATCCGACTATTTCCGCTATGGGCGCGAATACGATGTCGAGACATCCTCGAACAAGCCAGGCGATTTTGTGCGCTCGAAACGTCAGCACACCAACGAGGCGCAGCTGAAGGCCATATTGGGTCTTACCCCTGCATCGACCACCGTGGTAGGTGCCGACTGGAGGCGCGACCGCCTCACTGCCACATCGGGCAATATCGACAAGAGTGCATACATCATGGCTGCGTATGCTCAACACGAGATGTCGTTCCTCAACCGGTTTACGGCATCAGTAGGAGCACGCCTCGACTACCACGAGACATTCCACGCTCACCTCACACCCAAGGCCACACTCATGTACTCACCCGGCGATTTCCGCCTGCGTGCCACCTATTCGCAGGGATTCCGTGCCCCAGGGCTCGACGAGATATTCTACCACTACTATGCCGTGTCGCGCGGTAAGCCTCAAGTCATCTTCGGCAATCAAGACCTCAAACCCGAGCGTAGCCACTACTGGTCGATATCTGCCGAATATCGCAACAAGGTGGTGGCAGCAACCGTCACGGCATATATCAACCGAGTGTCCGACATGGTGGTGCGCAAAGACATTCCCACCGATGCTACGAATTTGGCCATGTTGCGCAGCGAATTCCCCGAAATGACCGATGCCGAGGCAGCACGCCTCGAGCGCTATTCGCTCTATCGAAACTCCGACCGCGGCGATGTGAAGGGCATTCAGGCAAGCCTGTCGCTCACCCCGATGGCCGACCTCAACCTCACTGCCAACTATGCCTATACCTACGCACGCACCGAGACGGCAGGAAAGTGGACCACCCTGGAGCGCAGCATACGCAACGTAGTGACCCTCGCGGCCAACTACCACCACGCATGGGGCAAATATGCGCTGGGTGTGAACCTCAACGGGCGCCTGCAATCAAAGACTTACTACAACGGCTCGTATGAGGACGCACCGGGTTACGGACTTT
>CAMVDC010000153.1 GCA_947166155.1 uncultured Prevotellaceae bacterium | reverse complement strand
GTAAATCGTCAAATAGTAAATCTCACAACTCCCCTTTAACTCCCATATAAAACTCATAAACAACATAAGTATGAAACCACAAAGAATTCTCATCCTCTTAGTCTTGCAGCTTGCGCTCTATAGTGCATCGGCACAGGTGTTGCGCGAACTCACACTCGATGATGCTATGAACAGCAGTCGCATCATCCAACTCACGTATCCGCGTGTGGATCTCGAGGCACTCGACCAAGAACAGGGCATGCCCTACGAGAGCCGCACTACCACGCTCAGCAGCCGTCAGGGCGGCACCCACGTAGGCAACTTCAGCCTCCAGTTCCGCAACGCACAACGTGTGTGGCGCTATGCCACTCGCGGCGACTACTATCTCGTCAACAACACCACAGGCGAGAGCCGCCAGCTCGGGGCCGACCTTCCGCCACAGTCGCTCATGTTTGCCAAGCTGTCGCCCGACGGCAGCCATGTGGCATACGTGTCGAAGAACAACATATATATCGAGG
Organism: uncultured Prevotellaceae bacterium; assembly: GCA_947166155.1. Lineage (GTDB taxonomy): Bacteria > Bacteroidota > Bacteroidia > Bacteroidales > Bacteroidaceae > Colivivens. Next base: position 5,687 of record CAMVDC010000153.1, on the reverse strand, counting down.
ACTGCTCCATGTCGGCGCCACATAGGCGTCAGCTCACCACCGACGGCAACGACTCCATCATCAACGGCACCTTCGACTGGGTGTATGAAGAAGAGTTCGACTGCCGCGACGGATTTCGCTGGAGTGGCGACAGCCGCTACATAGCCTTCTGGTGGAGCAACTCGGGAGGTACCGGCTGGTTTGATATCATCAACAACGTCGATAGCATCTATCCCACCATCCAGCGCTTCCCATACCCCAAGGCAGGCACTCAGAACTCGGCTGTACGTGTCGGCTATATCGACACACAGAAGGAGGCGATTTCGTGGATCGACATCCCTGGCGACCAACGCGAGAACTACCTGCCGCGCATGGAGTTTGTGCCAGGTACCAATACCCTCATGATTCAGCAGATGAACCGTGCTCAAAACCACAACACCGTATGGCAGTTCACCATCAGCGGCAAGTCGTCGAGCCAGCCTTCGATGCTGTGTGAAGACACCGATGCGGCATGGGTCGAGACCAACGACAACATACACTGGCTGCCAGGCAACAAGTACTTTATCTTCACCTCCGAGCGCGACGGATGGCGCCACCTCTACCGTGTGAGTGCCGACGGCAAGAAGTGGACATGCATCACCGAGGGCAATTTCGACGTGATTGAAGAAGTGGCATACGACGAGCGTCGAGGCTACATCTACTTCATGGCCACCGACCCCGACCGTGCCACCGAGCGCTACCTCTATCGCACCGATGTGATGGGTAAGGGCAAGGTGACAAACATCACCGAACAGTGCCATTCATTTGTCGAGCCAGGACAATACTCCTATACCTTCTCGCCAAACTTCGACTACGCACTCGAGACCTTCACCTCAGCCACCCAACTGCCTTACTACAGCCTTGTGGCCATGGAGCGCAACGGCAAATGGTATAACGACCACACGGTCGAAACCAACTCCGAGGCTCAGATGAAACTTGAGCGCTACGCAATGGGAAAGAAAGAATTTGTGAAGGTGAAGAGCGGCGATCTCATGCTCGATGCCTGGATTATCAAGCCCTACGACTTCGACCCCACACGCAAGTATCCCGTCATCGACTATGTGTATGGTGAACCCGCATCGGCCACCGTGCAGAACCGCTGGGAGCGCAGCCTTTTCTGGCACTACCTGGCCAATCAGGGCTATATCGTGGTGAGCATCGAAAACCGTGGTGCAGCAGCTCCGCGCGGACGCGAGTGGCGCAAGTGTATCTATGGCGAGGTGGGCGTAGCATCGGCCGAAGACCAGGCACGCGGCATACAAGCCCTCTGCGACATGTTCCCATATATGGACCGCAACCGTCTCGGCATCACCGGATGGAGCGGCGGCGGAGCACAGACACTCAACTCCATGTTCCGCTATCCCGAGGTGTTTAAGGCAGGAGTTGCCATCGCGTTTGTCAGCGACCAGCGACTCTACGACACCATCTATCAGGAGCGATATATGAATACCCCGCAGGCCAACCCCGACGGCTATTTCCGCGGCAGCCCCATCAACCATGCCGAGGGTCTGCAAGGCAACTTGCTGCTCATTCACGGCACCGGCGACGACAACGTGCACTATCAGAATACCGAGATGCTGGCCAACCGCCTCATTTCGCTCGGCAAGACATTCTATCAGGTGAGCTACCCCATGCGCACCCACGGCATCAGCGAAGGTCCCGGCACCAGCCGCCACGTGCGTACCACCCTCATCGACTTCTTCAATAAAAACCTCTGATTGATTTATCCGATAACAATACTATCAATATGAAGAAACACATCCTTTGGATGCTGGCCGTAACCGTTACGGCCAGTGTCATGATTATGACCTCCTGTTCCGACGACGACGATTCGACGGGTCGTTCGCTCGATGTCGTAGAACAGCAACTGCAGCAGATGTCGCTGCGCGATAAGGTGGGGCAGATGTTCTACGTGCGTCCCGAAGTGCTCGACACCACCATCCATGGCAACCTGGTCGAGGTGTCGCTGCAGGAAGTGAACGATCGCATGCGCACCATGAGCGAGGATTACCCCGTGGGCGGAGTGATACTCTATGCCCACAACATCAGCGACGAGGCACAGCTCGCACGCTTCATTCCCCAAATCCGCTCCTTGGGCGGCAACCCCCTGCTCTGTATCGACGAGGAAGGCGGACGCGTGGCACGCATCGCCAACAACCCCAACTTCAATGTCGAGAAGTTTGAGTCGATGGATGCCATCGGCCAGACACACGACTCGGGAAAGGCCTACTACTGCGGACACACCATTGGTACCTACCTGAAGCAATACGGATTTGATATCGACTTCGCTCCCGTGGCCGATGTGAACACCAATCCCGAGAATATCGTCATCGGCAAGCGGGCATTCTCCGACGACCCCGAAGTAGCTTCAGCCATGGTCGTAGGCTACCTCCACGGACTTCAAGACACCGGCATCATCGGCTGCATCAAGCACTTTCCAGGGCATGGCGACACCAAGGCCGACACCCACTATGGCTATGCACAGTCGATGAAGACATGGGACGAGATGCGCTCGTGCGAGATGAAGACCTTCATGGCAGGCATCGGTTGGGGAGTGCAACTCATCATGACCGCACACATCGCGGTGCCCAACGTGACCGGTTCCGACGTGCCGTCAACCATGTCGAGCTACATACTCCAAGACAAGTTGCGCGGCGAACTGGGTTACCAAAACATCATCATTACCGACGCCATGGAGATGGGAGCCATCACACAGCAATACACCAGTGCCGAGGCAGCAGTGGGTTGCATCAAGGCAGGAGTCGACATAGTGCTCGGCCCGCAAAACTTCGTCGAAGCATTCGATGCAGTGGTCGATGCCGTGAAGGCCGGCACCATCAGCGAAGAGCGCATCAACCAAAGCGTGCGCCGCATATTGCTCATGAAGCACAAAATCAATAACAACATATAGCATTTCAGCCAACCACCACGACACAGGGTGAATGTCATCAGCGACATTCACCCTGTGTTTTTTTTATTATTACTGTCCGGTAACCAAGCACCTTTTCTCATGCGTACGCGCGCGCGTTATATAAATAATGTGTGGACATGAACCAAACAATGCAACCATCCACAAACTACAAGTCGCCATACATATTTCATTACAATAACAGCAATATCACTACCACGAATGAAGATTTTTAGTAAAATAGGGTAGACATATCGGGAAATTTTTGTACCTTTGCACCCGAGCATCACGCCGTGTTGTCTCTTCCGAGACAATGTAGGTGTGGGCAATAAAATAGAATAAGCGTCTTACAACGCCGTGTTTTTGGTACCTTTGAACCTGAGAAATTCAAAACTAATAGTCAAAGACATTGCAGAGTAGATGCTGCGGGTGGTATATAACTATCCCGTTAGTGTGCAGAGGGTACTTGTACCCTCATAGCACACTTTCGGGTGTAAATATATCCACGGCGTGAGCGTCATAATTCTGTCTGTTTACTATTAAGGTGTTTCTCAGGACCTAAAGGACGGACTGGCAGAGTGAGAGTTCACGCTCTTTTTGTGTCCTTAGGTCAGCATCCATCCCCATTGACCACAGTCCCCATCAAAGAGCGTAGGAAATACATACAAGAGTCAGCTGCAACCACATACACCATGACATGTGTATGTGAGCACAACCGACACTATTTGTCTGACAATGTCACTGGTATTCAGTACAGAAACAGCCAAACACAGCATACGGAAACCCATCCGTTGCCTCCGCAAACAGTTTTTGTGGTGACCCCCAGATATTGTCTCAACCCAACCCACATTTATGAGGGCAAAAGACGTCCGATGGTACGTGCTGCGCATCCGCCACTCAAGCGTTAAGCGCATAACCGACCTGCAAGGAGCACTCGACGGAGAAGACACCGTAGAACAAACATACGTCCCCACCGCATTCCTCAAAGTAGCCAAGGACAAGATGGACTTCGTACCCACCGTCGTAAACTACATATACGTGCAATCCACGTTCAACAACATCAAAGCCATCAAGACCCAATACCCCTTCGAACCCCTGCGCTTCGTCATGCACCCCGTGTTCGACGAGAACTACAACAAACTCTTCGAACCACTCTGCGTCACCGACAAGCAGATGCACGACTTCATCCGCGTCACCCAGGAAGAAAACGATAAAGTCGTCTTCCTCAGCAACCTCGACTACGCCTGCCGCCCCAGCCAGGGCGTCCAAATCATCGACGGACAATTCGCCGGAGTCGTAGGTCGCATCAAGCGAATCAAAGGCAACCGCTGCGTAGTCATACCCATAGGCAAGGAAATAGCCGTAGCCATCACCGGCCTCGCGCGCAACCAACTACGCGCACTCACCGACCAGGAACTCCAAGCCGAAGAACAAACCTGCACCGCCATGCAACAGCATGAGTAACCACCAACAATCTCCGATTGCCCAACAGCAGTGCACATCTTGACGGCGACTCTTCATTATTCATTATACATTATTCATTAAGACAGCTCCTCCCGTGACTATTCATTATTCATTATACATTATTCATTAAGACATCCCCCTTCCGCGACTCTTCATTATTCATTATACATTATTCATTAAGACATCCCCCTTCCGCGACTATTCATTGTTCCATTTGAACATCAGACATCACAACACGGTAAAAATCTAATGTTGAATCATAAATAATCCAACAGATATTTGCTTGACAAGGAAAAAATGTTTATATTTGCAGTCTAAATCTTCGTGCTATGCAGAAAAATGTACATGTAGTTCATTCTCGTGGAGAGTGGAAGGTTCGTAGAGAGGGATCGCTTCGGGCCAGTAAGGTATTTGAAACCAAAAGAGCTGCTGTTGATTATGGCAGAAAAATTGGACGCGATAGCCGTGTGGAGTTGTTTATTCACAACATTGACGGCAGGATAAGTGGTCGCAATTCCTACGGCAATGATTCATACCCACCAAAAGGATGATACGATAAGGCCGATATGAAATCAGATGCCCTTTTCATAAATTGTCCATTCGAACAATTCGTGTTCAAATAATCTTTTCGTATATAGAATATTAACGACCACGAATCTCACGAATCCAACGAATAGCAGTGCAAACAAAAAAACATTCGTGTCCATTCGAACAATTCGTGTTCAAATAATCTTTTCGTATATAGAATATTAACGACCACGAATCTCACGAATCCAACGAATAGTAGAGCAAACAAAAAAACATTCGTGTCCATTCGAACAATTCGTGTTCAAAAAAAATCCATTCGTGTTCAGAACAAATGATAGTTTATAAGGAAGAAAGCTATAAGATAATAGGTGCTGCATTCGAAGTCTATAACACGTTGGGGCCGGGATTCCTTGAGGCCGTCTATCAAGAGGCTCTAGAGATAGAATTGCGGAAGCAAGGCATTCCTTATGAACGAGAGAAAGAGCTAAAGATTCAGTATGATGGTGTAGAACTAAAGCAAACTTATAAAGCAGACTTTGTATGCTTTGGGAAGATAATCGTTGAACTGAAGGCGGTAAGTTCATTAGATGACGCTCATCGGTCTCAAGTTTACAATTACCTTCACGCCACAAACTTCAAGTTGGGGCTTTTGCTTAATTTCGGAAACTCAGACGAACTAGAAAAAGAACGATTAGTTCTGTGAATCAAAATTTAAACGACCACGAATCTCACGAATCTTACGAATAGCAGTGCAAACAAAAAAAACATT
>CAMVDC010000152.1 GCA_947166155.1 uncultured Prevotellaceae bacterium | reverse complement strand
GTTGGAACATTGCCTACCAGTACAACCTCCCGAACAAACTGGCCGCTCAGTTCGCACAGTACACCTTCCCTGCCTGGTTCTGGAATACCACGACAGAAACTCTCGCCAAGAAGCTGAAGCACAGGTCTGGCGACCTCTACATCAAGATAGATGAGAGTATCGACCCCAAAACCAATAATCGTTTTTGATTCTACAAGCTAATAATTTATAAACATTATGATAGACAAAGAAAAATTAATCGACTTGTTTACTCAATATGAGTACGAGACGCTTTATGTAAAAGACGGGGAATATGCAGTTTTCTCATCAGGAACAAGCATGTATCCTGCTGTAGAGATTGTAAAACTTTCAGAAGGATGTGATTCTTCAATAGCAAATCAAAAAAAAGACTATTCTGAGGCCGGATATGCGGTACGTATTTGTGAAGAGAATACCATCGAAGATATAGAACATTATCTATTTAATTGGTTCTTTCAGGTAAAGGAGACTAATCGTAGAATATCTGCTAAATATGAAGAATATACACGGTCTATAATGCAGGCATATGTCTTTCAAGGTGCAAATGTTGATAGTTCCGCATACCAGTACATCAATATTCCTTTTTCCATTGAGCACAATTTTATTGATCGAAAAGAATTTAACGTTGGACTGTTGGATAGGATCCGAACAGATTTAAAAAAGGATGGACCACAACTAATAATTGTTGAAGCTGGAGCAGGATTTGGAAAGACCTCAACTGTATATGAGATTTTAAAGGATTACGAGACCGTTGAAAAGAATGTACGTCCATTTTTCATGGAACTTTCTAAAGACCGTATAGCACCAACCTTCCATTATTTGTTGAATTCTCAAATCGATGCGAATTTCAAAGTGAGATTAGGAAGTGATATCGTTTTACACAACATAAAACGTGGCTACATACCACTAATTATTGATGGCTTTGATGAATTGCTTAGTCGTGATTTGGATAATGGAGAAATGGACGCAAAATTTAGCAAAGTTGAAACGATGCTTTCTACAATCGCTGATTTGCTGTATGACCAAGCAAAAGTTATTTTGACTACTCGTAAAACTGCAATATTTGCTGGAGAGAATTTTTATGAATGGTATCAACAATTAAGCCGGCATGGGCATAACTTTGAAATTTCACGTTACCAATTAGGTAATCCGAGCATTCAAGATTGGCTTCCCAAACACAAATTGAATGCATTGCCTCAAAACTTTGATAAGATTTCCAATCCTGTTTTATTAGGTTATTTGCGATATCTAGATGATAATGAGTTCAATTCCGTTGTCGCTAGTTCTACTTTGACAAAGCATTATCTGAATTCCATTTTAAAACGAGAAATAGAAAGGCAAGATCTGCCATTTAACATACAAGAACAAATAGTTATTTTACGTCGATTGGCAGCATATTTTGCAGGATTTGACTCTACTGCTTTCTGTCGTTCAGAAATAAAGGAAACAATAAGAGAAACATCGCGTGAGTTATTAGAGTCACATGCGACAGCAAAGAAAGATGTGAAAAGTTTGTCTAACACCCTTACTAATCATGCCTTCTTAGATAGGAAAGGGGACTCAAATATTGGTTTCTTAAATGATTTTATTTTAGGAACATTTCTAATGTATGCAATTATCAATGAGGAAGATTCATTTTTTGATGATTTCCTGAGAGGGGCTTCTTTTAGTATTCTTGAAAAATCAATTTTAGCAGCCGCAGTCTTTGATACTGAGACTAAGAATCTATTTTGGGAACAATTATTTAAAAGGTGTTCAATTAACAGCATCTTAGGATTTTGGAGTGATACCCTACTCAAGGAGCGGACCATTCACAGTTTTTCTAATATTTCGTTTGATGGTAAAAATTTATACGGAGTCCTTATTGGTTCTTCTGAAAGTCCCATAAATAAATGCAGTTTTTCAAATATGGTTTTTACGGATTGTGTATTTGATTTTAACCATATCATAGATTGTGCTTTTATTAATTGCAAATTCAAGTCATGTAGTAAAGAGGGAACAAACTTTAAATGCGGTTTTTATGGATGCTGTGATTTAGATAACTCATCATTTATTGATATTATAGACCAGACCTCCATAGAAGTAGAACAAAATGATGAAAAGACGTTAATAGATCTATTGAAATTGTATTTCCAAGTTGATGAGCGAACACAACGTATGAGGATGATTTCACGTATAAAAGACTCATTCGAGCCAATGTCTTTCAAAAAAATATTTGCACTTGCTGAATCAAATGGATTCATTGTGACAAATGGAGACAAGTCATTTATAACTAAAAAAGGTCGTACATATTATAATGATAATAAATTATGAATGAATTAAATTATATAATCAGTAGTATACTTGGCGACTTGAAAAAAGTTTTGGATAACGCGGGTATATATTATCGTATTTTTGCACGGCAAAAAACGAATGGCTCCATCAAAAAAAAGTTGGACAAGAAAGCAAATTCATATCGAAAAGAGAATAAGAAGATGCAAGACATCATTGGAATAAGAATAGTTTTTTATTTTATGGATGATGTAGAGATTATTAATGATTTCCTACATAGTTTGCCAAATTATGAAGATGATTCTGATTCACATAAAGACATAAAGAAAATGGGTGAAAAATTGGAAGAATTAGATAATCTTGACGATAAAATATTCATGCCAACTAGACTCAATCTGATTTTTCGGATGGATGACAATCTTACAGATGAGCTTCAGAAGGAATTATATACTGTTACCGACTTCGACACAAGTCTTATTGACAATACATATGAAGTACAATTACGCACTGTTTTATCTGAAGGATGGCATGAGGTCGAACATGACTTAAGATATAAGACAAAATTTGAATCTTGGTGGAAATATTGTGATGTGGAATCAAGGATGTTAAATGGTATTTATGCGACCCTTGAAACAAGCGAACGCGCAATGAATCAAGTTTTTTCATCCATTGCATACAAGAACTATCGTAATAAAGAATGGGATGCCATGTTAAGAAATCATCTAAGACTTCACACTTTAGACCTTCATCTCTCGGCTAATATTACAAAAGCATTAAACGAGGATATAGAACTAACAAAAAGACTCTTTAGGATTGAGCGTAAAGATGTAATTGATAGTCTTTTAAAACTTGGAACTGCATTCCCGCTGAAAATGGACAACTTGGTATTTCTTATAAATAGATTATTGGCAAATCCATCTGAAGCTTTGAAACAAATGGAGAATAGAGTGATAAAAGATTTGCTAGACAAAAAAATAGTAATAATTAAGAAGCGTTAGTAACAACATTCAAGATGGTTTTCAACGGAATTTACACGACATATTTGTATCATATTCCCATAACTAATTGATATTCATATATGATTAGATTCGAGGAGGTTAAGTAACTTGGCTACATGATTTATTCGGCCTATAGGTTGTTGGGAATATATGATATAATATATGGAAGCCATGATATAGTAGATGGAAATCATGATATAGTAGATGGAAATCATGAAAAACCCGTACAGACTGTGATGTTTGTGCGGGTTTTTATGTAGTTTTTCGGTTGATTGTGCGTCTAATGGGTGATTGCGTGCTAATCATGGTGCTGTGGGGGTGGATGAAGACATTGTGAATGTGGGGACGATGAGGGTGTTGTGAAGCACGGATGAGATGTATATTTGAAGTGTGACTATTTGTATAACTTAACATAAATTGAAGGATTATGATTTTATCGACAACTCCAAGTATTGAGGGTCATGCCATCCGTGAGTATAAGGGTGTGGTGACTGGTGAGACTATTATCGGTGCAAATGTTGTGAAGGATTTCTTTGCAAGCATCCGCGATGTGGTGGGTGGACGTGCCGGCAGTTATGAGAAGGTGCTGATTGAGGCTAAGGATACTTCGTTGCATGAGATGACGAAGCGTGCCGAGGCGCTCGGCGCTAATGCTATCGTGGGTATCGACATCGATTATGAGACGATTGGTCAGTCGGGTTCGATGCTGATGGTGGCTACGAGTGGCACTGCTGTGGTGATTTGATTCACGGCTGTGGTGATTTGATTCTCTGCCGTGGTGATTTGATTCACGACCGTGGTGATTTGATTCACGACCGTGGCGTTTTTATTCGCCCCGGTGTGTTTGCGTGCCGGAGACTGCGCACTCGCGACCTCGAGAGTGCGCGCTCGCAGGCCTGAGAGTGTGCACTCACAGGGCCGCGAGTGCGCACTCATTTTTATACCCCTCTACAGGTATGTGTGGAGGGGTTTGTTTGTGTGCTTTTTCTTGGGTGTATTTTGCTTTGGATTTTGGGGCGCTTCTTGTGTGTTTTTACAGTAGTTTTTCGAGTTCAGCCTCGAGTGATGTCTTTACCATTTCGCTTCGTATCACCACTTCGTTGTCGCGATTGATGAGGAAATATGTTGGCAGTGTTGCTACTCCATAGAGTTGTGTGGCGGTTCCGTTGGTTTCGTGTACGCATATCCATGGCAGTTTTTCGCACGATAGTTTCCAGAAGTGGCTGTCGTTGTCGAGCGACACTTGGTAGATTTCGAGTCCTCGGGCGTGATATTTATTATATAGTTCGCGCATGTGTCGCGTGCGCTCGGGCGACTCTTGTGCTCCGTAGAGTGTGAAGTCGAGCATGACGACTTGTCCTTTCAGTTCGGTCAGTGTCCGTATGTTGCCGCTTATGTCGGGCAGTTTTACGTCGATGAGGCTTGCTTCCTGCACCAGTGAGTCGGCTATTTCTATTACTCGCTGTGTGGGTGGTGCGGTGTTGCTTATGCCCTTGATGGCCATGTTGCAGAGTTGTATGGTGCGGTTGGCGTCGGGGTATAGGCCGTCCCATGCTGTTGCTATGGCTGCATAGCATTTCACGTCGTCGCGGTTGGTGAGTGGGTCGAATACTTGGTATGTTTGGCTGAGGTCGCTGATTGATTGGCATACGGCATAGTAGGCGTAGGCTTGCATGGGTTCTTTGTAGATGTATTCGCGGCGCATGAGGTCTTTGTATTCGGCTACCAGTGTGTTGATGCTGTCGGTTATCTCGCCGGGGTATAGTGTCTTGTTTTGTTCCAGGGCTATGATTTGTGATTGCAGGCGTGATTGTAGCTGGCTTATTTCTTTTATTTTCTGGCTGTTGTACGACCCCTCGACGGTGTATTCGCTGGCCATGGTGGGGTGTTTTGCGTTGATGGTGATGGTCTCGGTCGAGTCGATGGAGAAGTGTATGCTTCGGTTGCCTATGCGCAGTGCGTAGAACTCGGGGTTGCTTGGTGCGTCGGCGCTGAAGTGGTAGTGTCCTTCGGCCTTGAGGCGTGTGGAGTCGAGTGGTGTGATGCCGTCGAGTGTCATGGCTTCGAGGTATAGCATCGAGCCTTCGGCGTCGGCTATTGTGCCTTCGACCTTGAATTGCGGAGCGCGGTTGCATGCCGTTGCTATGAGCGATATTGCTGCTATGATTGCGATATTTCTTGTATGTTTCATCTGCTGTTTCCTGTTTCTCGTTTCGTGTTGATGAATGCTTTTTAGCGTGCAAAATTAATGATAAAAGATGAAATCGAGAGTGTGAAAGGCAAAAAAAGTGTTGAAAAGCTAAATAATTATTAATTATGAATAAGGAATTGTGAATTAATTCGTAACTTTGCGCGAATTTTTACGTGAAATAATTTTTTATAAACAATGAATGTAATTACAAAGACAGTCTCATTGCCTGACGGACGCCAGATCAGCATTGAGACAGGAAAGCTTGCCAAACAAGCCGATGGTTCCGTGATGCTCCGCATGGGCAACACTATGCTCCTGGCCACTGTTTGTGCAGCCAAAGATGCCGTACCAGGAACAGATTTTATGCCACTCCAGGTAGAGTATCGTGAGAAATATGCGGCAAACGGCCGCTTCCCTGGAGGTTTTACACGCCGTGAAGGCAAGCCAAGCGATGAGGAAATCCTCACATGCCGACTTGTTGACCGTGCACTCCGTCCTCTGTTCCCAAGCAACTATCATGCAGAGGTGTATGTTAACGTAATCCTTTTCTCTGCCGACGGAGTAGATATGCCAGACGCACTTGCAGGATTTGCTGCATCAGCAGCTCTTGCATGTTCAGATATCCCGTTCGAGGGTCCTATCTCTGAAGTCAGAGTGGCTCGCGTGAACGGCGAGTTTGTCATCAACCCTACATTCCAGCAGCTGAAGGAAGCCGACATGGACCTCATGGTAGGTGCCACCGAGGAGAACATCATGATGGTGGAAGGCGAGATGAAGGA
>CAMVDC010000151.1 GCA_947166155.1 uncultured Prevotellaceae bacterium | reverse complement strand
ATGCGAATCAATCCAACAGAAGCAGAATCAATTCTATGGCAACAACTGAGGGGAAAAGCATTAGGACAACCATTCCGTAGGCAGCACATCATCGGACCATTCATTGCCGACTTTATATGTGTACCGCGTAAGCTAATCTTAGAAATTGATGGAGGGTACCATCAACTACCCGACCAACAGATAAGCGACGAGGAAAGAACACAATGGCTTGAAGCTAAAGGATACAAAGTAATAAGATTTACAAACGAAGAGGTTATAGCAGACATCGACTCTGTTATCAACACAATAAAATCATTATTATGAACAAGAATACAAACACACATACGGAACTCCATCCGGATGGCATCATCCCCCCCTGGGGGGATAAGAGGGGGGCTCGCATAGGTATATTAGGAGCAGCTGGATATACGGGAGGCGAGCTGATTCGCCTCCTGTTGAACCACCCTGAAGCAGAGATTGTATTTGCTAACAGCGAGTCGAATGCAGGCAATAAGGTATGGAGCGTGCATGAAGGACTTATGGGCGAAACCGATATGGAGTTCACCGACCAACTGCCGCTGGACGATGTTGACGTCATCTTCCTCTGCTTCGGCCACGGCAAGAGCGAGGCATTCCTTGCCCAACATGCCGTGCCGTCGCACGTGAAGATAATCGACCTCGCACAAGACTTCCGCATCCGAGCCGACCACGACTTCGTGTATGGCCTGCCCGAGATACATCGCGACGACATCATCCGTGCCAACCATCTGGCCAACCCCGGATGCTTCGCTACAGCCATCCAGCTCGGACTCCTGCCGCTGGCCAAGGCAGGACTGCTCACCCACGATGTCAGCATCAACGCCATCACGGGCTCGACCGGTGCCGGACAGAAGCCAGGACCGACCACACACTTCTCGTGGCGTACCGACAACCTGAGCATATACAAGGTATTCACCCACCAGCATCTGCACGAGATACGACAATCCATCACCGAGCTTCAGCCGTCGTTCACCGCCTCGCTCGACTTCATACCCTACCGGGGCAACTTCCCGCGTGGCATATTCTGTACCGAGGTTGTGAAGCTCGATGCCGCAGCCGCCGATATCGACATACCGCAGCTCTACCGCGACTTCTATCGCGATGCCGCATTCACCCATTATGTCGATACTCCGCTCGACCTCAAGCAGGTCACCGGCACCAACAAGTGCCTCATCCATATCGACCGCTTCGACCACAAGCTCGTCATCACTTCCATCATCGACAACCTCCTCAAGGGGGCCGTAGGACAGGCTGTACAGAACATGAACCTCATGTTCGGTATCGACGAAACCGCAGGCCTACGCCTCAAAGCCACCGCATTCTGAATCCGGATAGCTGTGGCAACATCTACTAAATACATGGTTAGACTATTTAAATAATCAAAGACATGGATAAAGCAACATTTGAATTGATGCAGCTGCCCTATGCAGCCGATGCTCTGGAGCCAGTGATCAGTGCTGCCACCATCGGGTTCCATCATGGGAAACACCTGCAGGCATACGTGGGCAACCTCAACACCCTGACCTACGGCACCCCGTTCGAGGGCATGGAGTTGGTTGACATCGTGTGCAAGAGCGAAGGCGGAATCCTGAACAATGCAGGACAGATACTGAACCACGAGATGTATTTCGCTCAGTTTACTTCACCCAAAGCCGACAACTGCCCTGAAGGCAAATTGGCCGAAGCTATCGAGCGCGACTTCGGGTCGTTCGATGCTTTCAAGAGCGAGTTCCAGAAAGCAGGTGCCACGTTGTTCGGTTCGGGTTGGGTATGGCTCTCGGCCGACAAGGCAGGCAAGCTCGTCATCACACAGGAAACGAACGCCGCCAACCCCGTGCAGCGTGGATTGAAGCCCCTGCTCACGTTCGACGTATGGGAGCACGCCTACTATCTCGACTACCAGAACCGCCGGCCCGACCACCTCGCCGCCCTATGGCAAATCGTCGATTGGAATGTAGTCAACCAGCGCTACGATGCATAATCGTCGCACACACAAGTACACGATGGGAAGCAGCAAACCGAAACAGAGTTTGCTGCTTCCCTTGTGTTTTACATTCATAAGCAGAAAACATACATGCAAAGATAATACATCTCTTACTGCGAGCACGCAGTAAAAACCTTGCGAGTACGCACAACTTTTGCTGCGCGTACGTACTAATTCTTAAATTTACGTCGCAAATTATTAAATTTTCGGCCGAAAAACAATAAATTTACGTCGCAAATTATTAAATTTGTGTCGCAAATTAAAGTTTTTCTATATACGCGCAGCAAAAGTTGTGCGTACGCGCAGGGAATTTTCTATATCTGCGCAGAAAAAGTTGTATGTATTTTTGCAGAAAAACAGGCGGGTGGGGTTAGCATTTTCATTGCCCCAAGGGTATAACAGGAAAAAAGGACGTGATGGAAAGAACGGAAATGATGGAACAACTGTTCCGCAGGCACTACGCACGTATGCTGAGGGTGGCGCGCACCATTCTTGGCGACGAGCAGGAAAGCAAGGATGTGGTCAGCGACATCTTTGTGGCACTGCTCAGCGGACGTACGACCATGATGCCGGGCACGGAGGAGCGCTACTTGCTGACGAGCGTTCGCAACCAGTGTCTGAAGCGTCTGCGACACGAATGTGTGAAACGACAGATGGCCTTGGCCAGTGTGATGACGGGAACCGCATCGGACGACATGGATGCCGACGATGAGCGGCTAGCAGACATCGATGAGTTTGTGGCCGGAAGTCTGTCGGAACAGGAACGTCGCATATTCCGCCTGCGATTCACCGACGGATGCACCTACGAGGAGATTGCCGCCGCGGAGGGTATCAGCCGTGTGGCCGTATGGAAACATCTTTCACACGCCTTAAACCTAATCAAGAACCATTTCAAAAAGCAATGACTATGCAGACAAACGACAACCACCAACTGTTTCTCGACATGCAGGAGCATCCCGAGAACTATACCGACAGCGAACTCGAGGCCATGATGGACGAACTCGACCGCGAACCGGATGTGGATAAGGAGTGGAAGAGGATAAGAGCCAGGAGTCCCCTCCTTACTTCCCTTCGCCGCATTGCGGCAGTGCTCATACCTGTACTTATCGCAAGCGGAATAGCATGGGCCATCATCCCACAGGTTATATCGAATGATGAGAGTAACGAGAGAGACGCGGAAACTGCTACCGTCCGTCAAGCCGATACGGAAGGTGCCGACGTTTCGCCAGTACGTTTCAACGATGTACGTCTCGACAGCATCCTCGGCGTGGTGGCTACTCACTATGGCAAGGCTGTGGAATTCCGCAGCAGCGCGACTCGTGGCATGAAGTTCTTCACCACATGGAAACCCGACCGTCCGCTCACCGACTTCATCGAAGGCCTTAACATGTTTGACGGCTTGCAGCTCACCATTCAGCACGACACCATCTTCGTCGATGCAGTGGCAGGAAAGGAGGATGGGGAATGAGACACACAGCGATTATCCTGTTGCTTATGGTCGTGATGCCTATGCAGGCACAGGTCAGCATGGAATTTCACAACACACCACTGACCGAGGCCCTGCGTGCGATTGAGGAAGGCCAGGAGGAATACAGCATCTCGATACTCTCCGACGGCCTCAGCCATCTGCGCACATCGGTCAAAGTGAAGAACATGTCGGTGCCCGATGCCGTAAGCCGTATATGCAAGAACCAACCGGTGAAGGTGAAGACGCGCGGCAACCTGATTGGCGTTCAGCTGAAGAAAGGTGTCACCATCTCGGCCGAAGGCAACCAGCTGACTGTCTCGGGCGACATTGAGGATGCGTTCCTGCTCATGCCCCTGCCGCGAGCAAAGGTGTCGATACTCGATGCCGACAGCAGCGTGTTGGTCGATTCGGCTGCAATGGCCATGTTCTACGACGGCAACCAGCGACCACTTATGGCTAAATATTCGGCAACCATCACCACCAACAGCAAGACACTGCTGATACATGCCCAACTGCGTGGATACGACGACGTGTGGCGCAGTGTGAGCATAGGTAAGCAGAAGGAGATTGAGGTGCCGAAGATGCAGATGCGCAAGATGCGGTCGATAGAACTGAGCGAAGTGGTGATAACCGCCACACGTGTGAAGATGTTCTACCGTGGCGACACACTGGTTTACGATGCCACGGCCTTCGACCTGCCACAGGGTTCGATGCTCGACGACCTCATACGCCAGATGCCAGGAGTGACGATGAACTCGCAGGGCGAGATATTCGTGAACGGACGCAAGGTGGATGAACTCTTGCTCGGATCGCGGTCGTTCATGCGTGGCAACAAGCGCGTGTTGCTCGAAAACCTGCCGTACTACACCGTGAAGGACATCAAGGTGTATGAACGACAGTCGGACAAAAGCGTAGCACTCGGCTACGATGTCGATCCGCGGCAGTATGTGATGGATGTGAACCTGAAGGAAGAATACCAACGCGGCTACATTGCCAACGTGGAAGCCGCTATAGGCACCCACGAACGGTGGCTGGCTCGTGCTTTCATCCTGGGATTCACCGACCGCTGGCGGCTCACCCTCCTGGGCAATGCAAACAATGTGAACGAAGGCCGCCATGCAGGTGCGTCGGACAACTGGACACCGGCATCGATGCCTCAGAGCATGTTCACCACCCGAAGCGTAGCGACCGACATCGACTATGTGTCGAAGGGTAACAAGGTGAAGAACAACCTGACGGCCTCCTACACATCGACCACCGACCGCAGCGAGACACGAAGCCGGTACGAACAATTCCTCCCGGGACACACGCCGCTGTCGCTGAGCGAGACCCTCAACCGCACAGGAAACCGCCGCTGGAGTGCTCACGACAACCTCACGCTACAGAAACCGTTCTATGCACACATCGAGTTCGACTTCAACTACTCAAAGCGTGACGGCAGTTTCAGTTCACTGTTCGACCAATGGGACGATTCGCTCACAGCATCGCGCCACACCCGCGCTTTCAACGATGGCAAGGCATGGGGCGGATATGTCGAGGCGCAGGGTGCATTCAATGTAGGCGCCAAACAGCAGCACATCGACTACTACATAAAGGCGGAGCATAACGAAGACGAATCGGAGTCGGCGCAGCGGTTCAGCACCGCACAATACGTAAACCCAAGCCGCAACATCCAGCATAATACTGATGAAATGCGCACTGTCACCACATGGGGCGTGGCATCGCTGAACTACGGCATGAAGATATTCAAGGATGTGAATATGTTGGTGGGAGAACGTCTGTACGTAAATCACAACAAAGCCCACGACTATCTGTACCATCCCGACACTCTGATGCTGGCATCTTCGCTCGATGCGTTGGGAGCCATCACCGACATAAACAATACCTACGACAGTCGCCTCAACGTGGTGGAAAACCAAGTGGGAGTTTCGTTCAGCACACGCGGTTTATACACCTACCAGCCAGGACTCCCTTATAAAGTCAACTATCAGCGTCTGAGCGTAGACTTGAGTTTGCCCATGAACCACGCGTCGTACGACTATCAGCGTGGAACGCTCGACACCCTTGCCCGTCAGAACTCACTGTTTCTCAACACATCGGCATCGTTCCGCAATGTATCGGAAGACGGCAAGCACGACTTCAAAATCAGTGCCAGCCTCAATCGTCAACCCGTCTATCTGCCCGACCGTATCACCTATCGCGACGACAGCCAGCCGCTCGTCGTGAAGCTGGGCAATCCCGACCTCAAGAGCACCGTCACATCAAGCTTCGGCATCGATTTCTCCAACAAATTCGGAGAACATCAGCAGCAGTGGCACGTAGGCACATCGGCCAACATCTATCATCGGCAGACAGCACAATCGGTAAGCTACGACACCGAGACAGGCGTCTATACCTATCGGCCGATGAACGTGAAGGGAGCATATCGGCTCGGCGCCAAGTTCGACTTCTCGCGAGCAATCGACCACGACGAACATTGGACGTGGCAGACAGGAGCCGACGCAGGGTTCAACCACTCCATCGACCACTCTATGTTTGCAGGCGAGAGCACAAGCCACGAGAACATTGTGAACACGCTCACCCTGCACGACGGAGCATACCTGCAATACAACAAAGACAAGCTCAACATCCGCGCCACGGGCGACATCCGCTGGCGACACTCCGAGGGCCGAATGTATGACTTCGCAACACTCAACGCCACCGATTTCCAGTACGGTCTCTCCGCCCGCTACACCACCCCTCCCCTATGGGGCAGACATCGAGCCGCCCTGACCCCCTCGGCCAATCCCACCATGTACAGCCGC
>CAMVDC010000150.1 GCA_947166155.1 uncultured Prevotellaceae bacterium | reverse complement strand
GGAGGGGGTGAAAAATGAGTGCGCACTCGCGGGGCTGTGAGTGCGCACTCTCGGGCCTGCGAGTGCGCACTCTCGGGGTCGCGACTGCGCACTCGCAAACGGCCGGATCAGTGGGTGCCTATAAACTCGTAGATTCGCAACACATCTTGAGTGTCGACATTGTCGTCGGCATTCACGTCTTCGGGTTGGAATTTCACGGGGGTGGCGCCTTCGGCCATCGACTCGTAGATGCGGAGCACATCCTGGGTGTCGACTCCGCCGTCGAGGTTGGTGTCGGTCGATGGGTGTATGGTGAGGGTGATGGTGCCATCGGCATGCTCCACGATATCGGTTATAGGCATGAGCATACTGCCTGGCACTGAATAAGTTGGCTGAAAGGCCGAGAGGATTGTGGTGACACTGTCGGTGCCGGGATAGAGGTCGGCACTGGCCGACTGGCTCCACAGGGTATAATCCTCTTGTGAGTTAACGTACATGTAGGAATCGAGCTTCCCGTCGGCCGGAACGATGGTAAACCGCTGGTGATTGGTGTTGGTATTCACGGAGTTGGAGGTCCAGCTGTCGCGTTTGTAGTCGACGTGCGACACCAGCAGCCCGTGGCGCTGGCGGGTGCTGTTGCCCCGTCCTATGTAGGTGTCCCATCCCGTGTTTTGGCGATTCTCGATTATGTAGTACTCGTTGGGATTGTTGGGGCTGAGCAGTTTATACCCCACCCCACCCTGGCTCAATGGTCGCAGGGTGATGGAATGAAAACGGTCGCGCTCGAGGGTCACGAGTGGTCGCCATCCCATGAAGTCGAGTTCGTAGGCGCTATAGCCACATGGATGATAACTGCTCAGGCAGTAGCATCCCGAGTCCATGAGGTCCCAATAGTCAAGGCCATAGGCCTTATAGCCAGTGTCATAGAGGTCGGGCAAGCCAAGCGCATGACTTAGTTCGTGACACATCACCCCAATACCGTCGCATTCACCCTTGTAGAGCTCGTTGCAACAAGCATAACACATGAATTTCAAGCCGTTGATGTTGCGAGCCGACACATTCTCCTTGGGCCAGATGTTGTTGGTATCGTCGGAGCCGTTCTCGCCCTCGCCGGCATAGATGAAGTAGGCCATGTCGACTGCATGGTCGTTGTTGTTGTCGAAATCGCTCCAGTCGTCGTGAATCTCCATCGCGGCACTCAGGGCTTCGGTATAGAACTCCATAATCCTGGTATCGCGCGTGGGAGTATTTCCTCCATAATAAGTATATGATTGCTTGAGCCTTACGGGACCTATAACAACAAAATTGGGTTGAAAAATGCTATCGCTCTGAGCCACAAAATAGTCGCGCACCGAGCCGTAGCTCCCTGCGTTTTTATAGTATTCGCCTGCGTGCTCGCCGTTGCAGAAAAGATTGAAAAAGTCGTTGACCTGCGCATCGGAAGCCGCCACGGTAAACTGCTTGTCGGCAAACTCGACAAGCACCACCGGGATGTTCACACTGCCGGCAAGTGGAAGGGCGGCACTCTCGCGCGTTCCGATGCGACGCGGATCACCATCGGCACGCGCCACACTGCAGAGCAGGCCGACGGCACACATCAACACCATTCGCTTTGTATTCATATCATCAAGTAGTCAGTATTTACGTTTTTAGCGATTGCAAATATACAAAACATTTGCGACTCTGAAAGCCTTTACATAAAAAAACACGTTCAAAAACGGGTAAATAAGTATTAAAAAACACATATCTTTATTAAAATAGGCACCGAAAACTATGTTTTTTGAGAGGAATTCACTATCTTTGCATGCTTAAAACGCGGCTTGACACTTGCCGACAAAAAAACATATCACAGCAAATAGACAATAAAAAAAGAAATTAACTCAAACAATATGACATTCATCTCACAAATCAAAGACATCAGAAACGTTGCATGCATCTTGGTGCTTGCAGCGGCTGCATGTGCATGCCAAAACAAAAACAACGAAAGCGAGCATACACAGTATGTTCGGACAATAACCGTAAGTAGCATCAACGAAAAGTTGAACCTGAGCTACCCTGGCAAGACTCGACCCACCGACGACATCAACGCCTCGTTCAGAGTGAGCGGGCCAATCACACAAATACATGTAAAAGAAGGACAACACGTGAGGAAGGGACAACTCATAGCAACCATGGACCCACGCGACTACCAAGTGCAACTCAACGCCACACAAGCCGAATACGAGCAAGTGAAAGCCGACGCCGAACGCATCATCGCCATGTATGGAGAAGGCAACACAACCGCCAGCAACTACGACAAGGCCCGATACGGACTTGAACAAATAACGCAGAAACTGAGCAACCACCGCAACCAACTGGCCGACACACGCCTATACGCACCAATCGACGGGTACATACAAAACATACTGCACGAAGCCGGCGAGACCGTGAGCGCAGGAATGCCAGTGGTGGCCATGTTTGGCAGCGGAGCCGTTGAGGTCGAAATCAACATATCGGCCTACGACTACGCCAACCGCGACCGACTCAACAACGTGTACTGCAACTTCGACCTCATGCCCGACGAGACATTCCCGCTCAAGGTGGTGAGCATAAGCCCCGAAGCCAACACCAGCCAACTCTACACCGTAAGGCTGAGGTTTGCAGGAAACTACGACCACTCGAAAATAACGCCGGGCATGACCACAATGGTGCACGTAGAGCTCGACCGCGACGACAACACCGAAGTCAACATACCCACCACTGCCATATTCGACGACATGGGGCAACAAAAGGTATATGTCTACAACCCCAAGAGCCAAACCGTAGAGAGCAGGACCGTGACAGTGAAACGACTGCATCGCAACGGAACGGCCGACATAAGCGACGGAATCAGCAATGGCGAACAAGTAGTGACAGCCGGAGTGCACTACATCACCGACGGACAAAAGGTGACACCACTGCCACAGACATCTGAATCAAACATAGGAGGGCTGCTGTGATGAATCTGAGCAAATGGGCACTTGACAACACAAAGTTAGTAAACTTTGCCATTGTTGTATTCATCATCGGAGGAATACTCAGCTACCGCTCGATGAGCAAACTCGAAGACCCCGCAATCAAGGTGAGGCAAGCCATGATTGTGACCACATACCCCGGCGCATCGGCACACCAAGTGGAGTTGGAAGTCACCGACCCGATTGAGAAAGCCGTACGCGAAGTGGCAGAGGTCGACAATGTGGAAAGCAAGTCGATGAACGACCTGAGCATCATAACCGTGGAACTGCTCACAACTACCACCAACATCGAACAAGCATGGGACATGGTGAGACGCAAAGTGACCGGAGTGCAAGCCAACCTGCCGTCAGGAGCCTACCCATCGGTAGTGCGCGACGACTTTGGCGACGTCTACGGTATGTTTTATGCACTCACCGGCGACGGCCTCAACGACAAAGAACTGAACGACTACGCCGAACTCATAAAGCGCGAGTTGATGGAAATTGACGGAGTGTGCCGTGTCGACATCTACGGCAAACGCAACCAATGCATCAACATCGAACTGCAACAAGACAAAATGGCTAACCTCGGAGTGATGCCGACCGAGGTGATACAGACACTCAACGGACAAAACAAAACCGTATACGCAGGATACTACGACAACGGCAACAACCGCGTGAGAGTCAGCGTGAGCGACCGTTTCAACAACACCGACGACATCGCCAACATGCTCATACAAGGTCACAACAACGATCAACTGCGAATCGGCGACATCGCCACTGTGGTGAAAGCATACGAAGAACCTACACGCAACACCCTGAAGTACAACGGAGAGAGAGCTATCGGAATATCTGTGGCATGCCTCAGCGACAAAGACGTGACGAAGATAGGCGGCAAGGTAGAACAGACACTGACCGACATAGAACACCGACTGCCGGCTGGAGTGGAATACCACAAAGTATTCTTCCAACCAGAGCGAGTGTCGACAGCTCTCAACACATTCCTTATCAACCTCGTCGAGTCGGTACTCATAGTCATCGTTGTGCTCATATTCACCATGGGACTGAAGAGCGGACTCATCATCGGAATGAGTCTCATCACGATTGTTTTCGGCACATTCCTCGTGCTCAACGGATTTGACGGCACACTGCAGCGAGTGAGCCTTGCATCGTTTATCCTTGCCATGGGAATGTTGGTCGACAACGCCATAGTGATAGTCGACGGAGTGCTGATAGCTAAGCAACAAGGAAAGCCACGCATCGAGGCACTGACCGACATAGGACAGAAAACGGCAATGCCACTACTCGGAGCCACACTCATAGCGATCCTGGCATTCCTGCCCATATTCCTAAGTCCCGACACAGCAGGAATCTATGTGCGCGACCTATTCATAGTGCTCGCTGTGTCGCTGATGCTCAGTTGGGTACTCGCACTCACCCATGTGCCCATCATGTGTAGCCGCATGATATTCAAAAAAGGTGCCGGCAGCATCGGCCACTCTGAGAGCTCTGAAATGGCTCTTAATGCCGTGAACACTGAGAGCAGTAATTCAGCCAACAGTCATGAGAGCATTGAGAGTACGAAAAAAACCGAGAGCAACGGAAGCTCAGCCGACCTCTACTCTGGCAAATCCTACATTGCCCTTGAAAAGTTCCTCAGTTTCGGACTCCGACACCGCATCACATTGGTCGTAGCTGCCATCGCACTGCTGGCCATCAGCGCATTCAGTTACCGATTCCTCGACCAGGCATTCTTCCCCGACATGG
Organism: uncultured Prevotellaceae bacterium; assembly: GCA_947166155.1. GTDB lineage: Bacteria > Bacteroidota > Bacteroidia > Bacteroidales > Bacteroidaceae > Colivivens. The sequence goes on along the minus strand of CAMVDC010000150.1, from coordinate 1,622 downwards.
AGTACGACCAGCTATACATGGAATACAAACTGCCAGAGGGAACTAACTACACGCAGGTGGAGACCGACCTCAACGAGATAAGCGACTACCTGAAGACTCGCGACGAGATAACAAACATAACCACGTCGATAGGAGCAACCCCAAGCCGATACAACCTGGTGAGAAGTATTGCAACGCCATCGCTGTCGTATGGCGAACTGATTATCGACTTCACATCGCCCAAAGCACTTGTTGAGAACATCAACGACATTCAGGACGAGCTGTCGCGACGCTATCCGCAAGCCTACATTAAGCTGAAGCGATACAACCTCATGTTCAAGAAATACCCCATCGAGGCAATGTTTCGCGGTCCTGACCCCGAGGTACTGCACCAACTCACCGACTCGGCCATGAACATAGTGCGCCACAGCGACAAGGCCTACCTGCCAACCACCGATTGGGAACCTCGCTGCCCGATGCTCAACATCGAATACCAGCAATCCATGGCCCGCACCAGCGCACTGAGTCGCAGCGATGTCGGCACATCAGTATTGGCATACACAGGAGGAGTGCCCATCGGTACTTTCTACGATGGTATCAATGCCGAGAAAATCTACGTGAAGTGTATCGACAACGAAGGTGACAACATCGACAATCTGCAAAACGTAGAGGTGTTTGGCTTGCTGCCCAACGTATCGAAACTCGTAAATCAGGAAACCCTCACCCGAGTGATGACTGGGGCCTACAACCGCAACGACCTCATCGAGGAAATCACAGGTACCACGCCGCTACGACAAATAGTGAAAAGCATCGACGTTAAATGGGAAGACCCCGTGGTGACACGCTACAACGGACAGCGTGCCCAACGTCTGCAATGCAGTCCACGCCCAGGTGTCGGCACCGAGGAAGCGCGAGCATCGCTGGCCGCTGAACTCAGCAAGATAAAGTTGCCGGAGGGCTACAGCCTGTCTTGGCAGGGAGAGAAAAAGGCAAGCGACGACTCGATGAAGTATCTGTTTGCAAACTTCCCGATGGCAATCATATTGATGATTATCATTCTCATCATGTTGTTCAAGGACTACAAGAAGCCTACCATCATCTTCTGCTGCATTCCGTTCATACTTGTAGGAGTAATTCCAGCAGTGCTTATCTCGGGCAAGTCGTTCGGATTTGTGGCCATAGTGGGTGTGCTGGGACTCATCGGCATGATGATAAAGAACGGCATAGTGCTGATTGACGAGATTTCGCTGGAGATCAATAGCGGCATGAACCCGCACGACGCACTCATCAACAGCGCCAAAAGCAGGTTGCGACCGGTGATGATGGCATCGCTCACCACCATCTTGGGCATGATTCCACTTGTGCCTGATGCCATGTTCGGCTCACTCTCCGTCACCATCATGGGCGGATTGTTTGTCGGGACACTCATCACACTTATCTTTATTCCAATACTCTATTCACTATTCTTCAAGATATGACCATAAACAAAGCTACATATATTATCATTGCTGTGCTTGCCGCCACTGTTCAGACTACCGTGGCGCAGACACTCACCATTCCCATGTCTTAGAAAACTGTTTTGAACGTGATTATTCTTTAAATTATGTTCATTCCTGCCTCTTGGAAAAAATTCCCTTATCAAT
>CAMVDC010000149.1 GCA_947166155.1 uncultured Prevotellaceae bacterium | reverse complement strand
CATCGAGGTCGAGCATTCCTCCGTCGGTCATGGGTATAACCTTGAGTGTGAATCCCGCCAGTTGCCACGGCACAATGTTGGAGTGATGCTCCATTTGCGACACTATTATCTCGCCTCCCTGGCAAATGCGTGACATGCATGTAGCCAGCAGGTTGATGCTCTCGGTGGTGCCTCGGGTGAAGATTATCTCGTTTGTGGAGCGTGCACCGATGAACTGCCGTACCCGTTCGCGCGCCTGTTCGTGCAGGTCGGTTGCCTGTTGCGACAGGAAGTGTACGCCACGATGCACGTTGGCATTCACGTTGTAGTACTCGTCGACCATAGCCTCGACCACACAGCGTGGCTTCTGCGTGGTGGCTGCATTGTCGAGATACACGAGCGGACGGCCGTAGATGGTTCGCGACAGTATTGGAAACGCTTCGGATATGTTGTGGAGCTGTGTCATTACCTCTCTTTTTTAATATATAATATTTAATGTATAATATATAATTGAGCCATGCAGATGCTGATTTATTTTTTCATTAATAATGAATAGCTGATGTCACTCAACACTCAACTATCAACACTCATCACTCAACAATCAACTATCAACACTCATCACTCATCACTCAACGTTCTGCACTCATCACATCGACCATGACACGCAGTTCGGGATATGTGAACATCACATTGATGGAATGTCCCGACTCTTTGCCCTTGTAGCTATACACGAGGTCGGCATTCACCTTGATGAGGGCTCGCAGCATGGTAAGCATATCATGCGATGCAAGCAGATTCTCGCGGGTTGATGCCTTCAGCCCTGCCTTGATATTCTCGTTGAACACTGCGTTGTCGAAGCGTACAACCGAGTCCTCGGCAACTTCGTAATAATATGTCCACTTATGTTCACGGAATGAAACAGCGAGTAGGGTTGTCTTGTTGTCGGTGTGTATGGGGCATGCCTTGTTGACGGTTTCGGCTGCCTCGGTCAGTTCCCTGATTGCCTTCTCGTCTGACATTACCTTCAAACTCACCGCATCGCGCTGCTGACGATTGCACGATGCAAAACCAATCAGCAAGAATGCAGCGATCGATATGGATATTATGTAACGATACATTGTAACAATGGATTAACAAAAAGTATTGAACTGTGAAACGTGAATGGCAGATGATGTTGCCTTTGGTCGCGGGTCGGAAATAATGATTTACTTACATAATGTGCATCCGGCACAAGTGTCTAAATCGCCACCGAGTCGGCGTTCGACCATTATGTGAAGGCGCTCCCTAAGCGGCTGAAGGGGTATGTAGTCCACCACCTGACCTATAAATGCCTGGATGAGCAGCTGGCGTGCCTTGGGTCGAGGTATTCCGCGCTGCCGCATATAGAAGAGTGCTGTTTCGTCGAGCTTACCCACCGTGGAGCCGTGCGAGCACTTCACGTCGTCGGCATAAATCTCGAGCATGGGTTGGGTATACATGTGCGATTCACTGCCGATGCAGATGTTTTGGTTCACTTCGTCCGACTGTGTCTGCTGTGCTCCTGGAGCTACATACACCTTGCCTGCAAAGGCTCCGGTGGCTTGTTCGTCGACCACATACTTATAGAGTTCGTGGCTCGTACACCGGGGCACTTCATGACGTATGACCGTGTTGGTATCTACGTGTTGATGCTTGTCGGCCATGACACACCCGTTGAGTGTCACCTCGCTCATCTCGCCCTTGAGCGAAACAGTGATGGTGTTGCGGGTGATTCCGCCCCATAGCGTGATGCCGTTGTGACGAACTGTGGCGTTTCGACCCACATTGACAGCCACGGTGTTGAATCGGGTACAGAGTGAGTGGGTCTCTTCTATCTCATACAGGTCGAGATGTGCACCATCGCCCGCAACCACTTCCACCACCTGTGTGGTTAGGAAATGCTGTTGGTCGGCAGCGGTATAATGCATGAGTATGGTGAGCGAAGCACATTCGTCGAGCACTATGAGTATGCGTTTGTGTTCCATAGTGTCGGCCTGTGCACGCAACACATCGGTTATCTCGAGCGGTCGCTCCACGTGCTGGTTGCGGCCTACATGTATGCAAAGACACTCGGAGGCAAACGCTGTGTTGAGTGCAACGATGGGGTCGGACATGTCGACACAACTGCCGTAGTAGCGGGTGAGCAACTCGTCGTTGTTCACTACTACCGGTGCATCGCTGGCCGTCACTTTGGCTGTAGCTACCGACAGATGGTAGTCGCCGCCGAATGCCCGTTCTGTGTCGGTGTATTTATATTCCTCGACCTTCAGCGTGGGGAGTCCCTTGTGCCCGAACGTGCGTATAGCTTCATCGCGACAGGCGTTCATGGCATCGGGTGCAACCGACATGAGTTGGTCACGATACCTGGCATAAAGGTCAAGATATGTCTGCGATGTGTTCATGGGCGTATCCAGTCAAATCCACGTTCTTCAATCTCACGGGCCAACTCAGGTCCTGCGGTCTTCACAATGCGTCCGTCGAGCAACACATGAACAATGTCGGGACGTATGTAGTCGAGCAGTCGCTGATAGTGTGTGATGACCATGGCACTTGTCTTTTCATTACGAAGCTTGTTGAATCCCTCGGCAACCACACGCAATGCATCGACATCGAGTCCGCTGTCGGTCTCGTCGAGTATGCAAAACGTAGGTTGCAGCATTGCCATCTGGAATATCTCGTTGCGCTTCTTCTCGCCTCCCGAGAATCCTTCGTTCACACTGCGCGAAACAAGTCGCTTGTCGATATCGACAAGTTTCTGGGTGTCGCGCATCAGGCGGAGGAAGTCGGTAGATTTCAATGGTTCCTCGCCCAAGGCCTCGCGACGTGCATTGACGGCAGCACGCATGAAGTTGGTCATGCTCACCCCTGGTATCTCTACAGGAAGCTGGAAGGACATGAAGATGCCTGCGTGGCTACGTTCCTCAGGACTCATTTTGAGCAAATCGAGGCCATCGAAAGTGATGCTACCTTCGGTCACCTCATACTTAGGATGCCCCACAATCACGTTGCTCAACGTGCTCTTACCTGCACCATTCGTTCCCATCAAGGCATGTATCTCACCATCACGAATGGTGAGATCTACACCCTTCAATATCTCTTTGCCCTCAACACGGGCATGTAAGTTGCGTATCTCTAACATTATATGTATTGTCTGTTACTTTCTATATATTAACCTTCGCAGCTTCATCCTGCATTCCCATGGCAGTGCCTGCACAAAGAACTGTATGGTGTTGTACCAGCAGTACTTCATCTGCTGCCACATTGCAAAGCTTGGCTTTCGACTCAGTTGCATCATTTCGGCCACGACATCCATCAACCCTTGCAGGCTCTGCTGATTATTAGTCTGGATGCAATCGGAACGTTTCTCTATAACACTAACGATGAAGCCGTTTTCTAGTCGGAAGGTGTTGACCGATGCACATGCGCTTATAAGGTCATCTACCACGAAGCGGTGGTTCTTGTTCCAGATGATGAACTTGCCACCTTCCTCGGTTATATTATACTTATGGAAGCCTTTGTAGTGCTCGGCCTCGGCTTCGTTGGGATGATGACACAAGTAGAGACGTCCCCCCACCTTCAGCGTACACAGGGCTTCCGTGATTCCCTGTACAGGGTTTGCCGAGTGGTCAAGCGCATTCTGTACGATAATCAGATGAGCACTATCGGCTCCAGCCGTCGCAGTGAGATACTCGAGCATACCAAATTCCACATCGGGCACATCACGCCTGTACTGGTACTTAATCTTGTTGTAGAAGTGTGCCAGCGGGTCGATGTAGTGCACATCGAGTTTGATATTGCCATCCGCCGACGGCAGGTGATCACCATGTGCATAGCTCATACCGCATCCCACATCATATACAACCGGGTGGTCGATTTGTGACAGGAATGCAACGATGTCCATACCCTCGAGTTGCAACGTCGAGCCATATCGTGACCAACAGAACATGCCGTCGTACGCCGATTTCCAACGATAGACGTTGTTCCAAAATGCCAACTCGTAGGATACCCCCGACAGCCACTGCTTCACTTCCGATTGCTGCATGATGATTACTTGTTTGCTATTTCAATATCACTATGCTGATACCTGTATTTTGCCTTGCCACACTATCCCACACTGCCCTCGAGCGATACCGTCAGAAGCTTCTGTGCCTCGACAGCAAACTCCATCGGTAGCTTATTGAGCACGTCTTTGGCATATCCGTTGACGATAAGCCCGATGGCCTCTTCGGTCGAGATGCCGCGCTGGTTGCAGTAGAAGAGCTGGTCCTCCGATATCTTCGACGTCGTAGCCTCGTGTTCCACTGTTGCTGTGCTGTTCTGAACGTCAAGGTATGGGAATGTATGCGCGCCACAATGGCTGCCGAGCAGCAACGAGTCGCACGAACTGTAGTTGCGTGCTCCATCGGCTTTACGGCCGATCTTCACCAGTCCACGATACGAGTTCTGACTCTTTCCTGCCGATATACCTTTGCTTATGATGGTGCTGCGAGTGCCTTTTCCCTGGTGTATCATCTTGGTGCCTGTGTCGGCTTGCTGATGGTTGTTGGTCACTGCCACCGAATAGAATTCGGCTACCGAGTCGTTGCCTGAAAGGACGCAGCTGGGGTATTTCCATGTTATGGCCGAACCGGTCTCGACCTGTGTCCACGACAGTTTGCTGTTGTCGCCGCGCAGGTGTCCGCGTTTTGTCACGAGGTTGAGCACTCCGCCCTTGCCGTCCTTATCGCCCGGGTACCAGTTCTGCACGGTGCTGTACTTCACTTCGGCACGGTTCATCACCACAATCTCGACGATGGCAGCATGTAGCTGGTTTTCGTCGCGCATGGGTGCTGTGCATCCTTCGAGGTACGACACGTAGGAATCGTCGTCGCATACGATAAGTGTGCGTTCGAACTGTCCTGTCCCGCGTGCGTTGATGCGGAAGTAGGTCGACAGTTCCATCGGGCAACGTGTATTCTTTGGGATATAAACGAACGAGCCGTCGCTGAAGACTGCGGAGTTGAGTGCTGCGAAGTAGTTGTCGCGATATGGCACCACACTGCCCAGATACTGGCGCACGAGGTCGGGATGTTGTTTCACGGCCTCGCTTATCGAGCAGAAGATGATTCCTTTCTCCTGCAACAGTTTCTGATGTGTGGTCTTCACCGACACCGAGTCCATGACGGCATCGACAGCAGTGCCGCTCAGCGCCATGCGTTCTTCGAGCGGTATGCCCAGTTTGTCGAATGTCTTCACCAGTTCGGGGTCAATCTCCTTTGGCTTGCCGTCCGACGATGCACGGCGGGTAGGGTCGGCATAATAGGATATAGCCTGATAATCAATATCAGGCATATCCAGATGTCCCCACTCGGGTTGCTTCATCGTGGTCCAGTGGCGGTAGGCTTTCAGACGGAAGTCGAGCAACCACTCGGGTTCCTCCTTCTTGGCCGATATGAGCCGCACCACGTCTTCGTTGAGTCCGCGTTCTATGATTTCGGTATGTACGTCGGTGGTGAAGCCATACTTGTACTGTTCGTTAGCCACCTGGCGTACATACTCATTCGATTCTTTTGCCATTACAACTTCTGCTTCACTTCTATCTCGGCAAATGTTTCAAGGATGTCGCCTTCGCGTATGTCGTCGTAGTTGACGATTGAGATACCACACTCGAAGTTTGTGCCCACTTCCTTCACATCGTCCTTGAAGCGTTTGAGTGCATTGATTTGTCCGGTATATACTACGATGCCGTCGCGGATGACACGTACCTTGTTGCTACGCTGCACTTTTCCGCTTGTGACGAATGCACCGGCCACAGTACCGACTTTTGTGATGTGATATACTTGTCGCACTTCGACCGTAGCGGTGACTTCCTCCTTGGTTTCGGGTGCGAGCATACCCTCCATTGCGCTCTTCACCTCCTCGATGGTGTCGTAGATGACAGAGTAGAGGCGTATGTCGACACCTTCCTGGTCGGCCAGTGCACGTGCGGCCTTTGATGGTCGTACTTGGAAACCGATGATGATGGCATCGGATGCTGCGGCCAGTGTCACATCGCTTTCGCTGATTTGTCCTACTGCCTTGTGTATGACGTTCACCTGAATCTTCTCGGTCGAGAGTTTGATGAGTGAGTCTGACAATGCTTCGATTGAGCCGTCGACATCGCCCTTCACCACTATGTTGAGTTCCTTGAAGTCGCCCAATGCAATGCGTCGGCCCAGTTCGTTGAGGTCGATGCGCTTCATGGTGCGCAGTCCTTGTTCGCGTTTCAGTTGTTCGCGCTTGTTGCATATCTCGCGAGCTTCCTGCTCGGTGTCCATCACGTGGAATGTGTCGCCGGCGGTAGGTGCTCCGTTGAGTCCGAGTATTACGGCCGGTTCGGCTGGCAATGCACGTTCTATCTTTTGTCCACGCTCGTTGAACATGGCCTTGATGCGTCCGTAGTGGGTTCCTGCCAGCACTATGTCGCCTTGGTGCAGGGTTCCGTTCTGGCAGAGTATGGTTGCCACGTATCCGCGTCCGCGGTCGAGCGATGATTCGATGATTGAGCCTGTGGCCTTGCGGTTGGGGTTGGCTCTCAGGTTGAGCATCTCGGCTTCGAGCAGC
>CAMVDC010000148.1 GCA_947166155.1 uncultured Prevotellaceae bacterium | reverse complement strand
CACCAATCCGTTCTACATATCAGATTAAGACTCCTAACTTCGTAGCTTGCCACGTACAGGCATACCTCCGCATGTACGATGTGCTGCGCGGTCTCCGTCAGAACGGACAGTTCCTGCTCAACACCATCTGGGAAGGCGACGAACTGGTGAAGAACCTGCCAAACAACGTGAAGAAGTACTTCGCAGAGAAGAACATCACTGTTTACTATATCAATGCAACCAAGATTGCACAGGAAATAGGCCTCGGCAACCGCACCAACACCATCCTGCAGTCAGCATTCTTCCGCATCACCGAGGTGATTCCGGTTGACCTCGCTATCGAGCAGATGAAGAAATTCATCGTCAAGTCTTACGGCAACAAGGGTGAAGACGTGGTGAACATGAACTATGCAGCAGTCGACCGTGGTGGTGAATACAAGACCCTCACCGTCGATCCTGCATGGAAAGACCTGCCAGCCGACCCGGTTGTAGAGAACGACGACCCTGAATTCATCAACAAACTCGTGCGTCCAATCAATGCACAGAACGGCGACCTCCTGCCTGTTTCAGCTTATAAGGGCTACGAAGACGGCATGTGGGAGCAGGGAAGTGCTGCATACGAGAAGCGCGGCGTGGCTGCATTCGTGCCTACATGGGATGCTGAGAACTGTATCCAGTGTAACAAGTGTGCATTCGTTTGTCCTCACGCTTGTATCCGTCCGTTCGTCATGACCGACGAAGAAGCAGCAGGACTCGATGCCGCTAAGCTCGACATGATTGCACCTCCAGCACTCAAGGGCATGAAGTTCCGTATGCAGGTAGGCGTCATGGACTGCCTCGGTTGCGGCAACTGCGTCGATGTATGTCCAGGCAAGAAGGGCAACAAGGCCCTCAAGATGGTGCCACTCGAGAGCGAACTCGGCGAAGCAAAGAACTGGGATTACTGCGTGAAGAACGTGACATCGAAGCAAGACCTCGTTGACGTGAAGTCGAATCCACGTCTCAGTCAGTTCGCAACTCCATTGTTTGAGTTCTCGGGCGCTTGCTCTGGTTGCGGTGAGACTCCATACGTCAAGCTGATTTCACAGCTCTTCGGCGACCGCGAGATGGTAGCCAACGCTACTGGTTGCTCGTCAATCTACTCGGGTTCGATACCTTCAACTCCATACACAAAGAACGCAAAGGGACAGGGTCCTGCATGGTCGAACTCTCTGTTCGAAGACTTCTGCGAATACGGACTCGGTATGGCTCTTGCCACAAAGAAGATGCGTGCCCGCATCGTCACCATGCTCAACGAACTCCTTGCAAAGGACGACACTCCTGCAGAGTTTAAGGCAGCAGCCGAAGAGTGGATTGCAGGTAAAGACAATGCAGAAGCATCGAAGGCCGCAGCTGCTAAGCTGGCTCCAGCTATCGAAGCAGGTCGCAACGCAGGTTGCCCTGTTTGCAAGCAACTCAGCGAACTCTCTCATTTCCTCGTGAAGCGCAGCCAGTGGATCATTGGTGGCGACGGTGCATCCTACGATATCGGTTACGGCGGTCTCGACCACGCACTGGCATCGGGCGAGGATATCAACATCTTCGTTATCGACACCGAAGTATATTCAAACACTGGTGGTCAGTCGTCGAAAGCAACACCAATCGGTGCCATCGCACAGTTTGCTGCAGGCGGAAAGCGCATCACCAAGAAGGACCTCGGACTCATGCAGTCAACCTATGGCTACGTTTATGTTGCACAAGTTGCAATGGGAGCCGACAATGCACAATGCCTCAAGGCCCTGCGCGAAGCAGAGGAATATCCTGGACCATCACTCGTAATCGGCTACGCACCATGTATCAACCACGGCCTCAAGGCCAAGGGTGGTATGGGTAAGAGCCAGGCAGAAGAGGCCAAGGCCGTTGAATGTGGCTACTGGCACCTCTGGCGCTTCGACCCACGCTTGGCAGAGCAAGGCAAGAATCCGTTCCAGCTCGACTCGAAAGAGCCTAACTGGGACAACTTCCAGGCATTCCTCGACGGCGAGGTTCGTTACCTCTCGCTCAAGAAAGCCAAGCCAGCCGAGGCTCAGGAACTCTTCGATGCTGCCAAGAAGGCTGCCCAGCATCGCTACGCAACTTACGTACGCATGTCGAAGATCGACTACTCAGTAGAATAATCACACGATTAACTATCATACAAACAAAGCGGCGCATCCATTTACAGGATGCGCCGCTTTGATATTATAGGAAGCTGTTTGATATCATAGATAGCACCTTGATATTATGGAAGCCCGATTGATATCAGAGTAGGTGCATTGATATCAGAGTAGGTGCATTGATATTATAGTAGGTGCATTGATATTATAGGAGCGATACTATATGTACTTAGCTGATATATGAATGAAAGCAGCGGTATGCAGCTATCGGTTATCTATACAGGGCTAAATACCCTCACCATCAGAAAAACCGATATGCTGAATGGGACGTGACTGACGTACATGCGAGTATGGTGGCACATCGTGTGTTATCCACAAGTTACCACCAATGACCGAATCGTGTCCGATGCGTATACGTCCCAACAACGACGTGTTGGAGTAGATAGTCACATTGTCCTCCACGATTGGATGTCGCGGCACATCAATCATTTGTCCGTGTGCATCGCGTGCAAAGTTTTTTGCGCCGAGGGTCACACCTTGGTATATCATCACTCCCGTGCCTATGATGGCAGTGGCTCCTATCACGATACCCGTACCATGGTCTATGCCGAACGCTGCACCTATCTGCGCTGCGGGATGGATGTCGATACCGGTTGCTGAGTGAGCACGTTCGGTTATGATGCGCGGCAGCAATGGCACTCCCAACCCCAACAACGCATGAGCCACGCGATAGTGAAGCATCGCAGTAAAAGCAGGATAACAGCTTATAACCTCGAATGCAGACGTGACCGCGGGGTCGTTGGTAACCACAGCATCGATATCGGAGCGCAACAACTGGCCTATCGAAGGCAACATGCCAATAAGCCGACTGGCAACCTTATCAGCATCGGGCGACACGGCAACAGAATCTTTATGTAATGCGTCGCTATCGCGCGATACAGCTGCAGAGTTTTTCTGATATGCATCTGCCGACAGTGCAAAATTAATGTGTCGGACAAGAAGTCCGAAGAAATCTCCGTCCGATACAGGTCCGAAGATTTCAGGAAAGAGCACGCTCTTTATTTCCTGCATTAGCATGTCGGTATCAGCATGCGACGGAAGAATGATATTATTGTTCATTATCTTTATCAGTTATTAGAAACAGGCAGACAGAATGATGACCATCTGCCTGTTTGCAAAAGTCATACTATTTATCAATTATCGGAGAAAAGTCCTGTCGAGAGGTAGCGCTCGCCAGTATCGGGCAACAACGCAACGATTGTCTTACCCTGATTCTCGGGCAAACGAGCTAACCGCAAGGCTGCTGCATAAGCCGCACCTGAAGAGATTCCGACCAGCAGTCCTTCGGTATGTGCCAACGATTGAGCTGCCTGTCGTGCATCGTCGTCCGAAACGGTAAGTACAGCATCAACGATATCGGCATCATAAGTCTGAGGCACAAAACCAGCACCGATGCCTTGAATCTTATGCTTACCTGCAACACCTGTAGAGAGGACAGGCGACGATTCGGGTTCTACAGCCACTACTTTCACGTCGGGATTATGGCGTTTCAGCGCACGTCCGGTTCCGCTCACAGTTCCTCCAGTACCTACTCCACCGACGAAAATATCGATGTTGCCTTCTGTGTCGTTCCAGATTTCCTCACCAGTAGTGCGTTCGTGCATAGCAGGATTGGCAGGATTGACAAATTGCCCGAGTATTACAGAACCCGGAATTTGCTGTTGCAGCTCGTCGGCACGCCTGATTGCACCTTTCATACCTTCACTACCAGGTGTCAAGTCAAGTTGTGCACCATAAGCCTTCAGCAGGTTACGACGCTCAAGACTCATGGTATCGGGCATGGTAAGTATGACTTTATAGCCACGGCTTACACCTACCCACGCCAGTCCTACACCTGTGTTGCCACTTGTAGGCTCAATGATTGTAGCACCTGGCTGTAGGATGCCACGTTGCTCAGCATCGGCAATCATAGCCAATGCAATGCGGTCCTTCACGCTGCCACCTGGGTTGAAATACTCGAGTTTTACGATAACTCTTGCCACTTGTCCGTCTTGACGACGGGTCTCCAACAATGGAGTGCGACCAATAAGGTCGGTCATTGATTTGTAAATCATAACTTTGTTTTTTTTTTGTGTTATACATTCTCCGCATCACACTCACATCATAACGAAAAAGAAAACTCCGCTAATCGTGAGTGATTAGCGGAGTCTTCTTATTATCGATAGTATTGTTTCGTTATATAAAACTTTGACTTATCAGAACGTCGAATTGCCGCTAATCGGATGATTAACGCAACAACAACATGCTCCATTATGAATGAAAGCAACGATGTGTCCCAATGTCTGAATATGTCTTTGTTCTATCTTCATCTGTTATTATATTGTTATTATATTGCCATCCATTTTCTTGATGGTTGGAATTGATGTCGCTTACAGCTGCATTTTAATTTTCGTCGGCTGGTTTATCGCCTTTTGCACTGTGACCTTGGCGATGATGCTTGTGCTTTTTGTCGTTTTCGCGACCGTAACCATATCCGTAACCATAACCGTAACCATACTTACGTCCATATCCGTAACCATAGCCATACTTATAGGTATTCTTGCGCTTCGAGAGGTCGACACCATTGAGTGCTATGCAGAATTGGTCGAACTTCTTATCGACCTTCAGCTTATTGATGAAGTCGATAGCGGCCTTTGGTGTAACGTCGGCACGGCATACATATACACAGACATCGGCTACACGGCTGATGATGTCGGAGTCGGTCACGATAGTGATAGGAGCCGAGTCGACAATAACATAGTCGTACATGTTTCGAAGTTCTGTGATTGCTTGGTCGAGTGTCTCACGAGCCACCAATTCTGTTGGATTTGGAGGAACTACACCACCAGGCAGGATGTCGAGGTTAGGACTGATGTCGGAATGCTGTATGAGATCCTTCAGTGGATATTCAGAAGGGTTAGCCAAGTAGTTGGATATACCTTCCATGCGCGACGAGAGGTTGAACACGCGGTTCAGACCTGGCTTACGGATATCAAGACCTACGATGATTGTCTTCTTGCCGAGGAATGCCAGACTGACAGCAAGGTTACCGGCCATGAACGACTTACCTTCTGCTGGTTGCGACGAGGTGAACTGTATGACCTGCTGTCCGGGTTTGAGCATAAAGAGCAGGTTGGTACGCAAGTTTCGGAAAGCCTCTTCCATGAGGTCGTTCTTGTTTTCGTGTACCACGATTGCTCCTTGCTGTTTCGATGCATTCGATGCATACGGTATTTCCGACACGATTGGTACGTCGGTCAGTTTGCGCAGGTCGTCGCTATTTTCAATCTTATACTTCAACTGTTCGCGCAGCCAAAGGATAGCAAACGGAAGTCCGAGTCCCAGCACGAGTGCTATAAGATAAATCATGCTACGACGTGGTGACTTAGGTGCGGCTGATGCCATAGGTTCCTCGATGATGCGTCCGTTGTTTGCTGTTGCAGCCAGTGTGATGAGGTTTTCCTCACGTTTCTGGAGAAGCATCATGTAGAGTTCAGACTTGATGGTCTGCAGACGTCCGAATGTATTAAGTTCCTTTTCTTGGTCGGGCGAACGAGTTATCATACCCTGATATGCTCCTGCTTGTCGCGAGAGGTCGTTTTGAGCAATACGAAGTCCACGTATGGTACTCTCGACATTGGTTCTGACGGCTTCGTGCATGGCAGCAATCTGTGAGTTGAGTTGCAGCACTTGTGGGTGTTCGGGCGATGAGGTCTGAAGCAGACGCTGACGTTCGAGCACCAACTCGTTGTATTGGTTGATTGAAGTTGTGAGACTCTTGTCTTCCAGACCTACATTGACTGGGAGCACGTCGTTGATGTGTGCAGGATCGTTGATATAGTTGCGCATGTATTCAGCCATTGCCACCTGTGTAGCAAGTGCTGTGCGTTGCTGATCGTATGTAGTCTTTTGATTGAGTGCAACCTGAGCATCTGTTGCCAGATTGGTTACACCTGTCTTCTTTTTATAGTCGGCTATTTCGTCTTCTGTCTCACCGAGTTCTTCGTTGATGGCTTTGATACGTTCGTCGATGAATTCAGCGGTACGTTTTGCCACAGCATTCTTCTCGTCGTTAGCATCTTGGTTGTAGTCATCTACGAGTCGGTTGATGAAGTCTATACCACGCATGGGGTGTGCATCTGCCACTGAAAGTTGAGCGATGGTCGTGGTCTTCGATGTAGCCTGCACGCTGAGATTGTTGGCGTAGTTTGATGCCACGATATCGGGTGCCGTGATGTGGACACGCAACTGGAGGTCGCGGTCGGGCTTTGGTACCGAGTCGTTGCGCGAGAAGTTGATTGTACCCACAGGCAGTTTCATCGTTGCTGGCAGCGATGTAAACTTCTGCTTCTTCTGTTCCTTCTCTTTACGCCCTATGTAGTATGTTGCATCGACTTCAAACGAACCTTCCTGATTGTAATCGACATCGAGCACTATCGGCCCCCACAGTTCGTCGGCTATCGATGTAGGGAAGTCGACCAGCAGCGGTGTTGAGTGATATAGCGGCACGTTGGCACCTAATGTCCGCTTCAGCGATGTCGATAC
>CAMVDC010000147.1 GCA_947166155.1 uncultured Prevotellaceae bacterium | reverse complement strand
AGAAGTTTCTTCATAATCTTATTTACTATTTAAGTTTTACCATTAACTATTTAACTGTTATTTTATCATTTATCATTTGTTCATTTGCCTTCATGGGCGCATGCCTCTCCCCCCAAGGGGAAGTAAGGAGGGGGCTTTTTACTTCCCCGCTCTCTTCACCAGGAATATCTGTGTGGGCAGGTGGTCGCTGTAGCCGTTGAGCCACACACCGCTGGCGGTGGTACGTTTGGGCGCGCCTTTTGTCTTGCCTTCCTGTGTGATGAGGAAGTCGCGCAGGTAGATTTCGTGTTTACGGAATTTCAGTTCGTCGTAATTTGTCTCTCCTTCGGGGTTGAGCAGGTTGCCCGAGAAGATGATTTGGTCGAAGAGGTTCCACTTGCCATCGTAGAGCAGTGTGCCCTGCCCCACTTTGTAGAGTGTTTCATACCATGGGTTGAACATGTCGTGCGGGCCGCAGTCCTTTGCTTTGCTCTTGGCTCCGAGGGCTTTTGTCACGCTCTTGTCCTTGGGGTCGTCGTTGAGGTCGCCCATGATGATGACTTTTGCCTTGGGGTCGAGTGCCTGGATGGAGTCGATCATGCGGCGCACCTGACGTCCGCCCATCTCGCGGAACTCGCTGGTTGCAGCGCGCGATGGCCAGTGGTTGACGATGAAGTGCACCTTCTCGCCAGCCAGCGTGCCGCTTGCCAAGAGGAATCCACGTGTGGCGCGAGTGGTGTCGCCGTTCTCATACACGTAGTTGGTGAGGTGGTAGTGCTCGAGCTGGAACTGTGAGGGGTCGTAGAAGAAAGCACAATCCACACCGCGCTTGTCGGGGCCTTCCACGTGGATTATCTGCCAACCCTTGTCGCGGATGGCCGGTTCGCGCAGCAGGTCTTCGAGTGCACGTCGGTTCTCTACCTCCGAAAGTCCGATGATTGCCGGACTTTTACACACCTGTCGCAAGCCGTCCTTCATGGTCATCTCGGTTCCCAGGTGCGAGAGCACCTGTGCCATGTTCTTCAGTTTGTTGGTATATTTCAGCGTACCCCACTTGTTGGCACCGTCGGGCAGGTACTCGTAGTCGTTCTTACCCTCGTCGTGGATGGTGTCGAAGAGGTTCTCGAGATTATAGAATGCCACACCATACACCTGAATCGGACCGTCGTCGGTCACTGAATGAGTGAGCGGACGCCATGAAACGATGGTGAAAACCACGCAGAGCGCCACGAGGAATGCGAATGCTTTCTTCATAATTTGGATATCTTTTTAGTTTGTTGCAATTTTTGATCTCTAATTTCTTTTAGCAAGTTTCTTAACGCTGCAAATATAGTACTATTTCCCGAAACGGCAAGCGAAAGCTACACATTATTTATAAATATATATAATAAATATTCGCAAAAGAAGCGGAAACACCGACCGCCGTAAACAACACCACCGATGATGCAAGGCCGAAAGACCGATGATGCAAGGCGGAAAGACCGATGATGCAAGGCCGAAAGACCGATGATGCAGGGCCGAAAGACTGAGGGTGCAAGGCGGAAAGACTGAACAAAACGGTAAACGTCGATATCGGTATCGACTCGCATCAATATCGGTATCGACACACGAGTATATCCTCCCCAAAACAGACAAACCCGTAATCATAAGGCAAGAAATGCAGACAGAAACACGCTTTTTTGCTCATAACAGGCACTACAGACGAAAAATAATTCGTAACTTTGCAAAATAAAAAGCATGCAAAGTTACATATAACATTACGTTTCTTGCACCATTATATATTATAGGACTATTATGTACACGAGCGAAAAGACACTTTATGTAGCCCACGGGTCTAACGGACCTATCAACATCGTAGGTCGTATGGCCAACCGCCACGGACTCATAGCCGGAGCAACCGGTACGGGTAAGACCGTGAGCCTGCAAGTATTGGCCGAGACATTCTCACAGGCAGGTGTGCCATGCTTCATGGCCGACATGAAAGGCGACCTGTCGGGTATCAGTCAGGCGGGAGCCATGTCGGGATTCATAGAGAAACGATGCGCCGAATTCGGCATCAACGACCCGCAGTTCCACGGATGTCCAGTCACTTTCTACGATGTGTTTGGCGAGAAGGGACATCCCATGCGCACCACTATATCCAACATGGGACCAGAACTGTTGGCGCGTCTGCTGAGCCTCAACGAGACACAGACCGGCATACTCAACATACTTTTCCGTGTGGCCGACGACCGCGGACTACTATTGCTCGACATGAAAGACCTGCGCTCAATGCTCACTTACATTGCCGAACATGCATCCGAACTCACAAAGACATACGGAACCGTGTCGTCGCAAAGCGTAGGAGCAATACAACGCGCACTGCTCGCACTCGAAAACCAAGGAGGCAACTACTTCTTCGGCGAGCCCGAATTCAACATCTTCGACCTCCTGCGCACCACCCCCGACGGACACGGAATCATGAGCGTGCTCGCTGCCGACCGCCTCATGCTCAACCCAAAGCTCTATTCTTCATTCCTGCTTTGGTTACTTTCCGACCTCTATTCATCACTGCCCGAAGTGGGCGACCAGGAACTGCCACGCCTCGTATTCTTCTTCGACGAGGCACACACACTGTTCACCGACACACCACGCTCGCTCGTAGAAAAGATAGAACAAGTCGTGCGACTCATACGAAGCAAAGGCGTAGGAGTGTACTTCGTGACACAAAGCCCCACCGACATACCCGACCCCGTACTGGCACAACTGGGCAACCGCATACAACATGCACTACGAGCATTCACACCCAAGGAGCTGGAAAAGGTGCGCGCAGCAGCCAAGACCTTCCGTGCAAACCCCGACTTCAAGACCGAAGACGCAATCATGCAACTCGGAACCGGCGAAGCACTCGTCTCATTCCTCGACGACAAAGGAACACCAACCATCGTTGAACGCGCAAAAATACTATTCCCACTCAGCCAAATAGGCGCCATAAGCGACCAGCAACGCGAACAAATCATCAAGTCGTCAGCCATCTACGGCCGCTACGACAAAATGATCGACCGCGAAAGCGCATTCGAAGTACTGCTCGCCGAGTCGGAAGCCCAACTACAAGCCACCGAACAAGCTAAGGCAGAAGCCGAACAAGCCAAAGCTGACGCCAAAGCGGCCAAGGAGCAAGAGAAAGAAGAAAAGAAAAACTCGAAGAAGAAAAGCATCTGGAGCAAAGTGTTCGGGGCAGTAATCACCACCGTCACCGCAGCTCTCGGCACACAAGTAGCCAACTCAATAAGCGGCAAGAAGAGCCGATCGACCGAATCGGTGACCAAGAGCGTGACAAAGAAAGCCATAAACTCAGCCACACGCACCGCTACACGCGAGATAACACGCAGCATACTCGGAAACTTGATAAAATAAAAACCATAACATAAAAATGCTACAAAAAATAAAAGACATGCTCAACGAGGTGGAAAACCTCGAAGCACACAGCGCCGAAGAAATCGAGGCACTACGCATCAAGTACCTCAGCAAGAAAGGAAGCATCGCAGCACTCATGAACGACTTCCGAACCGTTCCTGCCGAACAAAAGAAAGAAGTGGGAATAAAAATCAACGAACTCAAGACACGAGCATTCGACAAGATAAACTCACTGCGCGCCGCATTTGCACAAACCGACAACGACGACAGCGATATCGACATCACTCGCACCGCATACCCCACACCGCTCGGCACTCGCCACCCGCTCACTATAGTGAAAAACGAGATTGTCGACATCTTCTCACGACTCGGATTCTCGCTCGCCGAAGGACCCGAAGTGGAAGACGACTGGCACGTATTCGGCTCAATGAACTTTGCCGACGACCATCCCGCACGCGACATGCAAGACACATTCTTCATCGAAGCACGCCCCGACATCATACTACGCACACACACCAGTTCGGTACAGAGCCGAGTGATGGAGCACACACAGCCACCAATCCGTGTCATCTGCCCCGGACGCGTATATCGAAACGAAGCCATCAGCGCACGCGCACACTGCTTCTTCCACCAAGTAGAAGGACTATACGTCGACCGCGAAGTGAGCTTCACCGACCTCAAACAAGTACTCCTGCTCTTCGCACGCGAGATGTTCGGCGAAAACACACAGATACGACTCCGTCCATCCTACTTCCCATTCACCGAACCATCAGCCGAAATGGACATCAGCTGCAACATATGCGGCGGCAAAGGATGTTCGTTCTGCAAACACACAGGATGGGTCGAGATACTCGGATGCGGAATGGTTGACCCCGCAGTGCTCGAACTCAACGGCATCGACCCAACCATCTACAAAGGATACGCATTCGGAATGGGAGTGGAACGCATCACAAACCTCAAGTACCAAGTGAAAGACCTCCGCATGTTCAGCGAAAACGACATGCGATTCCTCAACGAATTCGAGGCCGCCAACTAAGCCCATTTATGCCCCAAACGGCATAAACAAGCATGCAAAAACAAGGGTACGCAACTTTTTTCAAGAAAAAACAAAAAAAAACACGTAAATGTTTTGTCAGTTCAGAAAAATGTCGTACCTTTGCACTCGCAAAACGAAAGGGACACCAACAAAGTGAAACAAACGTGATGCAAAACATAAACGAGGTGCGTTAGTTCAGTAGGTTAGAATATCTGCCTGTCACGCAGGGGGTCACGAGTTCGAGTCTCGTACGCACCGCAGAAAAAGAGGAAGCAAATCTGCTCCCTCTTTTTCATTATATACCATCGTGTGAAGCTGCAAATGGCATCAATATCAACCAACGATGGAAGCACTAAGCGCACCATTCATCACAATATTCATTTCACGACCTTCACCCCATCCACAACCCCACAAACACTCATTTTTCAACGACCGCGCACTCGCGGGGCCGAGACTGCGCACTCGCGGGGCTGAGACCGCGCACTCGCAGGGCCGAGACCGCGCACTCGCGGGGCCGAGACTGCGCACTCGCAGGGCCGAGACTGCGCACTCGTTTTTATATGCACTTAGAGTGTGCTTCAACTCCTTGCGCCCCCACCCTTTTTATTCTACGGAATGATGTTCATTCTGCATCGCGTTCGAGGCAACCACAACCTTCAGTTCAAAATAAAAAAAGAGTCGATACCACTGTGTGGTTCGACTCTCTGCTGCATGCAAAAAAGAATTACTTCTTTGTAGCTGCAATTGAAGCCTTGCGATACTCCTTACCTACCTTCTCGAGATCGAGAGTAGCCTTACGTACGCGAGCAGCAGCTGCTTTGTTGCTCTCTGACTTCTCAATGTCAGCTTTGATTGCATCAACGAGTTCGTTGATCTTTGCGATTAGTTCTTTCATTTTTACAACAATTGTTTAAAAAGTTAATAAATAACGCTTGCGTTAAGCACGGCAAAGTTAATAATTGTATTGAAAAAAACAAAATGTTTAATCACTTTTTTTCAAAAATTTGCACCGAAAAGCCTACAAATACATTTATTTTTATCTTTTACACCTCTATTTTGCTTTATTCTAACTTCTGTTCGGGTACATCACACTCGACACTTGAAGTCGGAGTAATCGAAATGTTTCCACAATTCAACATTGCCATTTTTACGTATATAGATATCGGGCAGCGGCATGCCATTGAAGGTATTTGTCTTCACCATCGAATAGATTGCCATGTCGTCAAACACAAGTTCATCGCCCTCGTGGAGCTCGCGCTCTATGCTATAGACACCGATCACATCGCCCGAAAGACATGTAGGCCCACCAAATCGATACACATTATGTCCCACTGGCTCGATGAGCGGAGGCAGGTATGGCATCTCTATCACATCGGGCATGTGGCAGGCAGCCGAGGTGTCGAGTATCACGTTGCTGATACCATCGGCACCTTTCGGTTGGATTTCCAACACAGTGGCATGCAATGTACCGGCATTGAGAGCAACAGCCTCGCCCGGCTCCAAAATGACATGCAAGCCATACTGCCGACTCATGTGGGTTATGAGACGTTCGAGTCGTGGTATATCATAATCGGCGCGGGTAATATGATGCCCGCCACCGAAGTTTATCCACTTCATCCGTGGCAGATACTTACCGAAACGCTCCTCGACAGCATTGAGCGTGGTTTCCAAATCATCGGAATTCTGCTCACACAACGTGTGGAAATGGAGGCCGTCGAGCAAATCGAAATCATCCTGCGGCATGGCGTCAAACACTTCTATGGTAGTTCCAAGCCTGCTACCGGGTGCACAGGGGTCGTAGATGGCATGTCCTTCCTGAGTCGAACACTCGGGATTGATGCGAAGCCCCACCTGCAATCCGGCCTCCTTGGCACGACAGCCAAACAGGTGCAACTGCCGTGGAGAATTGAACACGATGTGGTCGCAAATCTGTATCAGCTCATCGAAATCCCCTTCTCTGAATGCCGGAGAAAACACATGATTCTGCTTTCCTGGCATCTCCTCATGGCACAGCCGGGCCTCAAACAACCCCGAAGCCGTAGCCCCACTCAGATATTTGCCTATCAACGGATAAAGCGCATAGCAACTGAAGCACTTCTGCGCAAGCAGGATGCTACAGCCGGTACGCTCCATCACGCCATGCAAAACCTTAAGGTTCTGCTCTATCTTGTCGGCATCGATCAGGAAATAAGGAGTCATGTTATTTACGATTTGACGATTTACTATTGACGATTTGGCGATGTACTATTGACGATTTGACGATGTACTATTGACGATTTGACGATGTACTAT
>CAMVDC010000146.1 GCA_947166155.1 uncultured Prevotellaceae bacterium | reverse complement strand
TTGCCCGAGGGTGTGCCGGGACTGGCCAAGACAAAGGCCATACGTACGCTGGCATCACTGATCGACGCACAGTTCAGCCGCATTCAGTTCACCCCCGACTTGCTTCCAGCCGATGTGGTGGGTACGATGATCTACAGCCAAAAGGACGGACAATTTATAGCCAAGAAGGGTCCCGTGTTTGCTAACTTCGTATTGGCCGACGAAATCAACCGTGCTCCAGCCAAGGTTCAGAGCGCACTGCTCGAAGCCATGCAGGAACGACAAGTGACAATAAGCACCACAACCTACGAGCTTCCGAAGCCTTTCCTCGTGCTTGCCACCCAGAACCCCATCGAGCAGGAAGGCACTTATCCGCTGCCCGAAGCTCAAGTCGACCGTTTCATGCTGAAAGTGGTCATCGACTACCCCAAGATTGAAGAGGAGAAAAAGATTATACGCCAGAACATATCGGGCGACGAGCAGACGGTGCGCCCACTGATGGGAACCAAGGAGATTGAAGAAGCAAGGAAGGTGGTGCGCGATGTGTATCTCGACGAAAAGATAGAGCAATACATAGCCGACATTGTGTTTGCTACACGCTATCCCGAGAAGTATAACCTGAAGGAGCTGAAGGGGCTTATAGCCTTTGGAGGTTCGCCACGTGCATCGATCAATCTGGCCCTTGCCTCGCGTGCCTACGCCTTCATCAAGCACCGCGGATATGTGATACCCGAGGACGTGCGTGCCATAAGCCACGACGTGCTGCGCCACCGCATAGGGCTGACCTACGAAGCCGAGGCCAGCAACGTGACCTCTGAGGAAATCGTGAGCAAGATATTAAATAAGGTGGAAGTGCCCTAAGGTAATTAGCAATGGAAACCGAAGAACTGCTACAGAAAGTAAGGAAAATAGAAATCAAGACGCGAGGACTGTCGAACAACATCTTCGCAGGCGAATACCACTCGGCCTTCAAGGGTCGAGGCATGGCGTTTGCCGAGGTGAGGGAGTATCAGTATGGCGACGATGTGCGCGACATCGACTGGAACGTGACGGCCCGCATGAGCAAGCCCTACGTAAAGGTGTATGAAGAGGAGCGCGAACTGACCGTAATACTGATGGTCGACGTGTCGGGCAGCCTCGACTTCGGAACCATAGGGCAGACGAAACGCGAGGTGGCAACCGAGATTGCAGCCACACTTGCCTTCTCGGCCATCGAGAACAATGACAAGATAGGCGTCATATTCTTCTCCGACCGTGTTGAGAAGTTCATACCACCCAAGAAGGGACGCAAACACATATTGCTCATCATTCGCGAACTGCTCACCTTCAAGCCACAAAGCAACAAGACCGACGTGGGCATGGCAATCGAATTCATGACCAACGCCATCAAGAAGCGGTGCACCGTGTTCCTCATGAGCGACTTCTACACCCGAGGCGAATTCAGCCAACAGCTGAAGATAGCCAACCGACGTCACGACGTGGTGGCCATTCAGGTGTACGACCAGCGCATGTGTGAACTGCCCAACATAGGATTGCTCGACCTGGTGGACAGCGAGACGGGCGAGCGAGTGACGGTCGACACTGCATCGGCAGCCGTAAGGCGCGCACACCGCGAGTGGTGGGTGAACCATCAGAGCCAGCTGGGCACTGCACTCACCGCCGCCAATGTCGACAACGTGTCGGTGCGTACCGACGAAGACTACGTGAAATCGCTGATGAACTTGTTTAAGAGAAGAAGATGAGCCAGATGAAATCAGTGAAGAGATATATAGGCTGCGCACTGCTGACACTTGTGGCAGTCGCAACACAGGCACAAGTGACGGTAGAGGCACGAATCGACTCTGCCAGCATATTTATAGGAGAACAGGTGGGCATGACGGTCGAAGTAGCATCTGATGCCGGACAGGCGGTCGAGTTTCCACACTACGACTCACTCCAGCAGATACTGCCAGGACTTGAGGTGCTGACATCCACCGAGCCCGACACCGACTACCTCAACGACTCGAAGCGCATGGTGCTGACCAAGCGATATATTGTCACGTCGTTCGACTCAGCACTCTACTACATACCACCCATGCAGGTGAAGGTAGGTGACTCGACCTACAAGTCAAACAATCTGGCACTGAAGGTAGTGACCTACGAAATCGACACGATGGCCATCGACAGCATATTCCCATTCAAGGCCGAGATGCGACCCGCATTCAGTTGGGACGACTGGTGGCCAGTCATCTGGCTGACGATCATCCTCGTGTTGCTCGCAGCTCTGCTCATTTACATCATCGTGCGCCTGGTGACCAACAAACCCATCATACGCCGCATACGTCTGCGCCAACACATAGCGCCCCACAAGGTGGCCATGCAGAAGATAGCACAGATCAAGGAAGAGAAGCTGATGCAAAGCGAAGACTCGAAAGAGTACTACACCCAGCTGACCGATACCCTGCGACAGTACATATCCGACCGCTTCGGATTTAACGCCATGGAGATGACTTCGACCGAAATCATCGAACGCCTGCAAGCCGAAAGCGACGAGGAAGCACTGAGGGAACTGCGCGAACTGTTCCAGACGGCCGACCTCGTGAAGTTTGCTAAATACACTACCCTCATCAACGAAAACGACCGCAACCTTGTGACCGCCGTCGACTACATCAACCAAACCAAGATTGAGGAGGAAGTGAAACCGCAACCCGCCGAGATAGTGGTCGAGGAAAAACGCTCGAAGCTGACGAAAGCAGTGCTGATAGGCAGCATAGCCGTGAGCGCCATCGCTACCATCGTGGTAGTGGTATTGCTCGTGCGCAGGTTGTACTACCTGTTCATATAGTCAAGAGCATCCACACACTTGTTGCTGATTGACCACTGGAAATTGACAATCAAGCATCCGCATGGCTCAATTATTATAATTGATTATATTATATAATAAGGAGGAACTTATCAATGGTATTTGCTAATCCATACGCATTCATACTGCTGGCAGTGCTCATACCCTACATCGTATGGTATGTGTTGCGCCACAAAAAAAACCGCCCCACCCTGCGCATGCCCGAGGCATCGAAATATAAGGCACTGCCACGATCCTTCAGGCAGTACCTCGTTCACGTGCCCTTCCTGCTGCGCACAGTGCTGATAGCCCTCGTGGTGTGCATACTGGCACGTCCACAGAGCCGGCACTCGTGGAGCGACACCGACGTCGAGGGTATCGACATAATGCTGGCAGTCGATGTATCGACCAGTATGCTGGCACAAGACTTCCGCCCCAACCGCGTGGAAGCACTCAGGCAGATAGCCGAACACTTCATCGACAAGCGCATGAACGACAACATAGGCCTTACATTCTTTGCAGGAGAGGCTTACACCCAATGTCCGCTCACCACCGACCATGTGGCACTGATGAACCTCTACAACAGTGCCGACACACGAATGGCAGCCAACGGAACCATCGACGACGGAACGGCCATTGGCGACGGAATCATGAACGCACTGCTGCGACTGCGCGAAAGCAAAGCCAAGTCGAAAGTCATCATACTGCTCACCGACGGTGTGAACAACTCGGGAAACATATCTCCACTCACCGCGGCCGAGATAGCCAAAAAACAGAAAGTGAGGATATACACCATAGGTATAGGCACCACCGGCATGGCTCCCTACCCCCTACCGACAGGCGGAACGATACAACTGCCAGTAGAAATCGACGAGCCGACGATGACCAAGATATCCAAGGAGACAGGCGGACAATACTTCCGTGCCCAGAAGAACGCAGAACTCGATGCCATCTACAGCGATATCGACCAGATGGAGCGGACGAAGTTCAACGTGCGGCAATACAGCAAACGCACCGACCTGTTCGAGCCCTTTGCACTCGCTGCATTCATCACCCTCCTGCTTGAGCTCATCATGCGCATGCTTGTACTTCGCAAACTGCCATAAAGATTAATTAGGAAAACCTAGGGAAACCTAGGAATACCTAGGAAAGCCTAGGAAATCCTAACAAAAACAAAAAACCATAAACCACCAACAACTCAATGTTCAGATTTGCACACCCACAATATCTATACCTGCTGACACTCATTCCGGTGTTTGTGGCGCTGTTTGTATGGCTGCGCTACCGACGCAAGCAGAATCTGCGACGATTTGGCGACCTGAGCCTGCTGCAGCACCTCATGCCCGAAGTATCGACAGTCAACCCCACCATCAAGTTCATACTCATGATGCTGGCCCTGACACTGATAGTGTTCATCTTGGCACGTCCGCAATATGGTATGCGCAATGTGGAATACAAACGCTCGGGCATCGAAGCCGTGATAGCGGTCGACGTGTCGAACTCCATGCTATGCGAAGACGTGTCGCCCAGCCGACTGCTGAAATCGAAGATGATAGTGAGCAAACTTATCGACCAACTCGATGAAGACAAGCTGGGACTCGTGGCATTTGCCGGTACGTCGGTCACACTGCTGCCAATCACCTCCGACTATGTGTCGGCCAAGATGTTCCTCGACCAAATCGACCCTAAGACCATATCGCTGCAAGGCACCGACGTGGGCGACGCCATCAACAAGGCCGTGGCTGGATTCTCACAAAACAAGAATGTAGGCAAGGCACTCATACTCATCACCGACGCCGAAGACAACGAGCAGGGAGCGCTCGATGCTGCCAAGATTGCCAAGGATATGGGCATACGTATCTTTGTGCTGTCGGTCGGCACACCCGAAGGTGGACCGATACCGATGGGCAACAACCAATTCAAGAAAGACATGGAAGGCAACGTGGTCATCACGAAACTCAACGAGTCGGTGGGCAAAGAGATAGCACAGGCAGGAGGCGGTGTGTATATCAGGGTCGACCGCACCGACGATGCACAGACAATGCTCGACAACGAGATAGCCAAGATGCAGAAGGACGACTTCACCACATCGCAGTATGCTGAATACGACGAACAATTCATCGCAGTGGCCATACTGCTGTTCATCACCCTCATTGCCGAGGCCGCCATCATGGATAAACGCTACAAGTTGTGGAACAAAATGAAGTGGTTTAACCTAAAAACAACAGAACAAAACGACGAGAAATGAACCGTACTTTATATATACTGCTGACGTTTTTTGGCATGTGTATGCCGCTGTGTGCCCAAAACAACGACCGCGACTGCATACGCATGGGCAACAAATACTTCCGTGAACAGGACTACAGCAAGGCTGAGACCTACTACCGCAAGGCTTTGGAACAGAACGAATCGCTCGAGGCACTCTACAACCTCGGCAACGCGCTCGCTTTCCAGGGCAACGACTCGCTTGCCTACAACTCATACACAAAGGCAGTGGGACAGATGGCCGAAACACCCGAGAAGAAGGCATGGGTGTATCACAACATGGGGAACCTGACATACCTCAACGGGCGCCAGATGATGAAAGCAAACAGCCCCGATGCCACCAAGGCTTTTGCACAGGCCGTGGAATGCTATAAAAGCGCGCTGAGATGTAATCCGCACGACAACGAAACACGCTACAACCTTGCACTGGCTCAATATATGCTGAAGAAGAACCAAGACCAACAAGGGCAAGACAACCAACAGAACCAAGACCAACAGAACAAGGACCAGAACCAAAATAAGGATCAGAAAGACAAGGACCAGCAGAATAAGGACCAGCAAAACAAGGACCAACAAAACAAGGATCAACAAGATAAAAACCAAGACAAGCAAGACGGCAAGCAAGACCAGCAAGACCAAAAGGACGCTCAGCAACAGCAAGCCGACCAACAGAAGGCTCAGCAACAGCAAGCCGAAGAACAACGCGGACAGATGGACGACCGAACAGCCGAACAACTGCTCAACTCCGCTCAGCAAGACGAGAAAGGAGTGCAACGCAAAGTGCAGAAGGCCGAAAAGGCACATCGACGCGGATTGGAACGCGACTGGTAGGCCCTACTTTTTTGCGAGTGCGCAGTCGCAGCCCCGAGAGTGCGCAGTCGCGGCCCCGAGAGTGCGCGGTCGCAGGCCCGAGAGTGCGCGGTCATTTTCAAACACACATATAGGAACATAATTTTTATCAGATAACAAGATACTGACATGACAATACGCAGAGAGTTTAAAACCATTATGCTCAGCATCATAGCAATGCTGTCGACACTGCAACTACTGGCACAAAGTGTGACATTCAATGCCTCGGCTCCACAGGTGGTCGAGGTTGGCGAGCGATTCCGCGTGCAATACAGCGTGAACACCCAAAACGTGTCGAACTTCAACTACCCGCAGTTTACTGGATTCGACGTGATATACGGTCCCAGCACATCGAGCCAAACCAGCATGCAAATCATCAACGGCAAGATGTCGCAAAGCAGTTCATACACCTACACCTTCACCCTCATGGCACAAAAGACCGGTACGTTCACCATCAAGCCCGCATCGATATCGGTCGACGGCGAGACCTACAAGTCGCAGTCGCTCAAGATTCAGGTGGTCGCAGGCAACCCCAACCGCCAGGGTCAGGCACAGCAGCAGTCGCGCCAGCAGGGACGTGCGTCGGCACCGTCGTCGAGTGGCGGCAACATATCGTCGTCCGACCTCTTCATGACAGCCACAGCCAGCCGCACACGCGTATATGAACAAGAGGCGGTGCTCGTCACGTATAAAGTCTACACTCTCGTCAACCTCACCCAGCTCGACGGCAAGCTGCCCACGCTCGACGGATTCCAGATACAGGAAATCGCGCTGCCTCACAACAAGGAATTCACCACCGAGAGCTACAACGGACGCATGTACCACACCGTCACAT
>CAMVDC010000145.1 GCA_947166155.1 uncultured Prevotellaceae bacterium | reverse complement strand
GGGGGACAAATCGGTTCTTCTCCCCCTCGCACTCCCCCAGGGGAGAGGGGGAGGGTGTCCATCCGGATGGCTTTCTCCCCATAAAGGGGGAGATGCCCAAAGGGCAGAGAGGGTCTGCATCATTCATCACTCATCATTCATCACTCATTATGATCAAACAACATCTCCTATCATCCATCCTCATCATCATAACCACCACCCTCTCCGCCACAAATCTCCCCTCTTTCGGAGGGGACGGGGGAGGTTCATGGCCAACTCCACCCCCCGAAGCTCGCCCATACACCCGCTGGTGGTGGTTGGGCAGTGCCGTCGACGAGGAAGGCCTCAGATACAACCTCACCGAATATGCACGTGCAGGCATCGGCGGAGTTGAGATCACACCCATCTACGGAGTAAAGGGCAACGAACAAGGCAACATCGACTACCTCTCGCCTCGATGGATGCAGATGCTCGGCACGGTGGAACGCCTCAGCGATTCGCTCGGCATCGAAGTCAACATGGCAACTGGCACCGGATGGCCATTCGGAGGGCCATGGGTGCCCACCGAAGAAGCAGCTGCAAAGCTGAAAGTAGAAAACGGAAAACTGCTCACCGACCGCACCAGGCAGAAAGTGAAACGTGCGGCACCAGGAGGCGATGGATTCGTTGTCGACCACTTCGACCGTCAGAGCGTCATGAATTATCTCCACCACTTCGACCAGGCATTCGCTGCAAGCGGAGTGAAATATCCGCATACATTCTTCAACGATTCCTACGAAGTGTATGGTGCCGATTGGACACCGCGCCTGCTCGACGAGTTCCTCACACGTCGTGGATATAGGCTTGAAGACCACACCACCCTCTTCCTCGCCGACCCCAAGCGTGCCGCATCGGCAGCACAAGCCGACAGCATTCGTCGCATCATGTCCGACTACCGTGAAACCCTCTCCGACCTCCTGTACGACAACTTCACCACCGTATGGACAGAATGGGCACACAGCCATGGAGCCATCACTCGCAATCAGGCTCACGGTTCACCTGCCAACCTCATCGACCTCTATGCCGAAGTCGACATACCCGAATGTGAAGGATTCGGGCTTTCCGACTTCCACATCCAAGGCCTCCGCACCGACCCAGGCATGACAAAAGCCAATTACTCCGACCTCTCGATGCTGAAGTATGCATCGTCGGGGGCACACATATCGGGCAAACGCTTCACATCGTCCGAGACATTCACATGGCTCACCGAACATTTCCGCACCTCGTTCTCACAGTGCAAGCCCGACTTCGACCTTATGATGGTGGCAGGTGTCAACCACATCTTCTTCCACGGCAGTTGCTACACACCCAAGGACGACCCCTGGCCTGGATGGAAGTTCTACGCATCAATCGACATGTCGCCCACCAACAACCTGTGGCGCGATGCACCGGCATTCTACAAATACATCGAACGTGTGCAGACATTCATGCAACTGGGTGAACCCGACAACGACATACTAGTTTATCTGCCATTCCACGACATGATCTACAACCAGCCCGGACGCCTCGTGCAGTTCGACATCCACAGCATGGCCGAACGCGCACCGCAGTTCATAGCATCAATCAATGCCATCATCCGTGCCGGCTTCGATTGCGACTACATCTCCGACCGCTATCTGCAACAGACGGCCGTTGTGGGGAACCAACTATCGACCACTGGACGCAACCGCTATGCAGCCATCGTCGTTCCCAACGTAGAACACATGCCACTTGCCACACTTCAGCAGTTGCTTGCCCTTGCCAACCAAGGCGCACACATCATCTTCATTGGTAACACACCGACAAGTGCACCTGGCTTGCAAGGACTCGACCAAAGCGAAAGATATCAGCAAACCATAGAGCAGATAAGGGCAAAAGCAAATATCAGCGACAGCTACGACATCATATCGCGCTATGCAAAGCCCGAACCTATGCGCACCAAGCAGGGGCTGAGCATGATACGCAGGGCTTGGACGAACGGACAGTACATCTACTTCATCTCCAACCTGCAGCAGCGCGACATCGACGAATGGGTCACCCTGGGGCGCAGTGGCCAGTATGTCACATTCTACAGCCCCATGAATGGCGAGATAACTGCCACGCCGACCCATGAGGGGTCATCGGTGCGGTTGCAACTGCGTTCGGGCGAAAGCATCATCATGGTAGTAGGCAACCAACCTGCAGATGGTGTAGTGCCTCATAGGTATCTGAATGGGGAGCCATACAAGACACTCGACCTTACCGACTGGCAGCTGACATTTGTAGAATCAAAGCCTGTCGAGATAAAGAAGACCTACAAGATGCACGAACCACAGTCGTGGACCCTGCTCGGCGACCAAGAACTCTGTGAAACGATGGCTACAGGATTATATAAGACGAGTTTCCGCCTGACGAAGGACGACATATCGCCCGCAGGACAGGCAACGACTGCATATATCCTTGACCTTGGTGATGTCCGCGAAACGGCACGCATCCGTATCAACGGCACCGAAGTAGCCACGCTCTTCGCCGTTCCTTACCAAGTCGATGTGACCAGCTACGTAAAGAAAGGCAAGAACACCATCGAGGTTGAGGTATCCAACCTCGGAGCCAACCGCATCAGTCGCATGGATCGCGACGGCATCGAATGGCGCAAGTTTGAGGAAATCAATGTGGTCGACCTCAACTACAAAAACACGCGCTACGACCGCTGGACACCCATGCCTTCCGGCCTCTGCAGTGCCGTCAAGATGCATTGCTACGAAACCGAAGACTGACCGACACACATATCCACACATAGCACCAGCATATATCCAAAAACACAGCACCACCCCCCCTACCTAAACAGAAAGACGGCAACCCGTGCGGATTGCCGTCTTTTCGTTTCGAGGGAATTGGCCTAATTCTCAAATGCTAAGTGCCATTTCGCTGGTTGCCATTTCTCAATCACAACAGTTGTTCTACATTTCCTCCCATTCCAGTTCGTCATCCCTTTCAGGAACCAACACATCCAGCTTTTCGTCAGCAAGATTTGATGAGAGTGTCAACTGGCAGAGAGCGTTCAGCTCTACATGCTCCACTGTAACCTGAGGCTTTATATATCTTTTCATAATCTTTATACAATAATAAATAATTAATAATGAATAATTAATAGCGGATGCTTGTTTAAGTGAGTGAATAGCTACTCAGATTATTCACTTTTCACTATTCACATTTCACTTCGTGAGAATCACTTCACAAATACTTTCTTACCGCCAACGATATTGATACCGCGCTGCAAGCCATTCAGTTGCTGGCCGTTGAGGTTGTAGATGCCACCCTGCTGTGCTGCCTCAGCAGCCTTCAGGTTCTGAATGGCTGTTGCGATGGCATCGAATCCGAGCGACTTCACTTCGCCACCACCTGCTGGTACATAGTACACATAAGCATGGTTGGCAGGAACAGTCATCAGAGTCTTTGTGTTGTCGGTTTGATAGAACTTCACGTTGCCAGCCTGATTCTGCAATACATAACCCGTTCCGGCAGGAATATGCTTCTCGCAGTATACACCACGAAGCAAGCCGTCGGTGCAGATGAGGTCGGTTGCAGTGTTGACACCCTTCACATCCACACTTACAGCACTTTCGGCATAAAGCACCACAGGAGTGTTGGCAGGAATGGTTGTCACCTTCACCATATCGAGATTTACGCCATCTTCCTTGACTCCAGTCACTCTGTAAGCCTCGACACCCGATGGAACCACAACGTCGAACGGAGCAATGAACGTAGCATACTTGGCATCAGTCACGGCCAGTGTCACAGTTTCCTCAGGAATAGCATCGCCAAGGTAGGTGAGGCGGAAGTTGTCGAATGCAATGTATGCCGAGCCAGATGTATCAGTGTTTTTCACACCAAGAGTCAGTTTGCCGTCGGATTCAACCTTGCAGTAAAGGTAGTTGTCATAGTCGCCATATGTGAACACATCGGAAGTAGCTTGTGCGTTGTAAGGCACATACCATGTCTCGCCCTCAATTTGCTGCCACTTGCTGGCATTCGGACCAGCTGCATCGTAAACATTATCGGTGATGCTGTGCACTTTCTTCTCGACTCCGTTTGCATAGATTGAAGCATAGTTGTCGAGTTCCTTACCTTGAAGCAGCCAGTGCCAATCCCATCCACCATCAGCAATCTTCCTATCGGAGGTTTGTAAACGAGTGTATGCTTGTACTTCCAACTTATAGTATCCAGGTTTCATACCTTCCAAGGATTGATATACATCGCTTTGTGCTCCGTAGTTGGTCACCACATAGTTTGTCGGGTCACCCTTCTGCTTTCCATTGCCAAAGTTTCCACTCCATCCCGATATGCCATCATTGAATTGTGGGTTGGCTATTACAGATGTTGCATCGTCGCCAGGCTTCAAGTCTTTTGCAATTGCTTGTGCCACAACAGCATTTATGCCGGCAATCTCATTACTTCCGTCACCCTCGATTGTTCCGTTTTCATATGCAGTGACGAATGTTCCGATATTAGCATCATAGTAAGTCTTGCTTGGACCTGCAAATGATGCAGCCGTAGTCTCAGCAGCATCAAGCGCCTCTTTGACAGCAGCATATGCCTTGACCGATGCGAGTGCAGCATTCACGGCTGTCTTGGCTGCGGCCATATTCTCATCGGTGGGTGATGCAGAGAATGTGTTGATTGCACTCTCGGCAGCACTGCGCACCGTTGCCGACAACTTGAGCGCAAGCACAGCATCCTTGTTGGCCTTCATCGATTCGGCCACCTTGGCATAATATCCTGACGGGTCTTCCGAGTTGTAAGGAATCCACTCCCAATATGAATTCTCGGTAGGTTCGGCCACAGGTGTCACTTGTCCGCCCATGCCTGTAGATGTAAGCCACCAACCCTGCATATCGCCCGGATCGCCAGCATTTCCATATCCGTCTCCAGGTTTGTAGATGAGGCATACCAGAATACCTTTGCTGGTTTCCTCACAAGCCCATTTGTTGAAACCAAGGGTCTTTGCACCCCAATGCAAACCATCATTGCCAAATCGCATACGATAGTCAGTTCCCGTACCGTCGGGATAGAAACGAAGATACGTAAATGTGTGCCCAGGCATGTCTTTTTCGGCCTTATTGCCCTTAATCCTGGCACCACCATTCTCTGAGAGGCCCTCGTTGGCAATTGTAATCAAGCATCCGGTAAAATCGCCCGTGACAATAGTGCCATTCTCGCCACCCCAAAAGAGCTTTGAAGTTTTGTTAAACATGTAGCCTTGCGCACCAGCAGCTGGCAAGTCAGCATGCATGTTCACACCCATCAGTGCGAACATCGCAACAAAGAGTAATGAAATTTTCTTCATGTTGTTTAAGGTTTTAATTGTTGTTAATAAAAAAAGTAAGTTAATCAGGTCTTAATTGTTGTTTCGGCAAATAGGTGCTGTCAGCTTACGTGCAGCGTCTATAGGTCGTAATATCATCTTTTCAATTGCAAATATAACAACTTTTAACGACTCACGCAAACATTTTCACATTTTTTTCACGCTACATTTAAAAAAAATATTGCTGAGTTATAATAAAACTGAGTTATAATAAAACTGAGTTATAATAAACTCGCCTGCAACACTACTTTATGTTAGTAAGCAGGCAAATGATAAGGGGGATGTGCCTTTGAAGCACATCCCCCTTGCCGTTCATAAAAGGGGTCAGGGGTGAGTGGCGGCTACGATTTCACCGCCACACCCCTGTATAAACCATTACTTAATCAGCACTTTGGCCGACTTGCCGTCAGCAGTGCGAACGATGTTGATTCCACGCTGCAAGCCCTGTTGCTTAGCACCTGTGATGCTGTAGATACCAGCAACAGCGGTCTGTGGCTGAGCTTTGGCGATAGTATCGATTGCAACTGGCAGACCATCGCGGAAGCCGATGAGGATGCTGGTGACTACAACGTTGGCCCAGTTGGCACCCTTGATGGCGTGGAGGTGTACGAATCCCCATTCTTCACGAATCTTTGCGAGGTTGATGATGAAGGTCTTGGTTCCGTCGCCGTTGTCGATGACCGTCTGGTAGTCGGATGCGTTTCCGTTGGTTTCGAAGAGCTGTCCGTTAGCCACCTGTCCGCCGTCGACAGTACGGTTGAGCAGTACACGTGGGTTACCGCTGCTTACGTTGATGATGAGTGTGCTGGCGTCGGAGAGGTCGGCATAAGTGAGGTAGTTGACGTTGGTGTCGCCCCATACCGACTGTACGATAGGCGTACCGATGTTGTTTTCAGGAGTTACCTGTTCCACCTTTTCGCCCGTTGCGTCGGCAGCGGTCCAGCGGTAGAATATGTCGTCGCTGATTGCGATATACTCACCTTCTGGCAAGAGCAGTGCATATCCGGCCTGCTCCATCTCGTCGATGAGGGCCTTCACCTCGTCGTTGCTGAGGTTGAAGTCGCGCAGAGCCGATTCGGCTTGTGAACAGAGTGCAGAAGCTTGGTTGAGTGCTTCGGTCGACACATTCTCGTCGTCCTCATGCAGAATCATGGTTTCGAAGAGTGACTCGTAGGCCGATGTGAGTCGGCTGTACAGGCTCTCCGACTCTCTTGCATACGCAAGGGCTTCGTTACCCTTCGAGATTGCAGTGGTGCAGTCGTCGATAGTACCGGTCTTTGCATCTTCGAGTGCTTTGATGGCGTCGATGGCAGCTGTGCGTGCGTCTTGTCCCAGTATGATTTCGTCGGCCGATGCATCGGTGAGCGAAGTGATGAGTCCGTCCATAGCAGGGATGTATGAGTCCTTGCCACTACCATTATATATAAGGTGGAAGTTGTCGAAGATAACCCA
>CAMVDC010000144.1 GCA_947166155.1 uncultured Prevotellaceae bacterium | reverse complement strand
GAAGTCCTACATGCGAACTCACCTACAAGAACGCCAAGGCAGAACTCTGCGGCGACCGCAAGCTCGGACTCATCAAGTACGTGATGTCGCTCATGAACGGAGCACGCCTCGGTATCGCTGCACAGAGTGTCGGCATACAGCAGGCAGCATGGGAAGAAGCCCTGGCATACGCCAACGACCGCCGTCAGTTTGGTAAGGAAATCATCAACTTCCCAGCCGTTTACGACATGATAGCCACCATCCGCGCCAAGCTCGATGCCGGACGCAGCCTGCTCTACCAGTGCTCACGCTACGTAGATATCTACAAGGCACTCGAAGACATCGCTCGCAGCCGCACACTCACACCCGAGGAGCGTCAGGAGATGAAGAAGTACAGCCGCCTGGCCGATGCATTCACTCCGCTGGCCAAAGGTATGAACAGCGAGTTTGCAAACCAAAGCGCATACGATGCCATACAGGTACACGGAGGTAGCGGATACATGCAGGAGTACAAGTGTCAGCGCCTTTATCGCGATGCCCGCATCACCAGCATCTACGAAGGTACGACCCAGTTGCAGACAGTGGCCGCACTGCGCTACATCACCAACGGAACCTACACCGACGTGATCAAGGCCACCACCGAGGAACTGAAAGCCAACGCCTGCGAGCACTGCACACCAGTCATCGCCCGCATCGAGGCCATGACACAGAAACTCGAAGAAGCAACAGCACATGTCAAGTCGTTCGAAAACCAAGACGTAATCGACTTCTGCGGCCGCAAGCTCTACGAGATGACTGCCTACACCATCATGGCACAGCTTCTGCTGGGCGACACTCAGCGCAACGCCGACCTCTTCCACAAGAGCCTCACCGTGTTTATGAACCATGCCGAGAGCGAGATTGCACGCCACTACAACTACGTGATGTGCATCACTCCCGAAACTCTCGAGGCTTACAAATAAGCATCACCCACGTGCCCTGCCACTGTTCTGAGAATTGTGACAGGGCAACTTATTTTTTACACGACAGCTGCCCTTTACAGGCAAAAGTACAGAAGTCGGTGGTCATGCAAGGCCACCGACTTTTTTGTGAGCGCGCAGTCGCGGCTCGGAGAGTGCGCACTCGCGACCCCGAGAGTGCGCACTCACAGCCCCGAGAGTGCGCACTCGCAGCCCCGAAAGTGCGCACTCGCAAAACAGCATGCATACAGACATAAAAACAAGAGCATGCAGGCACATCACTGAAGTGGCATTTGCGGACACAGGGCGAAGCACATACACCGAATGGCAAATGGTTAATAGTAAATACATAAAAGGCAAACAAAATCGTGTCTTTACGTCATATTTTATTGCTAATGATGCATTGAATAACTTTTTTTTCGTATCTTTGCAGTCGAAAGTATTCGGTGTAATACGACACTGAAGATTAATTGAAGTAAAATCGCAAAGGACTATGAAACGATTTACAACTATTCTGATGCTGGCATTTGCATTCTGCCATGCCACATCAATCGAAGCTAAGAGTTTGGTGCTGGTGCTGAGCGACAGCACACGCGTCTATTTCCTGTTGGACGACACCCCTATCATGAAATTCAGCGGCAACAGCATCACGGTCGATACCAAAGAGTATTCGTTCACCGACATCGTGCGTTTCTACATCTCTGCAACCGACGACCCCAGCGGCATTGAGCAACAAATGGTTAAAGAAGACGTGAAATGGGAAGGCGGCTCACTATTGCTGCAAGGCAAGAAAAAAATCGAAGTATTCGATGTGAACGGACGTAAGCAAGACGTGAAAGTCACGACCACGACCGACAAAACCCTCGTCGACACCAACGGCCTGCCCAAAGGGACGTATGTGGTGAGAAGTGGCAAGACCTCGCTGAAGTTCATGAAGAAATGATACCACAATGAAGCGAACGCTGATTTACACTTTACTGACAGCATGCTGTATGTGCATTAGTACTATGGCAAAGGCTGTGAGACTGGAGGCTGAGGCAGCCAGTCATAGCAACTGCGCGGTGGTAACCGACAGCAAATACTCGGGCGGCAAGGCATTGGAGTTGACCGAAAACAACGCACGCATCAACTTCACCTACAACGCCACGGAGAGCGGCAAGTATGACATCTATGTGGGACACGACGCACTGTATGGCGACAAAATCGTGAACGTGACAGTCAACGGAACTAACGGCACATTCACCGCCAAAGGCCGTAGCGAGACGAAAGTGGGCTCATACTTCATGAAGGCAGGCAGCAACACCGTCGTGGTAAGCCCAAGCTGGACGTGGTTCCGCATCGACTACATCAGGATTGAACGCAGCGAAAGCACCTTGAAGTTCGACATATCGCCACGCCCCGTCGACCCCGACGCCACCGAGGCAACACGACAGATGTACGACTTCCTCTACACCAACTTCGGCAAGAAAACCATAAGCGGCATCATGACAGGCGACATGAGCGGAGTGACGGGCAGCGATGTGCGCCAACATCCCGACATGAAAGCCGTCTACGCAGCATCGGGCAAGTACCCCGCACTGGTGGGATTCGACTTCATGAACACCACCGGCAGGAGCGAAGCCACACAGTGGAACAAGGAATACACCAACGCAGTGATGCGCCTGGCACGCGACACCTACCGCCGCGGAGGCCTGCCAAACTTCACATGGCACTGGCGCGACCCCAGCCGCAAGACCGATGAGTTCTACACCGATAAGAGTCAGATGAAGATAACCGACGCAATGAATGCCGACGGGACATGGAACACATCGTCAACCCTATATAAACAAATACTGAAAGACATCAACACCGTGGCCGATTGCCTGCTCGCACTGCAAAAGGACGGCATCGCATGCACATTCCGACCCCTGCACGAAGCAAGCGGCGGATGGTTCTGGTGGGGACGTGAGGGAGCCAAGCCATTCATCAAACTATATCAGCTCATCTACCATCAGATGGTGGAAGTGAAGGGTGTACACAACGTGATTTGGATGTGGAATGCCGGTGAAAACGATGCCGACTGGAACCCCGGCGACGAGTACTACGACATCGTGTCGGCCGACATCTACAACCACAACTTCGACTATCAAAGCAACTACATCACCTTCGACCAACTAAAGCGACTGACGGGCGGCAAGAAAATCATAGCCCTGTCGGAAAACGGTCCCATCCCCGACATCGACCGCGAAGTGGAAGAAGAAGCCGTGTGGTCGTGGTGGATGCCATGGTATCAGACATGGAACGGACGATTCGTCGACAAGACCAGTCGCGAACAGTGGCAGAAGTGTATGAACGACCCACGCGTCATAACCCTCGAAAGCCAATCCACCGGATGGGGAACTGCACAGGCAATAGCCCCGATACCTGCAACCAGGAATACGGAACCGAAGTTATACGGCATGAACGGCATAATGCTCAGCGACCAATCGCAAGCCACGGGACTATACATCGAAGACGGAATAAAGCGTATACAATCAGAATAACATTTATATGGCACAAAACGTAGAATTTAAGTATGCCCCAATGTTTCAAGTGGGCAAAGACGAAACCAAGTATCGCCTGCTGACAAAAGAGGGCGTGACGGTAAGCGAATTTGAAGGAAAAGAGATAGTAAAAGTATCGAAAGAAGCACTCACACTGCTGGCCCAGCAGGCATTCCACGACGTGGAGTTCATGCTGCGACGCGAACACAACCTGCAAGTAGCCAAGATACTCAACGACCCCGAAGCATCGGAGAACGACAAATATGTGGCCCTGCAGTTCCTGCGCAATGCCGACGTAGCCGCCAAGGGCATCCTGCCATTCTGCCAAGACACCGGTACTGCCATCATCCATGGCGAGAAGGGACAGCAAGTATGGACAGGATTTGACGACGAAGAGGCACTGAGCCGTGGTGTGTACAACACCTTCACAGGCGACAACCTACGCTACTCGCAGAACGCTCCGCTCAACATGTACGACGAAGTGAACACCCGCTGCAACCTGCCTGCACAAATCGACATCGAAGCCACCGAGGGTGCTGAATACCGATTTGTGATGGTAGCCAAAGGAGGTGGCTCGGCCAACAAGACCTACTTCTACCCCATGACCAAAGCCACGATACAGAACGAAGGCACACTGCTCCCATTCCTCGTCGAAGAGATGAAACACCTGGGCACAGCCGCATGTCCGCCCTACCACATCGCATTCGTCATCGGCGGCACATCGGCCGAGAAAAACCTGCTAACCGTCAAGCTCGCATCAATCAAATACTACGACAACCTGCCAACCACAGGCGACGAGACAGGACGCGCATTCCGCGACATCGACCTCGAACAGAAA
Source organism: uncultured Prevotellaceae bacterium (assembly GCA_947166155.1). GTDB lineage: Bacteria > Bacteroidota > Bacteroidia > Bacteroidales > Bacteroidaceae > Colivivens. The sequence goes on along the minus strand of CAMVDC010000144.1, from coordinate 2,527 downwards.
CTGCTGAAAGAAGCATATAGAATAGGACTCGGCGCACAATTCGGCGGCAAATACCTGGCACACGACATACGCGTCATCCGCCTGCCACGCCACGGAGCTTCATGCCCCATCGGTATGGGAGTGAGCTGCTCGGCAGACCGTAACATCAAAGCAAAAATCAACCGCGACGGCATCTGGATTGAACAGATGGACGACAACCCATGTGAACTCATACCCGAGGCAATGCGTCGTCCGGGCGAAGGAGGCAAGGGAATCGAGATAGACCTCAACCAAGGCATCGACGCAGTGCGCAAGGAGCTCACCAAATACCCTGTATCAACACGTGTCAACCTCAAGGGAACCATCATCGTGGCACGCGATATAGCTCATGCCAAACTCAAAGCACGACTCGACGCCGGCGAAGGAATGCCACAATACTTCAAAGACTACCCAGTGCTCTATGCCGGACCAGCCAAGACACCAGAGGGCTACCCATGTGGCTCGATGGGACCAACCACAGCCAACCGCATGGATCCATACGTAGATGAATTCCAAGCCCACGGAGCAAGCCTCGTGATGATAGCAAAAGGCAACCGCACACAACAAGTGACCGACGCATGCAAGAAACACGGAGGATTCTACCTCGGAACCATCGGAGGCGTGGCTGCAGTGCTCTCGCAAAGCAGCATCAAGAGCATCGAATGCGTGGAATACCCTGAACTCGGAATGGAAGCCATCTGGAAAATCGACGTCGAAGACTTCCCTGCATTCATCCTTGTTGACGACAAAGGCAACGACTTCTTCAAGCAGTTGAAGCCTTGCGAAGGATGCACAATCTTGTAAATAACAAAAAACGGGAAGGAAGTTAACAGGAAGTTAAAGGGACAATACTTACCCTCAGTAACATTTGTCCTTTTAACTTCATGAGCGAAGCGATAACTTCGTTTTAACTCCCCTTCTATTCACTTCACCATAAAGCCCTAAAATAGAATGAACGAAGAAGTAAAGCAATACCTCAGCGCTGCCGAAGAAGACATGGAGATGGCAGCCATGAACCTCGAAGAGAAACTGAGCCGCATTCGTGCCGGACGCGCCAACGTACACATTCTCGACGGCATCCGCGTCGATTCATACGGAGCCATGATGCCCCTGTCGAACGTAGCCAACCTCTCAACACCCGATGCACGCTCCATCGTCATCAAGCCATGGGACCGCAGCATGTTGAAGGTCATAGAGAAGGCCATCATCGACTCACCCGTAGGCATCATGCCCGAAAACAACGGCGAGCAGATACGTCTGGGCATACCTGTGCTGACCGAAGAACGCCGTAAGGAACTCTCGAAGCAGTGCTCCACACTGGCCGAGCAAGCCAAGGTGAGTGTGCGCAATGCACGCCGCGATGCAATCGAGAAACTGAAGAAGAGCGTGAAAAACGGAGTACCCGAGGACGTAGAGAAGGATGCCGAGGAGCAGTGCCAGAAGATACACGATAAGTATATCAAGAAGCTGGATGCCATGCTCGACGAAAAGAGCAAGGAAATCATGACAGTATGATGCATGGCATCGTAGTTAGGAATACCGGCAGCTGGTATACAGTAAAGACCGATGAAGGGGGAACGATGCAGTGCAAGGTGAAAGGCAACTTTCGCTTGCGCGGCATCCGCTCCACCAATCCCGTCGTTATAGGCGACCACGTGACCATACTGCCAGGCACTGATGGCACAGCACTCATCGATTCGGTCGACGAGCGCAAGAACTACATCATACGCAAATCTATCAACTTGTCGAAGCAGTCGCACATACTGGCGGCCAATATCGACCAGTGTTTCCTTATAGTGACTATAGCCCACCCCACGACATCGACCACATTCATCGACCGCTTCTTGGCAACGGCCGAAGCTTATTCCATTCCTGTAACCATCGTTTTCAACAAGACCGACATATATAGCGCTGACGACCTTGAACTGCTCGACGGCATGATAAACCTATATGAAACCATCGGATATTCGTGTCTGAAGTTGTCGGTGCTCACTGGCGAAGGCATGGACAAGGCTGTACGCAAGTTGGATGGCAAGGTGACTTTGCTTTCGGGCAACAGCGGTGTAGGCAAGTCTACCTTCATCAACTACATCTTGCCAGAACTTAACCTTCGTACGGCCGACTTGAGCGATGCATACGACACAGGTCGCCACACCACCACATTCTCCGAGATGTATGAACTTCCGACAGCCGACTCCTACATCATCGACACCCCCGGCATCAAGGGATTTGGCACAATCGACATGAGTCGTGAAGAGGTGGGTCACTACTTCAAGGAGATATTCCGCTTCTCTGCCGACTGCCGCTTCAACAACTGCACCCACACCCACGAACCCGGTTGCGCCGTGCTTGCAGCGCTCGAGCGTCATGATATAAGCCAGAGCCGATACAACTCGTATCTGTCGATTCTTGGCGATGAGAACGAAGATAAATACCGACAGGGATATTAAGCAATTATTACTGTCCGCTAAAACTCAAATGAGCAAAAAATTATCTTCCGCAATGCCCT
>CAMVDC010000143.1 GCA_947166155.1 uncultured Prevotellaceae bacterium | reverse complement strand
GAACGGTGTGGAACGCGCCCTGAAGAAATACGTACAAGACGGCACCAAAGCCACAGGACAACGATGCCCCAACTGCGGCGAAGAGACACTCGTCTACCAGGAAGGATGCCTCATCTGCACCAACTGCGGACACTCGCGTTGCGGATAGTCACCACCACACACACTCATATACAACAGCATGAACATAGTGCTCAACAACCTACGCATATACGCCTACCACGGCGCTATGCCACAAGAAACAGTAGTCGGAGATTGGTATATCATCAACCTCCGACTCAATGTTTCCAACGAGCAAGCCACAACCACCGACTCGCTCGACGACACTGTGAACTACGCACAAGTGTATAAAATAGTAAGAGAAGAAATGGCCACACCCTCCAGGCTCATCGAGCACGTGTGTGGCCGCATTGCTCGCCGCCTGCTCAGCGATTTCGACATGATCGATGCAGTGGAAATCAGCATGCTGAAACAAAATCCACCCATCGGTGCCGACTGCGACGGCTGCGGAGTGGAACTGACGCTCACACGCTGAAAGCCAGTTCTACGGATACTCGCTGAAACAGTCAGGCGATGAAAGCAATCACTTAATCTTCCACACCCTGAGCGTGATGCCAGCCCCCTGCCCCATCGACGGAGCACAGACAAAGATGGCCTTGTTCAGCCATGCATACTTGCTGTCGTTAGGAGCCTCAAACGTGGGTGCACATCTGAAATAGAAGCTGGGCTTTCCATCCTCGTCCTGCCCCATGGCAATGATGCCCTTGTTGCGGATGTGGATATTCACTCCATCATCGGTACGCAGGTTGTAAATAGCCTCGACATCAGTGCGCCCGGTAGCAGGGTCGCTCAGCTGATAGTCGGCTCCACCCTCGAGAATCTCGCCCTTGATCTTCGGTCCCTCAAACTTGCCGCCAGTGATTGGAACCGTGTTGCGACTGCCATGAGTAGTGGCGCCCACACTGTAGGCCTGTCCCAACGACACGTTCAACTCCATTACAAACTCCATTTCGAGCGGAGCCGGTTCCGCTTTCTCCTGTGCACACACTGAACAGAAAGTCATCAGTGCAAGTGCAAAAAAACAAATCTTTCTCATAGTAAAATCATTCTTTTTTAGTTGTTGTCGGCAATTCTTGCCGTTTCCCGATGCAAAGATAGGGAAAAAATTCATAACTTTGCATATCGAAATCCAGAAATCATCATAAATACACACATTCGCATCATGACAAAAACAGAAACCCTTGACTACCGAGCCGACGCATTCAACACCGACTTCAAGCGCGAACTGGCCTACGAAGTGTTGGGACGCAACATACTCAACTGTGCCGAATTTCATGCTTCGCGCCGCGGATTCGGATTCAACGAGCTATTTCGCGACAACCACTCATGGGTACTCTCGCGCATGACAATCGAGATGAGCCGCATGCCGCAAATCTACAACAACTACCACATCACCACATGGATTGAAAGCATATACCGCATGTTCACCAACCGCAACTTCTGCATCACCGACGATGAAGGAAACGTGTGTGGATATGCACGCACCATCTGGGCCATGATCGACAACACCAGTCGCCAGCCACTCGACCTCACAAGCAAATACGGCGAACGCTTCCAAGAGTTTCTCGCACCCGAGATAGAGTGCAACATGGAGGGACATTCACGCCTGCGACCACTCACCGACGTGGAACCCACCACTACCATCGAAGCACGATACAGCGACCTCGACTGCAACGGACACTTCAACTCCATAAAATACATATCACACATACTCGACCTCTTTTCGCGCGAATACCACTCCACTCACCACATTCAGAGAGCCGAACTGGCCTACGTGGCCGAAGCATACTACGGCGACAAACTCTCGCTGCTGATGAAGGAATCCGAACCACTCCACTTCAACATCGAGATTCGCAAACACTACCACCGCGACGGAAAGGGTGAGACCATAGCGCGAGCACTCATTGTGTTCAGCCCAATGCCCGAACATCAGTAAGAACCTATTTTCATCAACTACGACTTCATATACCGATGGACACATTAGACCAAGTGAGATGGGGAGTCATCGGTTGTGGCGAAGCAACCGAGACCAAGAGCGGACCGGCACTTCAGTGCGTTGAAGGTTCGTCGATAGCATGTGTCATGAGCCGTGACCGCGAGAAAGCCCTCTCGTATGCACGGCGTCACGGCATCCAACGTGCCTACACCGATGCCACCGAACTCATCAACGACCGCGAAGTCAACGCCGTCTATATAGCCACACCACCCTCGTCGCATGCCACATTTGCCATCATGGCCATGAAGGCAGGCAAACCCGTGTATGTCGAGAAACCGCTGGCAGCCAACTACGAAGAGTGTCTGCGCGTCAACAACGTGTCGGAACAGACAGGTGTACCCTGCTTCGTGGCCTACTACCGCCGCTATCTGCCCTACTTTATCCGCGTGAAGCAAATCATACACAGCGGCACCATAGGCAAAGTGCTCTCCGTTCAGATACGATTTGCCGTACCGCCACGCGAACTCGACTACAACAAGACCAACCTGCCGTGGCGCCTGCAACCCGACATCGCAGGCGGTGGTGGATACTTCTACGACCTGGCAAGCCATCAAATCGACCTGCTCATCGACATGTTTGGAGTCATTATCGAGGCTGAAGGCTATGCAACCAACATGGCAGGACTCTACCGAGTCGAGGACACATTCAACGCCTGTTTCCGATTCGACAGCGGACTCACCGGCAGCGGCTCGTGGTGTTTTGTGGCACACGACTCGGCACGCACCGACCGCATCGAGGTGGTTGGCGACCAAGGCATGGTGTGCTTTTCTGTTTTCGACTACACCCCCATCACCCTCCACACCCCCAACGGACGCGAGGAAATCAAGATCGACAACCCTCGCTACGTGCAGATGCCACTCATCCAGAGCATCGTTGACGACCTTCGAGGCATCAAGACATGTGACTGCAACTCCGTGAGCGCCACACCGGTCAACTGGGTAATGGACCAGATATTGAAGCGCTGAAGTGAATAAGAAACTATTGGAACGAAGAAATAAAGAAAGACGGATGCATAGAATCGCGTGTGTCATATTATCATTGTTTATCACATCGGGCATCAATGCCTTCGATGTGAAAGACGAGTATTTACCTACCGACACACTCGAGACAGCAACCACAATCAACGAAACGCCCATTACTACTGTCCTTTCCACTCCCGACACACTCGAGGACGCATCACTCCCCACTCCGCCCGACACCGTCCGCCGCCGCAAACCGCTTTCCAAGATTCTCAACCCCATCATGCGTGCAGCCGATGCAGTCACCGACTTCTTCATGGGATGCGACACCAACTATGTCACTCCCCAGAAATATGAATTCACGGCCCAGGCCGAGCTCTCGTACTTCCACGACTACTACCGCATGACCTCGAGCGAGTCGGGCAAGTCGAAAAACATGGTGCTTCAATCGGGCAACCCGCTTGTGCTCGGAGCCTATGTCTACTGGAGTATCTTTGGTTACGGCCGTTCCATCAACCTCGAGGATATAGGTCATTCACGCCCCAACAGTCAGGGCACAGGCTACCGCAACTCCCTGGTGCTCAACACCGCCCGCATCGTGGCCGAGATTTACAACTTCAAGTTGGGCAAGAATGCGAAGTTCACCAACATATCTGATATCGACCTCACGGGTCAGGACCGCAACTTCGTGGGCCTGAAATCGAGATGCGAAGGTATCGATGCACAATACATCTTCAACCACCGGCGCTACTCATGGCCGGCAGCCTTTGGCGAGAATGCCGTACAGCGTCGCAGTCAGGGTTCGTGGAAGTTGGGATTCAGCTACAGCCATGTGTCGATCGACTTCGATGCCTCGCTGCTCAGCCCCTACATCTATCAGCAAATCGACAGCACCCTGCTTTTCAACCACGTGTCCTACCACGACTATGCAGTGAGTGTGGGCTACGGCTACAACTGGGCTTTCCGTCGCAACTGCATCCTGGCCGTGTCGATTCTTCCGTCGATAGGCTACCGCCGTTCCGACATCACCAACGACAGCCACAGCCGCGACATACTGCGCCGCGTGTCGACCGACATATTCTTCCGCACCAGCCTGTTTTGGAACAATACCAAATACTTCACCGGCCTGGTGGTCGATGTCCACACTTATGCTTATCGACAAGACAAGTTCTCACTCACCAACTCCTACGGTACGGTGAAGTTTATCGCCGGCTTCAACTTCCTGAAGAAGGGTGAGTATAAATAAATACACACACCCCTCATCCATTTGGACAAAATACGCAAGCCCCTGCTAATGGTTAAGATTGCAGGGCTTGCGTGTTTCAATGATTATACATCAGGTGTTTCACCGTGTTTGCCTTACAGTGATAATTCCTTATCTTACGACTTTCAGCTTTTCGGTAAATTTCTTGTTAAACATGTTTTGCAGTTCCATCACCTCCTTCGAGTTCATCACCCGGTTCTGCTCGGCAGGAGTCATGTTCTTGAAGATGGCTTTGTAATCTAAGATGAGTCTCTGCGAAGTGCAGTCGAGTTTCTTACGTGTAGTAGCTTCGTCCACACGTTCAATGGCATCGTTGAGTGCCTCAACAACTTTCTCTTGAGGTGTCTTTGCAGCGCATGCAACCAACATGAACACCACACACCCTGCGGCTAATAGCAGTAACAGTTTTCGTTTCATAGGTACAAGCATTTAAATATCAGTTAAACAATAGGATTATTATAGGTTGGATATCTTTTTAGCCGTGGCATCGATTAAGCGAGCTTATCATTGCCCATCGGGCTTAACGAAAACATTATTATAGGTATATTGTCGTTCTTTTGCTGCAAATATACATCATTTCATCTTACCAAACAAGGAAAAAACTAAAAAAGTTTAAATGAAAGTGAAAAAAAAGTAATAAACGTGTTGAAAAGTCCGTTTTCGAGACATTTTCGTTACAATAATTTGCACCTTATTATATTTATATGTAACTTTGCAGTCGATTCGGGGAGAAATCCCGAACGACCGAAACAATAGCTATTATATCGCGCTTAGCCAAGAAGCCTAGGAAACTCTCTCGGAATAACGCACGATTTAATCATTGTGGAAGCAGCCCTCAGGAATGAGTTGCTCCAGGTAATTCTCAGTAGCTATGTACCCACTAAATGGTGTGGTGCATGTTCCTCTATGAATTACCGGGGGTTCCAACTTTTTTCCTAGGCTTCACCCCTTAGCTAAGCGCAGAGAGGATGGCGTCACGCCATTTTTGTGTCCCACGACTATCCATACGACAGCCCTTTGGCCCCTCTCCCGCTCCACCTCCCCTACCCCTCACAATGAGTGAGATACCATTTAGATGGGGGGATGGATGATGCATAGTGTATTATGCATCGTGTCGAGCATTCTATTCAACCCAATTAAATAACTCAACTAAACAAAAAACAAATGAAACAGAAATTACTTAAATTAATGTGTCTGTTGTGCGTAGGCATGATGGGCATGAGTGCGTGGGCCGCAGAGCACAATGGTACTATTGTTTTTAATAATACTGGCAATGCGGGAACTATTAAAATTAACGCTGCCTCTGTAAGCGGCGAAGACAATCTTGGAAATGAATGGACAGTAACAACAGTTGGAACTTCTTCTTTCACTCCTAATGCATCGTATTTTCAAGTAGGCTCTTCTGGTAGTCCCGCAACAAGTATCACATTTACGATGACCTTACCTGAAACATCAGAGATTTCATCAATGTCCGCAAAATTTGGAGGCTTTTCTGGTACAGCTGGAACCGTAACTTTGAAAGCAGGTGATACAACTATTGGCACAGGTTCATTAAATGCAACATCTGATGTAACAGTTACATCAACTTCTACTGGTTCAGGAAAAGTGCTTACTGTTACAGTAACAGGAATAAAAAAAGGTGTTAAGTGTTATAATATCTCATACACTTACACCGATTCAAAGACTGCAACAACACTTGTATGGAGTGAGTCGTCTGCTTCAGCTATAATTGGTGAATCTAACACTTTCCCAACACTTACAACAACTCCTGCTGACTTGACAGGTGTTACATATAGTAGTAGTGATGAATCTGTTGCTACGATCAATGCAACAGGTGTAATAACTATTCTTAAAAAAGGAACTACTACTATTACGGCCTCTTATTCAGGAAATGCTGAATATCTCCCTGCTCCAGATGCAACTTATGTTTTAAGCGTCAAAGAAAAATTCAACAATAGTTATGAATCCTTAGCCATAAGCGACCTTGGGAAGGCTAATGCTTCGGATGCAGAAAGTGAATCTGCAAACTCATTCGATATGATTTATAGTAAAGGAGAAGGCTCAAATGCACCTAAATTCTATGATAATGGTAATGAATTAAGATTATACGCTAAGAATACAATGACTATCACAGGTGTTATGCCAATATATAAAGTAGTCATTACTTGCACATCTGGATATGCAATTGCCAACACAGATGGTGTGAGTGTCGGATCATTAAGCACTGAGGGTACAACCGCAACATGGTATACAGAGGGTGCAAAAAACATAACATATACTAACAGCTCTACTTCACAACGAAGAATAACCAATATAACTGTTTATTACGGATACACACGCACAACCACAGCCGACAACTATGGAACAATCTGTCTGCCATTCGCTGTTGCTGCTGCTGATCGAAGTGGTGCTACATTCTACAGCGTTGCAGGTGTTACTAAGAGCGGTGAAAAGATAACTGGTGTTGCTCTTGAAGAAGTGGCTGGTGATCTCGTTGCAGGTACACCTTATATATTTAAAGCTACAGATAGTAAGATTGTTGCCGGTTATAAAGGTGAAGCATCTGATGTGAAGGCTGCTACAGGTCTTGTAGGTAACCTCGGCACCGCTGCTACAATCAATGCTGGT
>CAMVDC010000142.1 GCA_947166155.1 uncultured Prevotellaceae bacterium | reverse complement strand
CAGAAATAAAAGTTGTGCAATATATGTAGCAAAGATGTTTACCGGACAGCAATAATATTTTTACGTATCAAAATGATTCACCGTGTTTACCGGACAGTAATATTATTATATGGTGAAAAACAAAATCGGTCATTAGAGACTGTTACGCGCTAATGACCGATTTGGATTATATAATATCGCTCAGCTTCACTTTCCGTTGCTCTCGAGCGTCCAGCCCTCGCGTTTGAGGAGGCCAGGTTCACTGCCCGTGAACATCTTGGCAGCCTCTTTGTCGCCTTTCAGTGTCCAGTCGAGCCATGCCAGTGCAGGGATGGTGAACTCACCACCGTGGGGACGTCCGTAGGTGCCACCATGGCCCACAGGGAAGTTGGCTGCATAGGCTGGTACGTGGCTGATGCGATGGAAGTCGTCCATTCCGTTACCGTAGGCTATATCACGCTCTCCTCCAAGGATGTAGATGATTGGAGTGTGTATCTCCTTCAGTTTCTCCTTGGGAGGCATGGGCATTCCACCCACCGCACTGCCTGCGTTCTGCTGGTTGAAGAGTCCGCTGTTGCAAATCATGAGCGAGGAGATGCGCTTGTCGGCGCAGTTGAAGAGTGTCTGAAGTCCGCCACACGACATACCTGCCACACAGATGTTCTTGGTGTCAATCTTGCCATAGTATGGACTGTCTTTCTTTTCGTTCTGCTGGAACACCCAGTCCATGGCCTCTATCTGCTGCTCACTCTTCGACATAGGGCCTTGATAGCGTTCGCCCTCCTTGGGCATGTAGCCGGTAGCCACGACGATATATCCGTGTGATGCAATCTCGTTGAGGAAAAGATAGTGCTCAAACGGAGAGTTGTTGCATGCGCCGTTACCCCATACGAGTACGGGCAGTTTTTGGTCTTTACCAAACTTCGAGAGGTCTTGTGGTACGAAAATGGTGTGTGCCTCGAGGCTGGCATCTTCGAGCATGATGGCCTTGTAAGGGCCGGTTCCACCTTCTTCTACCACTCGCGATGCAGATGTCTGTGCCTGCATGGGCATGCTTGCCATCATGGCAAACAGTGCCGAAAAGAGAATTGTTGCTTTCATAATCTAATTTACGATTTACAAGTTACGGTTTAACGTTTAAGGTTATTTGTTTATTTTCTATTTTTTGCTTTCCATCAGGCAGGTCAATTATCATATATCAATTATCAAACTTCCCTGCCACCTTCTGCTGGATGAGCGACGCATCCTGGGCATCGATATCTCCGTCGTGGTTCATGTCGGCAGCCGCTTCGTTGTCGAGGGACAACTTGCCTGCCACATATTGCTGGACGAACGAGGCATCGAGTGCATCGACAGTTCCGTCGTCGTTCACATCGCCAAGCATTATCGCAGGCTTCTCGGTTGCTGCATAGATGGTGACTTCGCCGATGAAGCAGCGTTGTTTCTTTGCTGTCTCGATTGTGAGCTTAGGATTGGCAGCCACCGAACGGAACACGAGGGTGACGGTCTCGAAGTCGTCGCTGATGGTTGACGTGTAGGTCACGGTCTGTTTCTCGCTGCCGAGTATTACGGTGAATGGGCCTTCGATATCAGTCCATCCCTTCACCTTGATTTGCACTACAGCAATGCCTCCAGCAAAACTGATGGTCTTCGAAGTCATCGACCCTGCATTGCTACCCGATGCCATACGCACAGCACCCCCTGCCTTGTAGACGTAGGACGCTGTCGGGAAGTTTTCGTTACCATCCCACAAAGCCGATGAGCCGCCAGTCGATGTGTTGTTGCCGGCTGCTGCTGTCACTTCGAAGTCTTCAGTAAAGAGGGTCGAAGTGATATCGAGGTCAGCAATTTCGATAGGATCTGTTGGGTCTGTTGGATCTGTTGGGTCTGTTGGGTCTGTAGAATCTGTTGGATCTGTTGGGTCTGTAGGATCGTCGGGGCCTGCTCCGCTCACGTGCTTATAGAGTTGTGCGGTCGAGAGGTCGAAGCCGACAGATTGGTAGGTTCCCCAGATGTAGTCGGCAAGGACTGGATAGTCGATGAACGGGTTGCGGTTGCCTTGCTTTGCAAAAGCAGAATCGTTTATCTTCACTTCCTTTTCCGACACGGGGTCTTGGTTGTGCCATTTGAGCAGAAGCTTGTAGAGCCATTGATTGAGCGTAGGCCAGTCTTCCTTCGATATCTCGCTATCCACACTGCCACTGCCCCACGCAATATCGCTATAGCAAGTAGCCACATAGAAATAGATGCGCGCGAAGTCACCCTTATACTCATCGGCTGGTTCGAACACTTTGGAGTATGTACCACCCTGACCATCAACAGGCGTGCCTACCTTTATGCAACCATTGTCGAACGTGACATCAGAGCCAACCGTACCAATGGGGAAATTGCTCTTGTGGCTGTTGGCCTTAGATTCAGAAGGAATGACACTGAAGATGTCGCTATATGCATTGTTCTTGGTTTTTCCCCACCAGCTGTTTGGAATCACATGTTCCTTGTTCCACTTGCTCGACGAGAAGGTGTAGTTGTCGTATGAGAACATATCGTAGACGTAGTTTTTGTTTGCGTCTTGATAGTACACCGATTCGTAAGCTTCGGGCAAACTGCTATCGTATGACAGCTTGGTATGTTTCGATATGATATCCTTTAGTGCCAACTTCAGTGCCACTTGCTTCTTGCCGTTTATGTCAGAGTAATAACCGGCCTTGGGTTGAGCAACTGCATGAAGTGTGAGCAGAAACAGCAGTAGCAGGGCACAATATGATTTGACAGGATTCATTCTTTATTCAGTTTGAATATAATCGTAGATAGTTAGCACATCCTGAGTGTCAACGGTGCCGTCGGCTTCGTAGGTCTGCATACACTCGTAGATGGCCAGCACATCCTGTGTGTCGGCAGTTCCGTCGTGGTTTACATCGGCAGGCACTTGCGGTTGTGGTACTATGCCTTCGTAAGCCACAACATAGTCGACGAAGCATCGTGAGCCGGCAGGCGACTTGACAGTAAGTATAGGATTGGCAGGAACGTTGTTGAAGATGAGCCGTATGGTTTCGAACTTGTCCGTCATCTTCGCCTTGTATTCCACTACTTGCTGCTCGCTGCCGAGGCTTACGGTGATAGAGCCTTCGATTTTCGACCATCCCTTCACAGCCAGTTCCACAACAATGGGACCTCCAGCATAGTCGATAGTGCGCGATGTGAGCGACCCTTCTTTCTTAGATGTGGCAAGTTTCACGGCACCTCCTGCCTGATATGTGGCAGAAACCATCGGGAAGTTTGTATTGCCACTCCAATAGTCGGCCGAACCACTCGTAGATGTATTGTCGCCTGATGTCAGCTCGTCGAAATACTCGGCAAACAGTTCATCGCCTTTCTGAATCTCGGATGGATCGACAGGCGCTATAGTGTCAATAGGTTCTACAGGTACGATAGTGTCAACAGGCTCTACAGGAACAACTGGACCGGAGCCGCTGATGTGCTGATAGAGCACAGCAGCCGAGAGGTTGAAATCGGTCGACTGGTAAGTTCCCCAGATGTAATCAGCCAGCACAGGGTAGTCGATGAATGGATTACGATTACCCTGAACCGACTCAGCAGAGTTGTTTATCTGTATCTCTTTCCGGGAAACGGGGTCTTGGTTGTGCCACTTTAGCAGCAGCTGATAGAGCCACGGATTGAGCGTAGGCCAGTCTTCTTTCGATATCTCGCTCTTTACATTAGAATTTGTGCCCCACCCTATGTCGCTATAGCATGTGGCGACATAGAAATAGATGCGTGCGAAGTCGCCCTTGTATTCGTCGGCAGGCTCGAACACGTTGTTGTATGTTCCACCCTGACCACTCACGGGTTTGCCCACTTTTATGCATCCGTTGCTCCATGTCTGCGAGCCCACGGTGCCTATAGGGAAGTTGCTCTTGCGGTTGTTAGCAGTCTTTTCTGATGGTATTACGCTGAATATGTCGCTATATGCGGCATTCTTCGTTCCGTTCCACCAGCTGTTGGGCACCACGTGTTCCTTGTTCCAGGTGCCTGTAGATGAATAAGAATAAGTGTCGTAGGAGAACATATCGTAGACGTTGCTACGATTGTCGTCGCAGTAGTAAACCAGTTCGTAGGCTTTTGGCAGTTCGCCCGAATAGGATAGTGTCTTGTGATTGGATATGATACTCTTCAGCGCGAGCTTCAACGCCACCTTTGCCTTGCCGTCAATAGAGTTATAATAAGTAGCAGATGGTTGAGCCATGACGGCCGCGGTGGCTGTCATGGCTACAATCATCAGGTGTATAAATCGTCGGATAATCATTATTGATTCTGCATTACTTCGTAGATAGTAAGTACGTCTTGAGTGTCTACACCACCGTCGCCGTTGACATCATAGCCATCAACAGCCTTGCCTTCTTCGTAGCTCTGCATGAACTCGTAGACAGCAAGCACGTCCTGAGTGTCGACCGATCCGTCGCCGTTGACGTCTTCAACCTGAGCTTCGGTCGGCTGGGTGAAGCTGTAGGCATTCACGCTCTTCAGTCCGGCAACAGAGAAGTACTTGATGATGCTTCCGTGGAACCAAACTTCCTTACCGAGGTTTGCAGGGTTGTCCTTGAGGTTGACTTCCTCGCGTACTGTCTTACACTCGGCTGGTTTGGTTTCAAGGGCGATAGGCAAGCAGTTCAGATAGTTGGTCTCGTCGGCCGATGCAGCGATAAGCACGTTTGAAGCAGGTACTTCCGCGCCTTCTTCGATAGTGAATTTTGTCTTAGCTTCATTGAAAGCTCCATCAGCATAACCCACGATATAAGCCTTTACCCACACGTCGGCCACTGTGTCGCCATCAACATAGAGTGCCTTGATGTCGGACACGGTGTAAGGATTCTCGGCTGTTCCATCGGCATTGCTTATGACAGCGAGTGAGAACGATGCGGTGGCACCCATATATGTTGCGGTCTTCTCGCTTGTGGCAGTGATGGTAGCAACACCTGTACCTACAACAGTGATAGCTCCGTCGGCTGCAACTGTGGCTACAGCTTCATCGGATGTGGTGTATGTCACAGCGCCATCGGTATTGGTGCGCAATGTGTTTGAAACGCTCTCGCCTACGTGAGTTACTATCTTGCTTTCAGCCCATGCGAATGTAGGCACTTCGAGTGTAGAGATGACTTCCACATCGTCGGCGCTCACTGCATAATATTGTATTGTCTCCTTGAATGGAACGACGAACACGTTGAGGTTGTACTTGCAGTCAGCATTCCACATGATTTTGCTGAGGTTGTTGTAGTTGTCGCGCAGCACGATGTTGGTTGTTCCGTCGTTGAGTGTGTAGTTCACCTTGTTGGAAACGGTTTCCTGGCTTACGAATGTGAGGCCTTCGAAGCGTACAAGACGGCTTGCATCGGCAGCAGTGATGTCGGCAGCAGCTACTTTGGTTGCAGTCACTTCGTTGCCTTGGCTTTCTACCTTAATGTTTGCCCACTTGTCGGTCACTGACAGTTCGGGCAGTCCGTTGTAGCTGTAGAGCTTGCCCTCGATGGTTCCGCTTATGATGTCGCCCTTCTTGAGGTTTGAAGCAGAGCCGTAGAGCATGAATGAGCCCTTAGCGTCTTGTACGAACACGTTGGAGCCGTTAACTCCAGTTACGAGCAGGTTGCTTGCGCTGAATGACACCACGGGTGCGTCGTTCTGGCTTGTAGCAGTACATGCAGCGATGAGGTCGGCTATTGATGTGATGGCCTCCACCTTATTTATAGTAATAACGACGGTAGTAGTTCCCACGAGGTTGTCATCGTCGTCGTAGGTTGATGCCTTCACGGTTGTTGTCTCGCTCACAGTGAACGGACCTTCGTAGAGCACTGAGTTGTCGCCACCATTCTCTGGTTCAGAGCCATCGATGGTGTAGTAGATTGTGTAGTTGCTGCCCGATGGGTCGGTGATAGTCACTGTCTGTGCTTCTTCGTATGTGCCTGTAGCAGGTGTGATGGTAGGACCGTCGGTCTCAACTTTGACCACGGTTATCACTCCGTTACCTTTGATGGTTATGTTGTCGAGCTCATAAGTGCCTGCACTCTCGGTTGTGCTCACGTATGCCACGGCAAACATCACTGAAGGTTTGCCTGCATAAGCGGCTATATCAACTGTCGATTCAACGAATGACCAGCTATTGCCTGCCGGCCATGTAGCCACTTCGAGTTTGTTCCATGTACTACCTTCATCGGTCGAAGCATAATATGTCACTTGGTCGGACACCTTGCCTGCAAACTTATTGCCTGCGTGGCTGATGGAGAGTTCGAGGCTTGATGCTTTTGAGAGGTCGAGGACTGGCGAAACAATCCACGACTCTGATGGATGAGATGCATTGTTAACGTATGCGCTGGCCACATAACCATAGCGATCATCGGCTTTCCACACATAGGTCAGTGCTTCGTCCATGCTCTTGTTGTCGATGCTCCAGCCTTCCTGCGAAGTCTTGAAGTCGATGTTGTAGAGGGTGTTAAGCACTGTGTGGCCGCCTTCGGTCGAGATGGTCACGCTCTTTAGCTGTGTGTTCTTCGACACAGCAAAGTCGATTGACTGTGCACTGCCGCTCCATTCCTTGCCCGAGAGGGTGCCTGTAGCAGTTGTTACATTGAAGTTTGTTCCTGTCTCGAACTTGATGTACGTGATTGGTGCGCCGCTCGAGGCGATGGTGAATGTACCTGAATAGATGCGCAGACGTGGTGATGAATTCCAGATGCGGGTTGCAGTGCCCGACTCAGCAGGGTTGATTGTCATCGTGATATCGCCGCTGGTGAGTGTTACGGTTTCGGTGATATCGCCGTCGGTTGAGCCTGAGGCCGATACACCAGCAAGATCAGGGAATAGTGTTTCGTAGTCGTTGTCAAAGTTGAATGTGACATCTTCGGCAAACATTGAAGCACTCAGCAAGAGTGCCATGATTGAAAGTAGAAGTTTCTTCATAAT
>CAMVDC010000141.1 GCA_947166155.1 uncultured Prevotellaceae bacterium | reverse complement strand
ACCCCCTCCCCCTGCGGGTACTCCCCCTTTCAGGTGGGAGAGTCCATCCGGATGGCTTTCTCCCCATAAAGGGGGAGATGTCCGAAGGACAGAGAGGGTCTTCCCTTTAACTTCCCTTTAACTCCCGGACGGCATCCTCCCCCCTTGGGGGGATAAGAGGGGGGCCTGGGGAGAGGGTCTGTCCCCTCCCACATACATGCAGCACATGCCGAATGGCAGATATCGGTATGTGACACGGGTGAATCCTGCCTGGCGGAAGTGCTGCGCCATGTCTTCGCCCTGCGGGATGGCAGCCATGGTGCGTGGGAGGTAGGAGTAGGCATCGCGGTCGTGGGCCATGAGGCGGCCCATGAGTGGCATGATGCAGTGTTGATAGAGTGAAAAGAGCTGACGCATGGGGAACCGACGGGGTGCGCAGAGGTCGATGATTACTGCCACTGCGCCCGGGCTCATCACGCGGTGTATCTCGCTGAGGCAGCGGTCGAGGTCGGCAAAGTTGCGCAGGGCGAAGGCTGACAACACGACGTCGAACTCGGAGTCGGGGAAAGGAAGGTGGGCACAGTCGGCATGACGGAACCCTACCCTATCGGCCACCCCGCGTTCGGCTGCTTTCGCCTTGGCGCGGCGTAGCATCTCGTCGGCAATATCACATCCGACCACCCACTGGGGATTGAGCTTACGCTGAGCCAACAGGGCGAAGTCGCCGGTGCCGGTTGCCACATCGAGGATGTTGACAGGTGAGGCGCCACGGTAGTTCTTCCTTACATGATTGATGGCAATGCGGCGCCACCAGCGGTCGATGCCTAAGGAGAGGAGGTGGTTGAGGAGGTCGTAGGTGGGGGCGATGTTGTTGAACATGGCCTCCACCTGTCGGGTCTTGCTGTCGGCGGTGTCGTAGGGCTTTATCTCGTTTGCAGCCATGCGTTCACGTTGCGTTCGATGCGTGCAGCTATATCGTCGGTCGATTGCTCGCGCACAAACTTATCGCCTGTGATGTGTTCGTAGAGTTCGATATATCGGTCGGTGATTGAGTTGACGAATTCGTCGGTCATCTCGGGCACCACTTGTCCGGGTTGGTTCATGAAGCCGCGGTCGATGAGCCACTGGCGTACGAACTCCTTCGAGAGCTGGCGCTGTGGTTCGCCCTTGAGGAACTTCTCTTCGTAGCCGTCGGCATAGAAGTAGCGCGAGGAGTCGGGGGTGTGGATTTCGTCGATGAGGTATACCTTGCCGTCGCGCTTGCCAAACTCGTATTTGGTATCGACGAGTATGAGTCCCTTCTCGGCTGCAATACGTGTTCCGAGGTCGAACAGTGTGCGGGTGTATTGCTCCATGACTTCATAGTCTTCTTTCGACACGATGCCCTGGGCGATGATTTCTTCCTTCGAGATGTTTTCGTCGTGACCTTCCTCGGCCTTGGTGGTAGGGGTGATGATGGGTGTTGGGAACTTCTGATTCTCTTTCATGCCTTCGGGCAGAGCGACTCCGCAGAGTGTGCGCGCCCCTGCCTTGTATTCGCGCCATGCCGAGCCGGTGAGGTATCCGCGTATGATCATCTCGACACGGAATCCCTCGCACTTGAGGCCTACGGTGACCATGGGGTCGGGCGTGGCGAGTTTCCAGTTGGGCACCACGGCAGCCGATGCATCGAGAAACTTGGCTGCAATCTGGTTGAGCACTTGTCCCTTGAACGGTATGCCCTTTGGCAAAACTACATCGAAGGCACTGATGCGGTCGGTTGCTACCATTACCATAATGTCGTCGTTGATGTTGTACACATCACGCACCTTTCCGTGATACACACTTTTCTGCCCCGGAAAGTTAAAGTTGGTCTTTGTTAATGCCATTTTATTTACTATTTACGGATTTACTATTTACGATTTATGTACTATTTAACTATTTAATTATTTGGAATGGAAAGGAATGGAAAAGAAGTTATCGCTTCGCTCTGAAGTTAAAAGGACGGATGTTGCCTCGGAGTAGGTATCGTCCCTTCAACTTCCCTTTAACTTCTCTTTAACTTCTCTTTAACTTCTTGTTTTATTTACTATTTGACGATTTACTATTTACGATTTATGTACTATTTAACTATTTAGTTATTTGGAATGGAAAGGAATGGAAAACGGACCCTCTCCCCGGCCCTCCCCCTTTATGGGGAGGGTGTCCATCCGGAAGGCCTTCTCCCCATAAAGGGGGAGATGCCCAAAGGGCAGAGAGGGTCTATCCTCCCTCCCCCCTTGGGGGGATAAGAGGGGGGCCTTGGGGAGAGGGTCTGTTCCCCTCATACTCCCTATATGCATTAACGATTCGTGTTACGAGTTTATGGCGCACGATGTCGCTCTCGTCCATCTTGATGATGCTTATGCCTTTCACGCCTTCGAGCACGGTCATTGCCTCGACCAATCCCGAACGTACGGAACGCGGGAGGTCGACCTGTGTTACGTCGCCCGTGATGATCATCTTGGCATTATGTCCCATGCGGGTGAGGAACATCTTAATCTGCTGTGTGGTGGTGTTCTGTGCTTCGTCGAGGATGACGACAGCATCGTTGAGTGTGCGACCGCGCATGAATGCGAGCGGTGCAATCTGTATGGTCTGCAGTTCCAGATACTCCTGCAGCTTCTGTGCCGGTATCATGTCCTGCAATGCGTCGTAGAGCGGTTGCAGGTAGGGGTCAATTTTGTCCTTCATGTCGCCGGGCAGGAATCCGAGTTTCTCGCCTGCCTCGACTGCCGGACGCGAGAGGATGATGCGTCGCACTTCCTTGTTTTTCAGGGCACGCACAGCGAGGGCAATGCTCACGTAGGTCTTGCCCGACCCTGCCGGACCTACGGCAAAGAGCATGTCGTGGGTGCGGAAGTCGTCGACCAACCGTCGCTGGTTGTCGCTGCGTGGTGTGATGGGGCGTCCGTTGATGCTGTAGCAGATGGCAGCCGAGTCGTCGGTACCCCCCGAGCCGTGCTGGCGGTCGCCTTTCACTATATGCAGTATGTCCTCTTCGGTCAGCAGGTTGTATTTTGAGCAATGTGCCTGCAGCTGCTGCATGGCATCCTCGAAGGCACACATCTCTTCCTCGTCGCCCAACACTTTCATCACATTGCCACGGGCCACAATCCTCAGTTTCGGAAACAGAGCCTTTATCATCTGCATGTTCTGATTGGCTGGTCCGTAGAATGCGAGCAGGTCGGTATCGTCGAGTATTATATGCTTTTCTATCATCTGGAAGTCTGATTGTTTTAGAATGGTAGCAAAGGCTCTTCCGGGTCGAAGAGCATGTCGGTGTCGTTGATGCGGTCGAGGCGCGACTTCGAGTCGTCGCCCATACGCCCGAGCAGCAAGTCGTGCAGCGTCTGGTAATAATGGTCGGGCGCTATGCCTATGAGTTCGTCGCTCCAGCATGTCCGCACCAGTTCGGGCGTGTACTGGCATGCCTTCTTCAGGTATTTCAGGAACATGTCGGTGTGGCGCATGAGGTAGTGCCCCTGCGCCATATAGATGTAAATCTTTGGGAAATCGGGGTCGTCGTCGAAGCGCAGTGCCGTGGTGAGCAGCATCATAGCCACCTCGGTATATCCCTTTGCCATGAGTTCACCGCCTGCCAGGGTGAGGAACGGGAACTTGCGATCGGCCGCGTTTACCGCTTCGAAGAATGCATGCATGGCCCTCACCGTCTTCTTCTGCGACAGCAGTATGATGCCTTTCTGCATGAGGAACTCGGGCACATGCTTGTTGTTCCTGAGAGCCAGGTTTATCATCTTGAGCGCTTCGTCGTAGAATCCGCCCATGAGGTATATCTCGGCAATATAGCTGCGAGCACCGGCCTTTATCTTTCCATCGGATATGTGGTGGGTCACGTAGTCCTGAGCGAAACCGAGGTTGCAGTATGCGTCGTTCTTCTGCCCCGTACGCATGAGGCACGAAGCCAGCATGGCATAATAGACTCCATCGCCGGTGGTGTCGATAAACTTGCGGAAGTCGATGGCTGCCTGTGCAAAGTTGGTGAGTTGATAGTTGCTCAAGGCTTTCACCAGCAATGCCTGGGTATCGTCGGCATCGATGGCAAGTGCAAACTCGGCCGACTCTATTGCATCTTCGTTATAGTCCATCGAACTTTGAAGCGAAGCCAGATAGGTGTAGCCCTGCGGCAGGTAGGGATTGATGTCGAGCATCAGGTTGTAGAGCTCTATCTCTTTGTCGATGAGTTCCACTTCGTGGCATGCACGCGCTATATCGAGGTCGATATCGTCGCCCACCAGCGGTGTGCATTGCTCTATATATTCATCGACCCAGGGTATGATGATGTCGTCGAGGTTGTCTTCAGCGCTTAGGTCTACTATCGACATGATCACGTGCATGTATGCCTCGCGCATCCTGGTGTGTGCCTCCTCGTCATCACTCATCTGCCTACATTCCTCGCGCTCGGTTTCCATCCATGTCCTGAACCACTGTGTGCGCTCGTCCAACGGATGTCCGTAGGCGCATGCCAGTTGTCCGCGGAAGTAATAGACATCGGGGTCGTCGGACGGGTCGATTGCGTCGACCAGCTTCTCTGCCTCGTCGTATCGCTGCAAGCAAATCAGCACATTTGCCTTGAGCGAACGAAGGTCGCTGTCGCGGTGATGAAGGCTGAGACCTTCTTCCACGGCATCGAGTGCTTCCTGAAACTGTTCGTTGCGCATATAGTACTCCACGATGTCGACATAATCGTCGGAGTCGAAGTAGCAAGGCTTGCCTTGTCGCTTCGAGCGCTCATAGCTTCTGAGCAGTTGGTCCAATTCTATAGAGTCGTCGTATTCGGGCATTAATTAATGAATAATTAATAATGAATAATGAATAGCTGATGCTTTTATTAATGAATAATGAATAATGAATAGCGGATGCTTTTATTAATGAATAATTAATAATGAATAATGAATAGCTGATGTTAACAATCAATTATCATTCTTCTTCCAGCTATCCTTCAACCCCACGGTGCGGTTGAATACCATGTGTTCGGGTGTTGAGTCGGGGTCCACATTGTAGTAGCCTATGCGCTGGAACTGCAGGTAGTCGAGGGGCTTGCGCGTAGTGAGCCACTTCTCTACGTATGCCGTCTTAACCTCCAGGCTTTCGGGGTTGAGGAACGGGCGCATGGCGTCGATACCCTCCACTCCGTGTTCCTTGCTGTAGGCCGATATCTCGTCGCGTGGGTTTTCCACCATCCACAGGCGGTCGTAGTTCCTCACCTCGGCTTCCACGCAGTGGCGGCAGCTCACCCAGTGTATGGTCTTTCCCTTTATCTTCATGTTTGAGTTGGGCTGTCCGCTCTTGGTGTCGGGTATCAGCTCGGCATATATCTCGGTGATACGTCCGTCGGCATCCTTCTTGCAGCAGTCGGTCTCGGGACAGCGTATGATGTAGGAGTTCTTCAGTCGCACTTCCTTGCCGGGACCTAAGCGGAAGAACTTGGCAGGAGCATCTTCCATGAAGTCGTCGCGCTCTATCCACAACTCGCGGCTGAACTCTATCTGGTGTGTTCCGTCGGCTTCGTTGCCCGGGTTGTTGACTGCGTCATACACCTCCACGGCATCTTCAGCCATGTTGGTGATGATGAGCTTCACAGGGTCGACCACCGCACTCACACGCAGTGCACGCTGGTTGAGGTCGTCGCGCACGGCACTCTCGAAGAGCGACATCTGATTCAGGGCGTCGAACTTCGTATAGCCTATCTTGTCGATGAACGACAAAATGCTCTCGGGGCTGTAGCCACGACGGCGGAATCCGCTGATGGTCGGCATGCGCGGGTCGTCCCATCCCTTCACCACTCCTTCCTTCACCAGTATGAGCAGGTTGCGCTTGCTGAGCAAGATGTGTGTGAGGTTGAGTTTGTTGAATTCTATCTGTCGCGGACGGTTGTCGTCGAGTGGATGGTCGTCGCCTCCTGCCTGCTTTGCCCAGTCGACAAAGAGGTCGTAGAGCGGACGGTGGCTCACGAACTCGAGGGTGCAGATGGAGTGTGTCACGCCCTCCCAGTAGTCACACTGTCCGTGTGTGTAGTCATACATAGGGTATGCGTTCCACTTCGTGCCGGTGCGCCAGTGTGGCATGTTGAGCACTCGGTACATGATAGGGTCGCGGAAGTGCATGTTGGGGCTTGCCATATCGATCTTGGCACGCAGCACCATGCGTCCGGGTTCCATGCGTCCGGAGTTCATCTCCTCAAACAGGCGCAGGTTCTCCTCCACCGGCCGGTCACGATACGGACTGTTCACTCCCGGCTGTGTCGGCGTGCCTTTCTGCTCTGCTATCTGTTCCGATGTCTGTTCGTCGACGTAAGCCTTGCCTTGCTTTATGAGATACACGGCGAGGTCCCACAGTTGCTGGAAGTAGTCGGATGCATAGAGCACCTTGCCCCACTTGAACCCCAGCCACTCGATGTCGCGCTCAATGGCACGCACATATTCCATGTCTTCCTTCTGTGGGTTGGTGTCGTCCATACGCAGGTTGCACACCCCGCCATACTTCTTAGCCAATCCGAAGTCGATGGCTATAGCCTTGGCATGACCTATATGCAGGTAGCCGTTGGGTTCGGGCGGGAATCGCGTCTGCAGCCTTCCGCCGTTCTTGCCTGCCTCCAACTCGGTTTTCACTATCTCTTCCACAAAACTGATTGACTCAGTCCTCGGTTCTTCGTTCGTTTCCTTCATAATAATTTTTATTAAAAGACCCTCTCTGTCCTTCGGGCATCTTCCCCTCTGCCATCCCCCTGCGGGGGACTGAGGGGGCAAGTTCGGTTTCTCTCCCCCTCGCACTCCCCCAGGGGAGAGAGAGTGGGGAGAGCCATCCGGCGAGGGTTCTCTATTTACCTTAATACAACGTGCAAAGTTACGAAGAATTCCCGACATAACAGCAATGGTTTGCCACAAAATCATGCAGAGGGCTGATAAATTCCCCGTCTATCCCGATTTTATGTGTCGCTGTAGGTATTTATTATCAAGAATTAGAGAATTAGAGAATAGGGGATTTACCTTTAATCAA
>CAMVDC010000140.1 GCA_947166155.1 uncultured Prevotellaceae bacterium | reverse complement strand
AGACACTGCTTCAGCAGGCCGACCCTTACAGGCGTACCATACACAAACAACGCAAGAGTTTCATCTGGCAGGGTCAGTTTTTTGAGCTCGACACATATCTCGACCCACACCTACAGTCGCCACAAAAGGGCGGCGGAAGCGAAAGCAAGCCGCTCACAATACTCGAAACCAAGGGAATGGCATGCCATGAAGACATCAAATTTCCGCCGTTCCTGCGAGTGGTGGAAGACATTACGGGCAATACGCGCTACTACAACTACAACCTTGCACTGAAACACTGATTGTCCCGGCCGTGGCACCGCAAGCCTACACCGAAAAGGCAAAAAGCAGAGAGGGGGATGCACTGAGCATCCCCCTCTCCTATTGAAATGTATCCGATTCTCCTGTGGATACGAATTGTTACTTCACGATTACCTTCTTTCCGTTCACGATGTAGAATCCCTTTGCAGGTGCAGCAACGCGACGGCCAGTGACATCGTAGACAGTCTTATCGGCAGCCTCGACCTGATTCACTGACTGAATTGCAACAGGCAGTTCAGGTTCGCTGACAGCACCAAGTGATATGCAAGTGAGGTGGAAGTTATCGAGTTTGAACCATCCAGCACCATTCACTGGCTTCACAACACCGCCAGCACCTACATTGTTGGTACGGAAACCAATCTTTGCAATTCCATCTTCATCAACACGGAACTTGACCGACATTGGGCGCAGCAATGATGTGTAGCTGCCGTTCACGTCGTTATCATATCCTGCGTATGAGAAGTAAGTAACCTCGTTACCAGTGTTGTATTCCTGGAGAGTCTTTGCATCGAGAATATCCCGAGTGAAGTTTTCGGCATAATCGCTCTCGCGACCCCAAAGCTGGATGCTCTGGTTTCCGAACAGACGTTGAGTTGTAATGTTGACACCTGCCCAGTTGTGTTCCACCATCATGTCGGCAGTCAGTTCATATACACCGGCTGGCAGATGAAGTTCCTGATAGATTTCAACTTCAGGCATATTCTCGGTCCAGATACCCCAGAGGTGGTCTCCATCGGTAGGTTGCTTAGTATAGACTTCGCCGTCGAAGTCAATATTGATGTTGTCGCCGCGGTTGATAGCACACCATGCAGATACGCCATTAGCAGAAACATCACCGGCAGTCTTCACTTCGTTGCCGTTGAGCACGAGTGTCCAACCCTTAGGAGCGCCCTCTACACCACCAGTATTATCAGAACTTTGAGTTTCTGACCAGTCTTCAAAACTATTGTTCTTGATATATGCAGTAAGGTCCATGCCTTCAACTACTACATCCGACTCGATACACTCTTGCAGAGCGTCGGCCAGATTTTGGATGGCAGCTTCCACTTCTTCGGCCGATGTGTATTCCTCATCGTTCCAAGCTGTTTCTGTCACCATGATTACATCGCCATACTTGTCAGCACCAAGCTTGTTAGAGTAGGTTTCCAGGTTCTCGTATGCAGCCACAATAGCGTCGCTGAGCTTTGCATAGCTTGCAGCAGCATCGAATGCCTCGCTCATAACAGCCTGTATGCCCACGATGGCAGCATTGATGTCCTCCTGCTTGCTGTCGGTTGTCACGTTTTGTGATGCCTGGAGAGCCTTTTCAGCAGCCTTGCGGGTGTCGGGGTACATCTTGGTGTCGTAGTCGTCGAGCAGGGTTTGCAGCTGATTGAGGAAGAAGTCATTAACAGCCACGGCATCCTCGGCAACATATCCATTGCCCACGATGCGGAAGTTATCGAGCTTGAACCATCCGTCGCCACCGGCACCATTGCCTGAAGAGCGCAGTGCAGCAGCGATATTGTTGTCGGTACGCAAACCGAATGTGAGGGTACCATCGTAGACGTATGCCTTCACTTCGACAGGTTGCAGAGTGCGGTCGGTCACCAGTTCCTCATTGCCTTGGAAAGCATACACTTCGTCTTTTGCAAGCAGATCGAGGTCGTACTCAAATTCCGAGCCGAAGTAAGTAGAGTTGAGGTTACCGAATATGCGCTGGGTTGTGCGGCGCGAACCGCTACCATTGGCACCAACCATAAGACCGGCGGTGATAGTGTATGTACCATTCTCCAGTCCTTCAATGGTCTGGCTTATCTCATACTGTGGTATGCCCGAGTTCCAGATACCGAATGCAAGGTTGCCGTCCTTGGCATCACCGTCGCTGTCGGAGTTGATTCCGTGCCATGCACTTACACCGGCGCTACGCACCTCGTCGGCAGTCACTACCTGCTTGCCGTTGATATATACGTTCCAACCCGTAGGAGCACCCTGCACTCCGCTGGTTTCGCTACCGCCTTGCGATGAGAGGTCTTCGAACGACATGTTCTGTCCGAGACTTGTGATGTCGCCGGCACCGAGTGCGAAGTTCTCGACAGCAGCAGCAAGTGTGGCTTGTGCAGCAGCGAGCGACTCAACATTCGACTGAGTGTTGAATGCCTGCTTTGCATTTGCAATGGCAGCAAGCAGCACATCGTCGGCACCTTCCACGAGCTCGGCCTTTTCCAGTTCCTTGTAGAATGCTTCCTTGGCGCTGAGCAGCGACTTAACTGCCTCGACGTCCTCGTCGAAGAATTCCTCGCCATTGTAGATGGCAGCTGCTGCATCGTATGTAGCCTTGAAGCCATCAACATAGTCGGCATACGACTCGTCGGCGATATACTTGGCTGCGAAGTCGTTGATAAGTTGGTAGCCCTGTGCTTTTGCCACGAAGTCCTGCACGTTATCAACCTCAACGAAACCCCAGTTGCATGAAGAGGAGTCGGCCATGACATATAGTTCATATTCCTCTCCCTCGGGTCCTACCATAGACTTCATCAGGTCGTTTCCGTCAGCATCCTTGGCACGTCCGCCGTAGAAGTCGGGATAGTAAGAGTTTCCGTCGAATGACACGACAGGATATCCACCGTCGCCATTGAGGTGGGCGAGGTAGCCGAATGCCGATGCGTTGTTGCCTGCTGCGGGTTCCAGGAAGTAGAATCCTGCCATCTTTCCGTCGGTGACGATCCAGTCGCATTGTGACTGAGTGTTGATATTCAAGTTGCTTGATCCGGCGGGGAGTGTGACATAGTTGCGCACTGTCGTGGTTACGCCGTCGGTTGTTTCCTCAACATCGCGATAGAACGACCATGTGCCGTTCTCGTTGGTTTGTGCCGTGAATGTGAGGTAGTTGGTTGCATCAGCACTCCATGTGGTGAAAGCTCCGTCCCAGCTTGTACGGCCAAGATAGTTTGCAAGTTTGCAATAGTTGAACATTGTGTAGGTCTTGCCGTCCACGAGTTTGTCGGGCTGTGGGGGTGTGAGCGACTGCGCAGTAGCAGTCAGACCTACCATGCAGATTGCAGCAAACGCAATTGCATTAGTGTAGATTTGCTTCATAAGAGTTGATTGTTTTTGGTTAATTATTGTGTTAGTTAATAAATGATTGATTGCTTATAAATAATACCGCATTAGTCGGATGCAAATTTACGACTATTTATTTACACATTAAACCCTTATTTGCAAAAAAGTCGTTGTTTAAGCATTAAAACAGGCTTTTTGTCCCTGAAATCAAGGTCAAAGAAGTCAATTGAGTTGCAAGTCAGACTTGTCGGGGAAGTCCTTCCAGCGGTAGCCGTAGATGTCGTAGGAGTCGGTCACGATGACAAAGACGTTGGGGTCGATCTCGGCCACAGTCTTGGTTACGGTGTCTACTTCCTGTCGCCTGACCACGAGCATGAGCGTGTGTTGGTCGGTCGAAGAATAGAGTCCCCGGCTTGGAATGACGGTTGCGGTGCGGTCGAGGCGATTGAGGATGAAGTCTTGCATCTGCTCGTAGTTGGTTTGTGTCACGATGAAGACCAATTTGTTGTTTTTCGAACCCGAGACGACAAACGACAGTGTTTTCGATATGATGTATATGCAGATGACCGAATAGCATGATAGCATCCACGATTGCGGCGTGTCGGTTTGGCTTCCGAGGCCCAGCCCTATGACCACAAGTCCGAACACGACGACGGTCATGTCGGTCATCATGAGTGCCCACGAAAACTTTATGTGTAGGTATTTGCTCAGCATCATGCCCACGATGTCCGACCCTCCCGATGTGGCGCGGCAGCGCACGATGAGCCCCTCGCCTACCCCTACGAGCACTCCACCCATGATGGTGGCGAGAATGAGGTCGCGGCTCAGGTCGATTTGTCCGCCAGCCAGTCGTGTGGGGTCGAGGGTATGCAGCGCTTCGGCATCGGGATATGCAAGCATCGAGAGTATGTTCATGAACATCGGGGTGACGAGCGTGGCCACCAGTGTCTTCACTCCTATACCCTTACCCAAGAGGAAATAGGCAGCGAGCAGCAATGGGATTGCTATGAAATAGCTGAATGTACCGACCTGAATATCAGGAAACAGTGAATGTAGCACGATGCTGGTACCAAACACTCCGCCCGGCACGAGGCGGTATGGATTTATGAAGAAGACGAACGCGACCGACACAATGAGGCATCCGGAAATGATGCCGAGGTAGTCGAATATATGTTTTTTTATCACGATATGGACATTGATTAGAGAGGTGCCAACCCCTTGAGGTATAGTGTTATAAATGAAATAAGCGGCTTCTATCCTTTATCTGACAGTTGCCGCTTATAGATTATAAATGTTAATTTTCAAACATATACAGGAATGTTGCGATACCCTCGAGGGCCGGTTTGCGTTCACCCTCGATTTCAAGCCGGAACTTGATTTCCACCTTTGCCGTACCGCGCAGGTTGACTATATCGTGTAGCATGCACGAAAGTCTCACCCGCTTGCCCGCCAACACAGGAATGCCAAACTTCATCTTGTCCATCCCATAGTTGACAAGCATCTTAATATTCTTTGCCTCAATGATTTGCTCATACAGATAGGGCATGAGCGAAAGAGTGAGGTAGCCATGTGCAATAGTCGACTTGTAGGGACTTTCGACCTTTGCGCGGTCAACATCGACATGTATCCACTGGTGGTCGAGTGTTGCATCGGCAAACAGGTTTATACGCTCCTGACTTACTTCGAGCCATTCCGACTGTCCGAGTTCCTTGCCTAAGTAAGAGGCAAACTCGTCGTATGAGTTTACTGTAATGAGTGCCATAGTACTTTATTTCTACGTTTTTTACGGTGCAAAGTTATGAAATTATTGATAATTGACAATGTGAAGAAGGCAATAATTTAGGTTTGGGAGAGAAAAAATATAATAATAACGAAGAATTGGGCATTGTGGCTGATAGATGAAACTGTCGCAACCGGAATTACCAGACACACGTGTCATGCGATAGGCGAGACATACGACCGAAAAAGCACGAACAGCACGGGGATCAGCAACGACCGCGGACGCGCGCGTTTGCGAGTGCGCACTTTCGGGCTTGCGAGTGCGCACTCGCGGGCCTGTGAGTGCGCACTCGCGGGGCTGTGAGTGCGCGCTCTCGGGGCTGTGAGTGCGCGCTCGCAGACAGGTGGCTCAGAAGGCACTGTGAAGGGGGTGGGAAAAACATCAGCAACGACCGTATTTACGCGCGCACGCGTATATATAAAAATGTGGGGCGTATATATAAAAAAGCGAGCCTTATATATATAAACGCAGGCCGGATAAATAAAAACGTGGGGCGATAAATAAAAGCGCAGGCCGGATAAATAAAAACATGAGGCATGAAAGGATAGACAGCCGCCGAAAATCATGGCCGGTACATAAGAAACCTGAAGCAAACAGTGCAAATCAAGAGCAGAGGACTGCATCGGCACCGATTGGTGTCGCGATACAGTCCTCTTGGTTTCTGTAGGGGGTGTTGGTGTGTGGCTTATGCCTCCTTATTGTAGTTGCTGAAGTACTTGTTCACCACCACGTGAGCCACCAGGCCCAGAAGGATGAGCACGAAACTACCAGCAGTATACCAGTTCTGGTCGCACAAGTCGGACATAGCTGGCACGAACGTAGCAAGAATGAGCAGCACAGCTCCCACCAATGCCATGATGGCACCTACGTAGTTCTTAATGTTAGTTCCCATATTCTTATTTACTTTTTGATTGTTTACTATCCGAAGTTCCGTCGGCCTCGCCATTCATGCATTTTGGCATCGAGCCGATGAGCCATGCGGCTACAAGCCGTAAAGCATGGCAAAGTTACGAAATAATTAATAAACGACAATTAAAATATCGATGTTTTTTTAGCAAACACGGCATTTTTTTAGGTTTCTCCCACGTTTTTTTGCAAATAATTGCATCTTGAGGCTTGTGCATTATGAATTATTTCGTACCTTTGCACCCGCTTTTCAAAAGCACCAACCAACAAAAGTATTAATAAACAAACCAACAAACAAATGAATCAGTACGAAACCGTTTTCATTTTAACTCCCGTTTTATCTGACCAACAGATGAAGGAAGCGGTAGACAAGTATCAGGCTTATCTCACTGAAAATGGCGCTGAGATCATCAACGTAGAAAATTGGGGTCTCAAGAAACTCGCCTACAACATTGAGAAGAAGTCGACAGGGTTCTATGCCATGATTGAGTACAAGGCAGACCCACAGTTGATTGCAAAGTATGAGTTGCAGATGCGCCGCGACGAGCGTGTGCTCCGCTATCTCACAGTCAAGAACGAGAAGTACGCTGCTCAGTATGCTGAAAAGCGTCGTAACCTAAAGAAGGAGGCATAACTATGGCAGCACAGACATCACAAGAAGTACGTTTCCTCACCCCACAAACCGTGGACGTGAAGAAGAAGAAGTATTGCCGTTTCAAGAAGAGCGGAATCAAATACATCGACTATAAGGACAGCGAATTCCTCAAGAAGTTCCTCAACGAGCAGGGAAAAATCCTTCCTCGCCGCATCACAGGCAACTCACTGAAGTATCAGCGTCGTGTGGCTCAGGCCGTTAAGCGTGCACGCCACCTCGCATTGCTGCCATTCGTAACCGATATGTTTAAATAAAAAGAAGGAGGAACGACAATGAAAATTATATTGAAGCAAGACGTCCCCGGCCTCGGCTACAAGGACGAAATCCACACCGTGAAGGACGGATATGGCCGTAACTATCTTCTTCCTCAGCGCTTTGCAGTGCTTGCTACCGACAAGGCAGTAAAGGCTCTCAACGAAGAACTGAAACAACGCGCTCATAA
>CAMVDC010000139.1 GCA_947166155.1 uncultured Prevotellaceae bacterium | reverse complement strand
CCTCTTCTGGGGTAACAACGGGCTGTGGTATGCACCACTCAGCAGCAACATGCTTTCAATCAAGGGCACTCCCATCAAGGTCAACACCAACGACGAGTCGGCATTTGGTCCCTACAAGGGATATGACGACAACGGGAACCCGAAGACAAACTTCGAGGAAGCATCGTGGATATATAAGATTGGCGACACATACTACCTGGAATATGCAGCTGGCGGGGTGCCCGAACACATGGCATACTCGACAGCGACCAACATTAACGGGCCATGGACCTACCGCGGCAAAATCATGGGACAGGCAGAAGGCAGCTTCACCATCCATGGCGGCAGCGTGCGCTTCAAAGGCCACGAGTATATGTTCTACCATAATGGCAAACTACCTGGAGGCGGTGGCTACAAGCGTTCGACCTGTGTCGAGGAGTTCAAGCGTAATGCCGACGGGTCGATTCCATTTATTCAGTTCACAACCAAAGGTGTAGAACCCATCGCCACCCTCAACCCCTACGAGCGTCAGGAGGCTGAAACCATAAACCAAAGTAAAGGTATCCGCTGTGTGGGCGACCACCAAGGCTGTTGGGTGAGCAACATAAAATCGGGCAACTACATCAAAGTGCGCAACATCGATTTCGGCACCGTGGGCGCTGAAGGCATATCGATGCGCGTGGCATCGCAAGGACGTGCCAACATACTCATGAAGCTCGATTCCGAGACGGGACGCACCATCGGTATCATGAGAATAGAACCGACGGGCGGCGAGACAGAATGGGCAGAGCAGTATTATCAGCTCATGCAGAAAGTGACTGGCATTCACGACCTCTACTTCACCTTCTCGGGCAACACGACCGGCAGCACATTGTTCAACTTCGACTCATGGCAGTTCTATGAGACGGGCAATGCAATATCAGCCACACAAGCCGGCAACGAAACCGACACCGACATCACATACAACATTCAGGGCATTCGTGTCGACCCCGACAATGCTAATTTCACACCAGGAATATATATTAACAACAATAAAAAAAGCATTAAGAGATGAAACACATCATTACATTCATGGTTGTATTCACCCTGAACCTGACAGCTATAAGCATCAGTGCAGCCGACCAACACACCATCACACTGCCTACGACCAGTGGAAAACTCACCATCACGCCACTCAACGACAACTCGGTACGGGTGCGCTACATGGAAGGAAATCCGTATCAAGTAGAGGAACTGCTCTACACCCAACAGGTGGCAGCCCCTAAGCCCAAGTTGTCGCAAAGCGGTAATATCACACGTGTGAAACTGAAAAACATGACCGTGGAATACGACCGCACGACTCAAAGCCTGCGATTCTACGACCGCAAAGGCAAAATCGTACTTGCCGAACAAGCAGGCGGACGCAGCGTAAGCACAAGTTCGACCACCATGCCCGACGGACAGACATTGCTCGACGTACAACAGTCGTTCATATCGCCGGCCGATGAATACCTCTACGGCACGGGGCAGTTCCAGGACGGATACTTCAACATACGTGCACTCACACGCCGCCTTACACAGGTCAACACCCAGATTGCCATACCATTCGTCATGTCGAGCAAGGGCTACGGACTTTTGTGGAACAACTACGGCCTCACCGACTTCAACCCATCGACGCAGTCGCAACGACTCAATGCCACCGACGAGGGAGGCAACGTGATTGAAGTGGATGCGACGAGCACCACCGGCAACCAGCGCGAGCGTCGTGTGTCCGACACCTTCAAGGCCGATATCACCTTGACCCACTCGGGCACATATTCATTCCTGCTCGATGTAGGTCAGACCATGGCACGCAAACTCTATCTTGCAATCGACGGCAAACCCGTCATCGACCTCAACAACACATGGCTGCCGCCTACGGGTTCTGTACGCCTTGAGATGACCCAAGGACGCCACACCCTCGAGGTGAAAGGTGTGCGTGGCGACCATCCTACCGTGTCGTGGCGACTCGACAATGGCACCACAGTGTTGCATTCGCCTGTGGCTTCAGCCCTCGACTACACAGTGTTCGTCGGTTCCGCCGACGAAATAGTTGCCTCCTACCGCCAACTCACCGGCCCAGCACCTGCCATGCTCGACGACATGTTGGGATACGTGCATTGCCGCGAACGCTACAACACCCAGGCCGAACTGCTCGAAAACGCACGCGAGTTTAAGCAACGAGGCATTCCGCTCAACGTCATCGTGCAAGACTGGCAGTATTGGGGCAAATACGGATGGAATGCCATGCAGTTCGACGAAGACCGCTACCCCGACCCTGCAGCCATGACCCGCGAGCTGCACTCCATGAATGTGAAGTTCATGCTGTCAGTATGGTCGAAGGTAGATGTCAACTCCACCCTTGGAAAAGAGATCAGAAGCCGCGGCTACTACATCGACGGCACCGACTGGGTCGATTTCTTCAACCCCGATGCAGCTGCATTCCATTGGCAGAACTTCCGCGACAAGTTGCTGAAGCCCTACGACATCGACGTGTGGTGGTTTGATGCCACCGAGCCTGAGAACGACGACTTGCGCAACCGACTCGTGGCCAACCGCACAGTTCCGGGCGAGGTATATCGCAACGTATATCCACTGAAAGTCATCCATACCATGTACAACGGCCTCATCGCCGACGATAAGCCACGCACCCCCGCCATCCTCACCCGCAGCGCGTTCAGCGGTATGCAGCGCTATGGAGTCGTGGTGTGGAGCGGCGATGTGGGCAACGACATGGACTGCCTGCGCCGCCAGATAGCAGGCGGACTCAACTACTCCGCCTGCGGTATGCCTTGGTGGACCTACGATGCCGGAGGTTTCTTCCGTCCTGGCAACCAATACACCGATGCAGCATATCAGGAGCGCATGATTCGCTGGATTCAGACAGCAGTCTTCATGCCGATAATGCGCGTACACGGCTACATGTCACGCACCGAGCCATGGCGTTACCAGCCAGAGACCGAAGCTCGATTCATCAAATGCATCAAGGAGCGCACGGCAATGCACGACTACGTGGCCGACATAGCACGCCGTGTAAGCAGCGAAGATTATACACCGATGCGCCCGCTCATCTTCGATTTTGCCAATGACCCCGAGGCATTGAAGCAGGAAGGTCAGTATATGTTCGGACCACTCTACCTCGTTTGTCCTATCACCCAGGAAGGCGTGAGCGAGTGGAAAGTATATCTTCCAAAGAACAAGAAAGGCTGGACCGACCACTACACCGGCCAGTACTACGATGGCGGACAATATGTCACCGTGCCTGTAACACTCGACCACATTCCTGTATTTGAGCGTAAATAGAAAGACTATATCTTGATATAAACAGACTATATCCTGATATAAACAAACTATATCCTGATATAAACAAACTATATCCTGATATAAACAGACTTTTTCTTGATATAAACAGACTATATCTTGATATAAACAGAAAGAATCTATCTTGATATATTAAACGACCAAGATATATTAAACGACCAAGGGCTGCATCATTTGATGTAGCCCTTGGTCGACATATCGTAGCTTAGTGCTTCGAGTTCTTGTAGTGTGAGTTGTTCCACCGAGCGTTCAATCTGCTGTATAAGCATCATGCGGCGGAACTCATCCGACTGACTGAAAGAATTTGTGATGCTCATATCTCGGTGCTGATCTCTGTGATTGCCTTGCGTTTCTTTTCGGTAGGTTGGTCGGCTGCATATCCTATAGGTATCAGCACCACTGGTTCCTCACCGACAGGTAGGGCCATTGCCTTACGGCATAGGTCGACATCGAAGTTGCACACCCAGCATGTTGCAAGTCCTTGCTCTGTAGCAGCGAGGCAGAGATGCTCTACAGCTATCGCCACATCGATGTCGCCATGAGGTTTGCCATCGCTGCGCACCCACTGTTGGTCGGTCAGTTTCGATGCCACGACACACATGGGCGCCGACTTAAACCAATCGCGGTTGTAGCATTGTTGTAACTTCTGCAGTGTGTCTCCGTCCTTCACCACACGAAACATCCATGGTTGCCGGTTTACTGCCGAGGGTGCCATGCGTACACACTCCATCACGTAGTTCAGTTTCTCTGGCTCAATGTCGCGTGCCACATAGTTGCGGCAGCTGTAGCGCCCGCGAGTAAGCGTAAGGAAGTCTTGTGTCATATTGTACGATACTTTTATTTATTACTATTATCCTGAGGTCACGGTCGAGTTTAGAATCGGTAGGCAAGCTTAAACTCCAACATCGAGAAGTGCTCGCCTGCGCCAAAGTCGGTCAGGTCGCGTTGGTATTTAAGACCAAGTGTCATCCACGACCACGAGAAGTCGATGCCGGCATGCAGACCGAAGTGAGCCCGGTTCACACTTTTGATAAATATATTGTATGTCTTAAACCAGTCGTATTTGGTATTGCCCATCTTCGATTTACCTATCAGGAAATATGATGCATCGGCTCCTGCATAGGGCTCTATGCCCAGGTTGCGTTTGGTCATAAACACATACTTTAAGCTCAGTGGTATCTGGAATCTGACAAAATGTTCCTTCACCGTCTGGCTGTTGATTGTAGATTTGCTACGTCCATAAAAGGCCTTTGCGCCAAAGACTATAGCCATGTTCGAGTCATCACGCCAACGGCGGATATAGTTATATCCCAAGCCCACGGTTCTGGCCGAGGCCGATTCATCAGAGGCACGGTGTACCCAAGCCACACCGTCGTCGATCGTAATCTCGTTTAATTGTGCGTTTGCATTCATGCTGGCGATGATGCAAATCATGATAATCAGTGCTTTTTTCATAAATTCATTGTTTTATAATAAAGTTAAACATGTTATGGCTTTCTCTTTCCATTATGTCGTTGATATACTATAATGCTTTCGATATAATACCTGCATTGCTCATTCATAGTGACGTATTCTCACATCGATACCGTCGGCCTCGAGTTGAGCAGGCAGTCCTGTTACGTCGGTCTGCCCATAGTGGTATGGGAACAGGATTTTTGGTTTCACCGTCCTGGCTGCTTTCACGAGTTGGTCGGTGGTCATGGTGTAAGGCTGATTGCATGGCATGAATGCCACGTCGATATTCTTCACGTTGACCATCTCGGGTATGTCCTCAGTATCGCCTGCTATGTAGATTCGCAGTCCGTCGATGGTGAGTATGAACCCGTTGTCGCGTCCTTTGGGGTGGAATTGTGTATGTCCCTCGGTGATGTTGTAAGCAGGCACAGCCTCTACCTTTATGCCGTTGGCCAGTGTGGTTTGCTCGCCGTTGGCCATAGCGGTGCCATATCCCAGCATGTCGGCACATCGCTGGTTGGTGATGAGCTGGGTGCCAGCGGCAGTAAGTGCAGCGATAGCCCCTTTGTCGAAGTGGTCGCCGTGCTCGTGGGTCACGAATATGTAGTCGGCTTTTGGCATCGAGCCGTAGTCGGTCACGCGGTCGCCCATCTTGCCCACGGGGTCGACCTCGATTTCTGTGCCTTCACACACGATTCGGATGCTGGCATGCACCAGTGCATAGAATTTCACCACCTTGCCGCCCGGAGTCTTCACCACATCTATTTCGTGCATGTCGGTGGTCACTTCTTTCCCGGCGTCTTTCCATTGGGTTATGCCTCCTTTCAGGTTTACGATTTTGAATCCTGCAGCCTCGAGTTGGTCGGCAGCTTTCACCGAACGGCGTCCGCCACGGCAATACACGGCAATGGTCTTGGTTTTCGGCAACAGTTCGGCCGCGCGTTGTGCAAACGTGTTTTGGTTTACGTCGATATTCAGCGCTCCCTCGATGTGGTCTTCGGCATATTCGTCGGCTCCGCGCACATCGAGCACTACGGCATCGGGGTTGTTGACATACTGTGAAAAGCCCTCGGCATCGGTGGTCTCATAGTTGTGCTGACCGCAGGCCGAGTTGAGCCCCAGCACTGTCAGCAGGCATGTGAAGAATTGTTTCATTTTATCCGATGTATTTATGTGTTATTATTATGTTAGTTATCACTGTCGTATTCCTCCTGCTGTCGGTGTGCAGCGTCGGAAATGGCGTCGTCGAACCCCGTCAGTGCGGCAAAGGGTGCGAATTGTGCGGCACGCATGGCTGGCGGCATGGGTCGATGAAACTTCGACACATGATGTGGCAGGTTGATTATATCGCTGTATTCATCGTCGTTCATGCTTTGTGTCCTCCTATCTGTGCATTGCGTTCGCGGGCGGTGGCACCTTCTTCGAAGTTCACGCCTCGCAGTATGGCGTTCTTCCCAAACCGTTGCTTGATTGCCAACTGTGCTTCCTGCATGCGTCGTTCCTTCTCTTGCTGTTTCTGTTGGTCATTATCGTGTTGGGTGGTTGCCTGGTTGTCGGCAAAGAGGTCGGGCCACACGGTCTGATTGGCCTCATGGGCATTATCTTCGCATACTACATGGTTGGTGGTGATATTCAGTCGGCGTATGAGCAGCTGGCGGTCGACCACACTGTCGAAAATGCCGGCCACGGCGTTGGTTATGGTGTTGGTCGATGAAGTGTGTTGAGGGAAGTTTGCCGTACCGTGCACACTCTTGGGCACCCTGCGGCCATAGCGGTCGATGTGTATCGGCCCGTCGTAGTGCTGTGAGCGGTCGGGGTCGGCAAGGTTTTCCACGTCGTATCCCACGTTGAGTATCACCTGGTCGGTCACCATGCGGTGTGCCACCAGCCTGAGGCTTGCTGCCTCGGCCATCTCGCGTGCCACGACACGTGCTTTTTCCCATGTGTAGGGTTCGGTGAGCACCTGGCCATTGCTCAGCGAGTTGTTTTCGGGCCGGTAGTTCTTCACCTGCTGTATGGTGCATGGTTCCCACCCCCATGCGTGGTCGATGAGCAATTCGGCATTCACTCCGAAGAGCCTGTATAGCAGTTCTTCGTTTTCGACCGACAGGCGTGCGATTCCTCCCATCGTGTCGATGCCGTATGGTTTCAGTCGTCGTGCCGTGCCGGGTCCCACGCGCCAGAAGGCAGTCAGCGGGCGGTGGTTCCACAGAGTGCGGCGATACGACATCTCGTCGAGTTCGCCAATGCGCACACCGTCGCTGTCGGCTTCCTTGTGTTTGG
This sequence comes from uncultured Prevotellaceae bacterium, assembly GCA_947166155.1. Classification (GTDB taxonomy): domain Bacteria; phylum Bacteroidota; class Bacteroidia; order Bacteroidales; family Bacteroidaceae; genus Colivivens. The sequence continues at coordinate 196 of CAMVDC010000139.1, read as the reverse complement.
CCACAATGTCCATCGCCACCTTGGCCAGGTACATGTTGGTCCCTATGCCTGCCGTGGCAGTTATGCCTGTGGTTTTCAACACATCGCGAATCATGGTCATGGCCAGTTGGTGGGGTGTCATGCGGTAGGTTTTCAGGTAGGGCGTGACGTCGATAAACACCTCGTCGATGCTGTATACGTGTATGTCCTCGGGGGC
>CAMVDC010000138.1 GCA_947166155.1 uncultured Prevotellaceae bacterium | reverse complement strand
GAAGCATGTCACGACCTCGTAATCGAGCGTGCACACCCAGGACTGAAATGGATGGACATGCACCTCGACGTGTGCCGACTCATGACCGACCGCCTCAAGGATCTCGGATTGATGCGCGGTAATACCGACGATGCAGTAGCAGCCGGAGCACATGCCATGTTCCTGCAACACGGACTCGGACACATGATGGGTATGGACGTACACGATATGGAAGGCCTCGGACAGGTGTATGTGGGATTCGACGACGAGGTGCGCCCGTCCACTCAGTTCGGCACCGACTGCCTACGCTGCGGCCGACGCATCCAACCCGGATGGGTACTCACCGACGAGCCAGGCATTTACTTCATCCCCGCACTCATCGACAAGTGGCGTGCCGAAGGACTCCACCGCGAGTTCATCAACTACGACCTGCTCGACACCTACCGCGACTTCGGCGGCATACGCCTCGAGGACGACATCCTCATCACCACCGACGGCTGCCGAGTGCTGGGCGAAAAGGTGATACCATACCACATCGACGATGTAGAAAATATTAACCTCCCCTAACCCCTCCGAATGAGGGGAACAGACCCTCTCCCTAGCCCTCCCCCTTTATGGGGAGGGAGTGCCATCCGGAAGGGAACAACCTCCCCTAACCCCTCCGAAGGAGGGGAACTCCATCCGGATGGAAATGAATAAATAGTAAATGAATAAATAGTAAATGAATAAATAGAAATAAATAGTAAATGGTAAATCTGTAAATAGTAAATGAGATTATGAAGAAAGCAATCATCTTCGGAGCACTCGTTGCTCTCACCGCTTCGCTCTCGGCGCAGACAATCAACATCCAGCGCCCGGAACCCAAGAAGCCACAGTTCACCATCGTGAAGGAAATCCCAATCACCAGCGTCAAGAACCAGTCACGCTCTGGCACATGTTGGAACTACTCAACCCTCTCGTTCTTCGAAGCCGAAATACTGAAGAAGAGCGGCAAGACCTACGACCTGTGCGAGATGTTCGTATGCAACAAAAACTACATGGACCGCGCCATCGTCAAGGTACGTATGCACGGCGACGCACAGTTCTCGCAGGGCGGTTCCGCCTACGATGTGCTCTACGTCCTCAAGACCTACGGCATCTGTCCTGAAGAGGCCATGCCGCTGCCAGGCACCATGTATGGCGACACACTCAACAACTTCAACGAGTTCTTCGCAGTGATGGAACCATACGTCGATGCAGTAGCTAAGTCGACAGCCAAGACCATCACCACCACATGGCAGAACGGCCTGCAAGGCATACTCGATGCCTACCTCGGCAAGTGTCCTGAGACCTTCACCTACGAAGGCAAGACCTACGACCCTAAGTCGTTTGCCGCAAGCCTCGGCCTCAACTGGAACGACTACATATCCATCACATCCTACACACACCATCCATTCTACGAGGAATTCCCTGTTGAGGTGCAAGACAACTGGCGCCAGCCCGGCTCGTGGAACCTGCCAATCGACGAGATGGCACGCGTCATCGACAACGCCATCATGAACGGATACACCGTGGCATGGGGCGGCGATGTGTCGGAGACAGGATTCACCCGCGACGGACTCGCCATCCTCTACGACGAGAATCCAGAGCAAGGACTCGAAGGCTCCGACATGGCACGTTGGCTCGGCCTCACAGCCGCACAGCGTCGTAGCGAAGTCATGGCCAAGGGCTTCGAAGCACCCGAGATGACACCCACACAAGAGCAGCGCCAGAAGGAATACGACAACTGGGAACTCACCGACGACCACGGAATGCTCATCTACGGAATAGCCCGCGACCAGAACGGCCGCAAGTGGTACATGGTCAAGAACTCGTGGGGCGAGACCGGCGAATACAAAGGCACATGGTACATGACCGAGAACTTCATCGTAGCCAAGTGCATGGACTTCCTCGTCAACAAGAATGCCCTGCCTAAAGACATCGCAAAGAAACTCAAGCAAGCCAACGACGCACGATTTTAAGTAATAGATAATTTTGACCGCCCCCTCCCTGTCCATCCCCCGACATCTTCCTCCAATTTATGGTGGAGAGTTATCCGGATGAAAAGGGAGGGGGTCGTCTTTTTTTTGAAAAAAACAGCACGTACGATTATAGATTTACGCCCCTATGTGGTAATATATAAGTAGAGAAACAAACTGCTGATGACTCACGACGAACAACGAATGACGAACAACGAAGAACTGCAGCTCATACGACGCATCGCCCGCGGCGGGCACACCCACCTGTTCCGACATCTGGCCAACCGCTATGCGAGCCAGGTGCTGACGATGGTGCGACGCCTCGTTCCCTCACAGGAAGAAGCTGAGGAAGTGACTCAGGACGTCATGGTCGAAGCCTTCAAGAGTCTCGCCCGGTATGACGAGCGACGGTCGAGTTTCTCCACGTGGCTCATGAGTATAGCCTACCACACCGCACTGAAACACAGCCGGACGAAACGACGGCAATTGCCCCTGGTGGAGGTGGAGCAAGATTGGCTCGATGGTGTGGCCGACGACGATGCCGATGCAGTGCTCGACGATACCGACCGCGTGACACTCATGGAGCAAGCAATCGGACAACTGAAGCCCGAAGACCAGATGTTGCTCCACCTCTACTACTACGACAACCGACCCATTCGCGAGATTGCCCTCATCACAGCACACGAAGAAAGCTACCTGCACTCGCGACTGCAATGGATCAGAAAAAAACTGGCAGCCATAATCTTAAATCTTGAAAGCAATGAACGACAATAAACCATCAGCCGACCGAGGTCTTCGCCTCGCTGTCCGTCACATGAACGAAACTGCAAAGCATCCGATGCTGTCGGATGATTTCACCGACCGCCTGATGCAACGCATTGAGCAAGAAAGCGAGCCGCACGTGGTGCATCACCGCTGGTGGCTGTATACTTCAATCAGCGCAGTTGCTGCCAGCATTGCTATAGTGTTGTTGCTTAATTATAATAATAAGGTGGAGCCGACGGTACAACCGAAAACCGCGCATGTGACACTCGCTGGCTCTGCCAACCCTGCCGACCCTGCCGACCTTAATGCCGCTAGTGTCACAAATGTCCTTAACGACTCTAAAGTTCCTGAGGCTCCTAAAGCCATTACACCCTCTGCCGCTCCCAGACAAATAGCCAAGGCACCGCGTCATTTGGCAGCAGCAAAGGAAACGGCCTTCATTACTGATGAGATTCCCGATACCTTGGGTAGCAGCATCATGGCTTCGGAGGAAAACATGGCACGAGCCTTGCAGATGTTGGCCGAATGTGAGCAATCAATCATGAAAGGAGAGCAAGCTGTGAGGAACGATATGATTGAAGCCACATTCAATTCAATGCCTCAATCAGCCAGCGCCATGCTTGTAATCAATGAGTTGGGTAATATGGAGGTTGTTGATTATGATGATGTGGTGAAGTTGTGAGAAGCATTAAAGGGAAGTTAAAGGGAAACCCCTCTCTTATCTCCCCGAAGGGGAGAGGATACCATCCGGATGGAAAAGGCTCCTCCCCTTGGGGGAGGCGGGGGAGAGGTTAAAGGGACAATACCTACTCCGAGGCAACATCCGTCCTTTTAACTTCATAGCGAAGCGATAACTTCTTTTCCATTCCTTTCCATTCCAAATAATAAATAGTAAATCCGTAAATAGTAAATAAGATTATGAATACAAGGAAATTTATCATCATGGTTGCCGTGCTATTGGCATTTTCACCGGCAGCATCGGCACAGCAACAGATTCAGGACTTGTTCCGTGAAATCACCGCAGGCAAGGAACATGGGTTTGTGGCCGAACGACGTTCGACTTATGTTAACGATACTACAGGCATCAAGAGCGAGAGCCGTATGGTCATAGTGAACTTAAACCGTCAGCATCTCGACATCCTGGATCGGCTGAAGGCTGCGTTTGCAAGCGAAGGTCAACATGCTACGCTCAATTATTCGCACATCATCGACGATGCTTCCGGCAACTTACCACCTACAGCCCGTCAGCGATTCAGCATCTGGTGTGAAGGTATGCCTCCGGTCATCATCGGTGCTATCAGGAACAGCAACTTTCTCATTGTCAGTTTCGACGACAAGAACCATCCGGGTTATCGCACTTGTCTCGCTGCCGAATGGAGCAACACCGACAGCGATGAAACTCCGCAGGCGATGATTGTCGATGTATATGGACGCAAGCAGGAGGCACAGACAGTCACTTCTCCTTTATCTGCTAATGGCACTATGAGTTGGCAGGAATTGACGAATAACCTTTTAAGTAATAGCAAAACTTCTGACGATATGATGCAACGCTTGGCTGAAATCGACCAATGGCGTGACAGCCTTGCATCGAATATCGAAATACCAAATCCTTCGCTCAGCGATTATACAGCCAAGTTTTCCAACTTCAACGACGTATTGCAAAACAACATACCGACTCCGGGCGGAAAAAAATACGACTGGATGCAGCAGGCTTTGAACAACGATATACACCTCGACGCCAGCGATTGGCTCCGTTTCTTCGGACTTATGACCCATCATATGCTCGAACGCAAGGACGATGACTCATACGAAAATCTGGTGGTCGCTGCGGGCATAATACTCGAGCTCTGCAAGAACGCGACACCGCTCGACGCCGATGAACGTGCCATCAGTGCACGCCGGCTGGAGCAAGTGGCCGCCAACTTCAAAGACCAATACATACACGACATACTCATTCTTGGTGCAAAGAAACTGAAAGGCAAGTAAGTATTCGTTAATCCCTAAACAAACATATTTATGATTACCAGTTATTTAAGATGCGGATACCTCCGCGTCGGGCTATTGCTATGCCCTAAACGAACCATCTTGGCTACCGCCTTTCTGCTTGCTGCAGTGTGCAATGCATCGGCTCAAGGCCTCGTATTCGGCACCGTGCAAGATGCATTCCTCAAGACACCACTACCCGAGGCAAAAGTGTCGCTGCTGCTTGCTGCTGACAGCACAGTAGTAATCGACTCAATCCCTATCACCAAGAAATACAGGGACGACGGTACGGTGCGCGAGGCGCAGTTCATGCTGCAACCAGAGAAGAAAACATGTAAGTACCTGCTGCGAGGCAGGCTCGACGGCTACGAGGACGGCTACCTGCCCCTGACGATAGATGCCAACGAGGGCCGCGCCATCATGCTCGACGATGCGCTGGAACTGCGCAAGATTCGTCAAGTGAACTTGGGCGAAGTGACTATTACGGCCACGAAGGTGAAGATGTACTATCGGGGCGACACCATCGTCTATGATGCCACGGCGTTCAAACTGCCTGACGGCTCTATGCTCGACGACCTCATCCACCAGATGCCCGGTGTGACCATCGACGAATATGGCCAGATTTTTGTTAATGGCAGGAAGATTGACGAGCTGCAACTCGGCTCGCGCTCCTTCATGCGCGGCAACTCGAAGGTGCTGATGGAGAACCTGCCGTACTACACGGTGAAGGACATCAAGGTGTACGACCAGGACACCGACCTCAACCGTGCGCTGAATGCGCAGGTAGAGAGGAAGAAGTTCGTGATGGACGTGAATCTGAAGCCCGAGTACCAGATAGGCTACATCGCCAATGTGGAGGCGGCGGGAGGCACGCAAGACCGCTGGCTGGGGCGAGGCTTCCTGCTTGGCTTCACCTCTCACACCCGCTACACGCTCTTGGGCAACTCGAACAACGTGAACGAGAGCCGCCACATAGGGCAGTCCAACCACTGGACGCCCGATGCCGTGCCGCAGTCGCTGCTGACCACGCACAGCGCAGCCGGGGAGATTGACTACCAGTCGGCAGACAAGAACGTGCAGGAGAACCTGACCGCAGACTTCACCTCCACTCGCGACGAGGGCGAGATGCTGAGACGCTATGATCTATTCCGAGAGGGCAACCCGCTACAGACCACCCGCCAGAACTCACTGTCGAAAGCCCAACAGCTGAAGGTAGGCAACCGCTTCAATTACGTCAAGCCCGATGGCTTCAGGCTCAGATCCGATGTCTCGCTCAATTACAGGACTTACAGTGGGAACTCTGCAATACTGATGGAGCAGTTTGTCGATAGTCTCACGACACGCCAGCGCACTAATGGTTTCAACGACGGGAAGGCATGGAGTGTACACGCCTTTGCCCGTATCGACCCGAAGCTGAAGAACATAGGGAAGATAAGGCAATTCTTCTTTTCCAATCCATCGTTTGACTACTCGTTGGATGAAAACGAGCGTGCACAGCGTTACCGCGTAGAGAACCTTGTCAATCCTTCAATCACCAACCAATATAACGCCACCGACTACTCCCTGCGCAAGATAGCCGTGCATACGCCCATCAACTATTCTCTCGAAGACAACAAGAGAGCAATACTTTTGGAAGTGGCGCCGTCGTACAGCCGCGAAAAGGCCCACGACTGGCTCTATCATCCCGACACGCTCCTGCTGCCCTCACAGATAGACATGCTCAGAGCCACGACCGACCCCGGCAACTCCTACGACAGTGACCTGCAGACCTACAAAGCGGGCATCAATCTCCAACTTAGTCGTTATCAGCATTTGCCGGCCTCGAAGATTGTGCCGTTTGAGACTGATGCCGAGTTTCTGGACTTGTTTCTGCACTTCACGCCTATGCACGAACGCCTCAGCTACCAGCGTGGACCACTCGACACACTGGTCACCCGCAACACCTACCGGTTTTGGCCCGAACTCCGTATCTATCTGTTCGCCAAGAAAGACCGCCATCGCCCCGCGCTCATCCGCCTCTACCAAATCGTGAACAACACACCGCTGGTCAGCCTCCTCAGCTACCGCGACGATGCCAATCCACTTGTTGTCCGTCTTGGCAATCCCAAGCTGAAGTCATACTCATTACAATCTACGTTTGAAGCTGAATACAAGGACATTCGCAGTGCACGCCACAACTTCTATGTCTCAGGCTTCTATGGCTACTTACATAATAAAGTGGTGGAGTCAGTCAGCTTCAATCCTGCTACAGGTGTTTACACCTATCGACCCGAAAACCTGCATGGAACCTATGACATCAGGACAAAAGGCGGCATCTTCTGCACACTTGACAAAGATGATCACTGGACGACAGAAGTCAACCTCGATGTGCTTTTCACCCACTGGCTCGACCACCTGATGCTGGACGGTGAGACCGAGAGCCGCCTGAATGCGGTCAACAGCCTTACTCAACACCATAAGGCCTACATACAATATCATAAAGAAACACTCAACATCCGCGCTACGGGCGACATCCGCTGGCGACACTC
>CAMVDC010000137.1 GCA_947166155.1 uncultured Prevotellaceae bacterium | reverse complement strand
GTCGATGTGAGTTTCGTGGTTACGGTGCGGAATTTCTCGTTGCCACCTGTAGCCTTGGTCGATATGCTGCCCAGCAACTGGCCGTTGGCCGAGTCGATACGCACTTCGATGGTACCGCTGCCTGACTCGGATGCGAGGGCGGCTATGAACTGCTTGCAGCCGGTCGAACCGAAATCTACGCCACGAACGCGGATGTACTCATCGTTGTCGATGTCGGTGATGTACATGTTCTTCTTTCCGGTGGAGTAAGGCATGTCTTTCACCACTCCAGTGTTCTTGATGCCAACCTTTGAGCTCTTCAGACCGTAGCCCCATGCCATGGTTTCTGCCTCGACACGACGGTAGGGGTTGAGCCAGTGGAGTTGCTTGTTTGGTTCCTGGTCGAGCCAGTATGGCACTTCCTTGATTGTGCCATCAGGGTTGTATTCAAATTCGGTCATACTTACCGAACGTTGCTCGTGATGCTGCATGGTTGAGATGTGCATGATGTCGTAGTCCTGACCGAAGATGTAGTTGTGGCCTTTGAAGTGTGCGATGCCCGGGTGGTTGCCGCGGTCGCGATTGGTTGGACTCATGATGTAGCCACGAGTCTTCCATGGGCCAGTAGGACTGTCGGCCATTGCATATCCCAGTCCTTCTGGGCAGCAGGTCGAAGCGAAAGCGAGGTAGTAGTGTCCGTTGCGCTTATAGAACCATGGTCCTTCCTGATAGTGTTCTATCTTATAGTCGAGTTTGTGGCGCTCGCCTTTCACACTGATCATGTCGTCACCCAGCATACACCAGTATGTGTTTGGGTTGCCCCAGTACATGTAGGCTTGTCCGTCGTCGTCGACAAAGACTGTAGGGTCGATGTCGTCCCAGTGGCTTTGGTCCCATGTGAGTGGCTTGCCGAGCGGGTCTTTGAATGGTCCGTAGGGTGAGTCGGCCACCAGCACACCGATTCCGTGTCCGTGGAGTGGGGCATAGAGGTAGTACTTGCCGTTGCGTTCTACGGTCTGTATGGCCCATCCGCCGTTTTCACGACTGCGCCATTCGAAGTCGCGCAGCGATGCCACGGCTCCGTGTTCGGTCCAGTTCACCATGTCGGTGGTGGAGAAGAGCAGCCAGTCGTACATGAAGAATCCGGCCGAGCTGCGTTCGTTGGCATCGGGTATGTCCTCGGGGTGAGCATCGTGTGATACGTAGAGGAAAAGTGTGTCGCCCACGATGAGCGGTGACGGGTCGGCGGTGAACTTGGTTTGGAACAGTGGCATGTTGACCTGCTCGATGCCTTTCATCTGCCACCAGTCGAAGTTCATGAGCTGAACGCCCTTGCGGCCACGGAACACGAAGTAGAGGTCGTGTACTCCGGTGACTGTTGCTGTGAGGTCGGTCGATATGGTTTGCCACTTTTCCCATCCTCCGGTGTGAGGCACTTCGAGTCGTCCGAGCGATTTGCCGTCGATGCTGTCAACGCGGATGTCGATTGTGCCGCCACGAAGGGCACATGCCACGCGTGCGGTGAAGATGCGTGGGAAGTTGCGACCGAAATCGACTGCCTGCAGTTTGATGTAGTCGTCGTTGTGGATGTTGGTCACATACACACCTGTCTCGTCGTTTGAGTATGTATCCACGCCTTTCGAGTAAGCCATGGTTTCTGCTTCAACACGGCGCAGCGGATTGAATGTTCCGACTGGCCTGACGCCCTGACGTGTAGGACGTATGGTCGGGAAGGTTCCGTCGGCATTGAACTGGAACTCCTCTACAGCCACGCTGCGTCCGAATCCTCCGCCTCCAGGCAGGTGGCCTGTGTGGTAGAAGAAGTAGTCGTGACCCTTGAATCGGATGTAGCCGCAGTGGTTGGTGAACGAGTCGGTGCCGCCTTGTGGCATGATGGTGCCGCGGTAGGTCCAAGGGCCGACAGGGGTGGGGGCTTCGGAGTATGCTATATGTTCTGGCACACCGCCTGCTGCATAGAGCAGGTAGTATCCGCCAGCCAGCTCGGCTTTCTTTGCTTTGCCCTTGGCCGGTGCCTGTTGCATCACGGGTTTTGGCATGATCCACGGACCCTCGGTGTAGGTGTCTTTATATTGTTTGCCACGTTCGCGCTTGTCGGGTCCGGGCGATCCGAATCCCTCTTCGGTCATCTCCATCTGCTTCACTTCGCCGTCAAAGCTGATCATGTCGCGGTTCAGTTTGCCGTAGTAGATGCGCGGGTTGCCCCAGTAGATGTAAGCCTGTCCGTCGGTATCGATAAACACGGTTGGGTCGATGTGGTCCCAACTGCCGTTTTCGTAGAGCGGTTTTCCTAATGCATCGCGGAACGGACCTGTAGGCGTATCGCTCACGGCTACACCTATTGCCATGCCGCCCGAAAGGCGCGAGTGTGCACAGATGTACCAGTAGAACTTTCCGTCGCGCTCGATGCACTGGCTGGCCCAGGCGCGGTCGTCGGCCCAGCGGAAACTCTCGAGTGCCAGCGGACTTCCGTGGTCGGTCCAGTTTACCATGTCTTCCGAACTGTAGACGCGCCACTCCTGCATCCAGAAGAAGTCGGCCCCGTCTTCATCGTGACCTGTATAGACATAAATCTTGTCGCCATGCACCATGGGCGCAGGGTCGCTGGTATACCATGTCTGTACGAAGGGATTTTGTGCCATGCCTGCAGCCGACATCATCAAGGCCGCAGCGGTCACACACGTGTGTCTGAATTTTCTATTCATTGATTTTTGGTATTAATGAGTTTGTTGTTATATGCGTTTGTTGTTTCTTTCGTGCAAAGATACGAATTATAATTCATTCAGCCGCATTGCCGCGACGGAAAATATCGCTTTTTCAACTATTTTTGATGCTTTACGAACCAAAATGCATGAGCGGTGTAGGGTGGTGAGGCTTCCAGGCATCATACCTTAATATATATTAGTGCACTCATTGATCGAAAGTACTCGCCACACCACGATTTATGAAAAGAGTGTCCGACGGGCGTAATAAGAATATGGCATCATACGTTTTTTTGCGGATGATGATAAACAAAAACGTGAAAGAGGTGGCGCAAGTCATAAAACTTTCGTAACTTTGCAAAACCAAACTTTCCAAACAACTATCATGGCTAAGACATCAAACAACGGACCATCATACAACGAACTGATGCAGGCAGTGCGAGGCAAACAGTTCCAACCCGTATACCTGCTCATGGGCGAAGAGGCTTACTACATCGACCGCCTATGCGATGCCATCGTGGAAAACGCGCTGGCCGAGGAAGAACGCGACTTCAACCAAATGACTTTCTACTGCACACGCGAGACCGACGTGAACAACATTATCAATGCTGCGCGCCGGTATCCGATGATGGCCGAACGACAGGTGGTAATTGTTAAAGAGGCACAGAATTTGTTAAAAATCGAAGAACTTACAGATTATGTCAATAATTGTCTGAAATCGACCATACTGCTACTTGCCTACAAAAACGGAACTGTCGACCGACGGAAGAAACTTGTCGGAGCTGTGCAGAGGGTAGGGGTTGTGTTCGAAAGTCCGAAAGTGAGAGACTCTGCCCTGCCGCAATTCATCACCGAATACCTCCGACAGAAGAACCTGGACATCGAAAATCCTGCTCGCATGATCATGGCCGAATACATAGGTGCCGACCTCAGTCGCATGGCAAGCGAACTCGACAAACTCATCATCGCAATGCCACAAGGGAAGTCAACCGTGACTGCCGACATGGTGGAGCAAAACATCGGCATCAGCAAAGACTACAACAACTGGGAACTGAAGAATGCCATCGTGGCAAAAGACGTGTTGAAGGCAAACCAAATCATAAGCTACTTCAACTCCAATCCCAAAGCAAACCCGCCGTTCGTCACGGTGCCTGTACTGTTCAACTTGTTCGCCTCGGTGATGCAAGCACATTACTCGCCGGTGAAGACTCCCGACGGAATCGCTCAACATCTGGGAATAGCTCCATGGCAGGTGAGCGAAATCATGACCACCATGCACAACTATAGCGCGATGAAGACGATGCTCATCATCGGAAAACTGCGCGAAACCGACGTAAGGCTTAAAGGTGTAGAAAAGGGTAGTGACACAGATGCCGACATCATGCGTGAACTCATCTTCTTCATCCTGCATTGATTCGATTTGAATTATGCATCGCTTCAATCTGAATTATGCGTCCCATCGCGTCGACTCCTGATACGATTTGCTTCAACTCCTGCAACGATTCGCTTCGAAACTTGAATCGTATTTGCATCAACTATCGGTAAAAAAACAGTTTGCTCCCTCCATCTTCCACCAGAAATATCGAGGCATAATTGCAGTCTTACTGCGCATATTATATATGAAAACCGAAGAAAAATCGGTACTTGCCCAGCATTTGTGTTGGGCTTTTTTATGCTTTACATCTGCCCGAATAAGTAGGTTTTTATCATAATACGGCATCAATACTGCATGAATCTTTGTACGGGTTTTGGACGCTGAAAAATGTAAAAAAACGTGTTTTGACCTCCTTTTTCACAATTTACAGCCAATTTCAAAGCTGAAATCGCCCTTCAATCGATGAAAAAACACCCTTTTTCGGGGTGGTTTCGATTTTTTAGAGCTAAAATGCCGTACAAGAATTTTTGGTGTTTTAGCCCTATTCTATAGGTATTTAGGCCCTAAATAGGGGCACTGAGAATCGCGTCGTTTTGTGGGATTCGGTCGTTTGATGGTATCGAACGGCTAAACGTCAAAAAACAAACTTTGCCTAACATTTGTAAACCCACACGCTATACAAAACGAAATCAGTTACAAAAGTATCATGGATAACAAATGTAAAACATTGTGAAAGCACAAGTACAAAAGTAAAATAAGTTTGACGTGTAAAAGGAGTATAGAAAGGTTAAATATGTAAATTTGTAGTTGTTTACATTTTTACATTCAAAATTATGCATATTATTCATTTTGCGTCTTATTTGCTGTAATTCAGTGTGTTGTAATGGTTTGTTATATGTGTGGTGAAACATAAATACGCTTAAATTGCATAGCATGTGGCTTGGTGGGGCTGTTTTGTAAATTAATTAGTGAGTTAAGTGTCGTATATTCAAGGGTATGCATAGTTTGGCTATACTAAAACTACATGGCAGTACCTTTTCCTCACGTTGTGGCTATTTGTTTTTCGTAAATTCACTCTGTGGGGATGTAAAATGGGTGTATTTGAAAAAAGTTTATATAGTTTTATAATTTTATTTTATAAATGTTTGGTCGTTTCAAAAATAATGTCTACCTTTGTAAACGAAATCGAAAAGCAACTTTTTGGGGCTTATGCGATACTAACAAGTGATAGAAGTGTATTTTTGTAATAGAACAGACCTTTTGTAAGAATTGGTTTTATGAACGAGAAAGAACGCATAGAATATATTATCAAGGACAAGGGGCTTAGCAATGTGGAGTTCTCCTCCATCACGGGTATTGCTCCTGCTACTATCTCGCATATATCGAGCGGACGAAGCAAGCCTACCCTAACGATCCTGAAAGGAATCCTTGCTGGTTTTCCCGACCTCAATCCCGAATGGGTGTTCATGGGCACGGGTCCTGTATATAAAAAGAATAAGGTGTCGGAGCCTTCGGGTGATGCGGGTAATGCAGCTCCTGCTGGTGGTTACGATTTGTTTTCATCGGTCGAGCACTCGAAGGACGACTCGTTTGCCGGAGCATATCGCCCGGTGAAGACATCATCGATTAAACCGGCAGCTCCCGATGCCGACGAAATCAAGGACGTGATTCGCGAGTCGTTTGAGGCAATGATGGGCAAGCAGCGTCGCCAGATTGTCGAGGTTCGTATCTTCTTCGACGATGGGACCTATGAGGCGTTCAGTACTCCGAAGACCAAATAAAACCGATACTATCCAAGAAGAAAAAACAATGTGAAAGGCTCATCGAGTTGAGCCGTGCCAAAAAGAAATTAAGATGTGCCGACCGGGCTGAGCCTTACCAAAAAGGAATTGAGATGTGCTCGCTGAGCTGAGCCCGACCAAAAAGGAATTGAGATGTGCTCGCTGAGTTGAGCCTTACCAAAAAGGAATTGAGATGTGCTCGCTGAGCTGAGCCCGACCAAAAAGAATAATTGAATGAAATGAAACCCCGATGCAGAGGCATCGATAAAAAAGACTGCGTGAGCAGTGAATATAGGATGAGAATATATATGTATGAACTGAAAAAATTATTAACTCACTAAAAAATTTCTAAATGTGCTGAAGTGTTAATATTTAACTTATGACACTTTCTTAACTTGACATAATCGAAAGGAGATTGTGTCAAGTTTTTTTGTGTCTGTACGTTTGTTTTTGTGTGTCATGAGTTCTGTTTTTGTATTGTTGCTGTCACTGCTGTCATCTTGCTGTCATCCAGTTTTATGGTTTATACGCTTGAATAACAGTTGGAATGACAGCAGTGACAGCAATGACAGCAGTTTTACAACATTTTTCATTTTTTTTTCTATGCTGCCTGATAAGTTCATCGTGTCTGCGAGTGCGCACTTTTGTGTCTGCGAGTGCGCACTCTCGGGGTCACGAGTGCGCGCTCTCGGGGTCACGACTGCGCGCTCGTAAACCTGAAAGACTAAGCTCACAGGTTTGAAAGACTGCGCTCGCAAACCTGAAAGACTGAACTCGCAGGCTTGAAAGACAGGACTCGCAGGCCTGAAAGACCTATCCCGAGAAAAGGATACCGAACCACTTCCATGTGGAAAGCCTCCTCAACTCGCATGTCTCCTTAGATAAAATTCTCTAATTCTCTAATTCTTGATAGAAATTAATTTGTCGCGACTCGACAATCATCCTCTTCTATTATTCTCTAAGGAGTTTTATGAGAAAAGGAGAAAGAACTACAACCTTCGCCATCGGAGAGGGGATGGCGGTGAGTTCGTGGGGGCCATCACTGCGTAATGTGATGGCAAAAGTGGGGAGGCTGTTCTACATAATATGGTTGTCCTGATGTGAGTGCCTTGCAAGTATCAATCGAAGAGTTTTGCATAGCAAAACCTGCCTTCAAGATTGAGCAAGATTTAATAATTAGTTAAGATTGATTAAGAGGTGAATTTTAGCCATTTTAAGCTTTTGGCAACTTTGGTGAGCAAAGACAAGACTTTTTGCCAGTCAAAAGAGAGAAGATAAATCATCAAAATGGGGGCATTTGTACCGACCTTGTACCTCGGTTGCGCTAAGTAGCTGTGTGACAAGGTAGGTTAATAATTCAAAGTCAACTATGAACAGAACTTCTGATTGTCAATCGTACCAAATCCGTGATTAAGCGAGTGCAAAACAATAGTTTACTTTTGCTTTGCCGAGTG
>CAMVDC010000136.1 GCA_947166155.1 uncultured Prevotellaceae bacterium | reverse complement strand
GCTCATCACCTCTGCCATTGTATAATGGGTTTTGTGAGTAACACCTTCAGGGGCTATGTCGCTGGCTGGTGTTATGCGACACTTAGCTTTCTTGTTCACATTGCCCGTCTCTGGCTTGGCAGGGACATCTGGCTTTTTCTTTTCCCTATTGTCATTATTAAAAGGAGGGAAAGAAGAAGCCGAAGCAACAAATGCGGACTCAGTCAGTCGTTGAAGTTCATGAAGAGAGATACGTGTCATCCGTGGTGACAGCCTGACGGCTTGTAATCTGCCTTTGCTGATAAGATAAAACAAAGACCTCCTGCTGATACGCAAGAAGTCTGCTGCCTCCTTGATGGTAAGGAGGTGTGAGTCGGATTGTGTGAATTGTTTAACAGTCTGTGCCATACCCAGCGTAAATTTGCAGTTAAAAAATCGAATTTCCTACGATTTTCGGGAGGGCCGACACGGAAGGTGCAAGATAGTGCAGAATGGTGCAACGAAGTGCAGGTTGGTGCAATTCTTCAGTTCATGTCCGTCCCTCTGCCGAGGTACAATCGCGGTACAAATTTACACTAAAAGGGGTAAACTGGCAATAGGTAAAGAATAAGGTTAGTTAAGCGGAGTTAATTGTAGGACAATGTTTTACGCGATTTTATTTAAGGTTCGTTTCGGTCTGTTTTGACCCAATTTAGTTGGTGAAGAATTCATTAACAATTACCTAAAATAAACAATATTGAAAAGGAGAAAAAAATGAAGACAGCATTTTCATCCCTCATATTAATGGCCATAGGGTGCCTGTATGTGACAGCACAGACAATACACCTGAGCGACAACTCGGACGGCAAGCGATTCGAAGGTATTGGAGCGGTGAATGGCGGCGGTGCCACGTCGGTACTGCTGAAAGACTATCCCGAGCCTCAGCGTTCCCAGATTATGGACATGGTATTCCGTCCCATGTTTGGTGCATCGGTAAGCACCATGTTGGTTGAAGTACCAGGCGACGGCAACTCCACACAGGGCAGTATGCCCAGCCACAGCCACTATCGCGGCGACTCAAACTTCCTGAGAGGCTACACATGGTGGGTGATGCAGGAAGCGAAACGGCGCAATCCTGCCCTCTCGCTCGATGCCACCAGCTGGAGCGCACCGGCATGGGTGGGCAACATCTGGTCGGACGATATGGTCGATTTCTATGTGTCGTGGCTGCAGGGCCTGCGCGAGGTGCATGGCCTGGAACTCGACGCACTGGGCTGCCACAACGAGAAAGGGTGGAACGGCGATTTTGCCAAACACCTGCGCAAGGCCATGAACGAACGCGGATTCAGCGAAGTGAAACTGCATGGGTTTGGCAACTGGGGCAACTCGAAGATGGACTTCCTCAAACGAATGCAGGAAGACCCTGAACTGGCAGATGCTCTGGATGCCGTATGTGCACATACGTTTAGCGAAATACAGCTCACACCCGAGCAGCGCAAGATGATCGAAGACATGGGGAAGCCCATCTGGAACAGCGAGGAACACGTGTATCGCCCGGGGTTCGACTGCCTCATCAGTATCGTGCAGTGTTTCAACAATAACTACATTGGCAGCGGAGCAACGAAGATTGTGAATTGGTACGACATAGGTGCCACATATCCGCTGGAGCCATATAGCAAGGAACCGCCCATGCTGCTGGCACAAGAGCCGTGGAGCGGACACTACACAGTGAGGGAGGCACTTTGGGGGTATGCTCACTATGGTCAGTTCACCAACATAGGATGGTACTACATAGACAATGGCTGTATCCGCCTGCCCGAAGGAGGGTCGATGGTAGCCATGCGCAACCCTCGGACAGGCGACTACAGCATCATTGCCGAAACGAAGGGAGCAAAGAAGGTGCAGAAAATAAAAATAGCAATTGGCGGCAAACTTTCAAAATCGGACCTCTGTGTATGGTATAGCGACGAACATCAGCAGTTCGTACGCCTCGACGACATAAAGCCGAGGGGAGGAAACATGACCATCACACTGAAACCAAATGCTGTATATTCACTTTCGACAACAACCGGACAGCAGAAAGGCTCGTTTGCCGACATTCCAGAGCCACAGCCGTTTCCCATCCCTTACAACGAAGATTTCGAACAATATACCAATCCGTCGCAGTGGGGTTATCTGCCACACTACACGGCCGACCTTATCGGATGCTTCGAATTGGTCGATATGCCTCGTGGTGGCTTGTCCACACATAAAGGCGGAAAGGCCTCATCCTTGTGTATTCGTCAGACGGTGGGCTCACACACCATAAGCTGGGCACCCGAATGGCACCACTACACCATTCTTGGCGATGCAGAGTGGAGCGACTATGAAGTCAGTGCCGACGTTTACCTCAATCCGGGCGACGAAGCAGGCGTGATGGGTCGTCTGTGCGATGTAGGCACCGGCTATGGTATCTGGGCAAAGGGTTATTATCTGAAACTCGACGACCAAGGCAAGGCCACGCTCATACTGACCCGAGGCAAACGGGACCCCAAGGAACCAATCGGCGACAAGGAGCAGCAAGCCCTCATCCTGGCACGGAAGGATGTAGAGATTGGCGGCGAATACACTCTGGCCGAAACCCATGTGGAAGGTGTGGCAGCCTGCGAGTGGCACCGTCTATGCCTTCGCTTCGATGGTGATACCATCACAGGATACGTAGATGGGATAGAAGCGGTAAGGGCTACATCAGGCCACTACCGCAAAGGCATAGCCGGTCTCATTGCACTATTGCATAAACAAAGCGTGTCAACGCCCTACTTCGACAATCTGAGCATTAAGCCGCTGGGCAGGACAGCCCCTAACGCTACTGCCATTCCAGTCATGAAGCCACTGTATCCCCTGTCGGCTTCGGTCGATGGACGTAAAGCCCTGATAGAGCGCCTCGTGATGTTGCGCAAGGGAGGCATCATGTTCGGCCACCAGGACGACCCCTTCTACGGCCTGGGTTGGCAATGGGAGCGCGGAAGGAGCGATGTGCGGATGGTATGCGGCGACTACCCTGCAGTCATGGGATTCGAACTGGGCGGCATAGAGTTGGCCGACAAAGCGAACCTCGACGGAGTTCCCTTTCAACGTATTCGCGAAGAACTGCGGGCTCACGTACGTCGTGGAGGCATCGCCACCATCTCGTGGCATCCGCGCAACCCACTGACGGGCGGCAGTGCATGGGACAACAAAAACAAGACCGTCGTGCGTTCCATCTTGCCGGGAGGCAGCCAGCACGAGAAGTTCATTACGTGGATGCACCGCCTCTCGGCCTTTCTGCGTTCGCTGACCGACGAACAGGGGCAACCCCTCCCATTCATCTTCCGTCCGTGGCACGAGAACAGCGGCAGTTAGTTCTGGTGGGGCAAGGGACTCTGCAGTGCCGACGAATACCGGTCGTTGTGGAACATGGTGCAAGACCACCTCATCAGCGACGGACTGACAAACATAGTGTGGAGCTGGAGTCCAAACTACGGCTACCAGGATGATGTTTTCGATACATATCCAGGCGACGACCGTGTTGACATCATTGGCCTCGATGCCTACCAACAACGAGGCAACGGGGGCGAAAAAGCTTTTATAAGTACACTCAACAAAGACCTGACACAACTCTGCAACTTTGCAAACAGTCACAACCGCCTTGTAGCACTCACCGAATGCGGCTACCAAAACCTGCCCGACCCCACATGGTGGACACATGTGCTGAAACCACAAATAGAGAAGTACCCGCTCTGCTACTTCCTTGTGTGGCGCAATGCCGATCCAGGTCAATACTTCGCCCCGGCACCCCACACGAAGGATGCACCCGACTTCTGCCGCATGGTCCGGGACGAGAGGATACTATTACTGAAAGACATCGAAACACTGAATACAAACAAATGATATTATGAAATATAAATATAAGTTTCGCATGTCAGTAATAAGAAGTTAAAGGGAAGTTAAAGGGAAGTTAAATAGGAGTTAAAGGGACGATACCTACTCCGAGGCAACATTCGTCCTTTTAACTTCATAGCGAAGCGATAACTTCTTTTCCATTCCTTTCCATTCCTTGAAACTGAAGCAAGTGGAACTTGCGAAGGTTGAAAATATAAACAAATGATATTATGAAGAGATTTATTTTATTCCTGCTGCCACTCATAAGTACACTGAGCATCTCGGCATGGAGCGGCGATGTATCCATCGAGACCCCTGGCACGATGCTCATCGTTCATGCCCGCGAGGGAGGCGACCTGCGTATTGCCTATTATGGAACACGGGCAACCACCATACAGCAACTGCGCGATGCAGGTGCCGACCTCAATTCGTCGGCATTGCCTGCATTTGGAACAGTCGATATGGTGCAACTGCCGGCACTGCAAGTGCTCCACTCCGACGGCGACCTCAACCTTGAGCTGACGGTTGACAGCTACGAGGTGAAAGCTGATGATGCAGCAACGGTTCATATCTTTACGATGCACGACAAGCTGCAACCCGTAACCATTCGTCTTTTCTATAAAGCATACACACGAGTTGACATCATCGAGACCTGGACAGAAATCGAGAATGCAGAAAAGAAGCCCATCACACTGAAACGCTACGACAGCGGACATCTGGTCGTGCGCCAAGGCGATGTATGGATAACCCACATGCATGGCAACTGGGCAGCAGAGACCGAACCCACAACCGAACCGCTGACTGCCGGCGTGAAGATTATCCGCAATACCGACGGGGCCCGAAATGCCCACCTCGATGCACCCGAGGTCATGATATCGCTCGACGGACGGCCACAAGAGAACACAGGCAACGTAATCGGTGCCGCCCTCTGCTGGAGCGGAAACTTCGAACTGCGGTTCAACACTGTCTCCCATAAGGAGCACCACTTCTATGCAGGCATCGACCCCCAATCCACCGAATACATTCTCGACCCGAAGCAGACATTCGAGACACCACGACTGGCTCTCACCTTCTCGTCGGAGGGACTGAGCGGTGCCAGCCGCAACTTCCACCGATGGGCCAGGACTGAAGGTATGCTGCACCGAGGCATGAAAACGGGCGACATACTGCTGAACTCGTGGGAAGGCCTTTATTTCGATATCGACGAACAGCGCATGATTCAGATGATGGACGACATCAGCAAGTTTGGAGGCGAACTGTTTGTGATGGACGACGGATGGTTCGGCAATAAATATCCGCGCAAGAACGACAGCTCGTCGCTGGGCGACTGGGTGGTTGACAAGAACAAACTTCCAAACGGACTTAGCGCACTGACCACTGCGGCACGCGAACGCGGCATAAAGTTCGGTATATGGATTGAGCCGGAAAACGTAAACACCAAAAGCGAGCTGTTCGAGGCACACCCCGAATGGGCATTGCAAGTGCCGGGACGCGAACTGAAGCTGGGACGCGGCGGCACCCAGCTGGTGTTAGACATGACCAACCCCAAGGTGCAAGACTTCGTGTTTAAGGTCGTGGACAACCTGCTCACCCAAAATCCCGAAATAGCCTACATCAAGTGGGATGCCAACGCATCCATCCAGAACTTCGGGTCACTCTATCTGCCAAAAGACCGCCAGCAAAACCTCTACGTCGATTATCATCTGGGATTGCTGAAGACCCTGAAACGCATACGTGCAAAGTATCCTGACATCATCATCCAGGACTGTGCCTCGGGAGGCGGACGTGCCAACTACGGGCTGCTACCCTATTTCGACGAGTTTTGGACAAGCGACAACACCGACGCCCTGCAACGCATCTACATCCAATGGGGCACCTCGCTCTTCTTCCCTGCCAACGCAATGGCCTGCCACATCAACCACTGCCCTTATTGGAACACAGGCGGAAGGGTCATCCCCATCAAGTTCCGCTGCGATGTAGCCATGTCGGGACGTCTGGGTATCGAACTGCAGCCGAAGGACATGACCAATACCGAACGTCAGCAGACATCCATCTGTTTTGCCGACTAC
Source organism: uncultured Prevotellaceae bacterium (assembly GCA_947166155.1). GTDB lineage: Bacteria > Bacteroidota > Bacteroidia > Bacteroidales > Bacteroidaceae > Colivivens. The sequence continues at coordinate 1,472 of CAMVDC010000136.1, read as the reverse complement.
AAACAACTGCGCGACGTGGTGCAGACAGGCGACATCTACCGCCTCATCTCGCCCTACGACCGCAAAGGCCTCTCCTCGCTTATGTATGTAGGAGATTCGAGCCGCCGCGCCGTACTCTTTGTCTATAAGACCGACAACTACTACGACCAGCCACTGCCACGCATCCGCCTTGCAGGCCTCAACCCCGATGCCACCTATGTGCTCACCGAGAAAAACGTCAGTGTCGGTCAGAGGCCATGCTCCCTATCGGGCAAGCGTTTCACAGGGCGCTTCCTCATGGAAGTAGGTATCGAAGTGCCACTGCGCGAGGAATATGCCAGCCGAGTGTTTGGAATTGAGTAACCTCACTAACCCCCAGACCCTCTCCCCAGCCCTCCCCCTTTATGGGGAGGGAGTGCCATCCGGATGGTATCCTCTCCCCTTCGGGGAGATAAGAGAGGGGTTTATTATTCATTATTCATTATTCATTATTCATTAAAACAGCCCGTGAACTACCAACAACGAAAGCAACAATTATTCGAGAGGCACGAGGCACTGCTTACTCAAGCCAACGAACCCGAGGAATGTGGAAACGGCATCTACGAACGCTTCCGCCACCCCATACTTACAGCCGGACACACACCCCTTCAGTGGCGATACGATTTCTCCGAACACGACAATCCCTACCTCATGCAGCGCATCATGATCAACTCTGTGTTCAATGCCGGAGCCATCAAGCTCGACGGACGCTACCTCTTGGTGTGCAGGGTCGAGGGTGCCGACCGCAAGTCGTTCTTTGCCGTGGCCGAAAGCCCCAACGGCATCGACAACTTCCGCTTCTGGCACCAACCCATCATCATGCCCGAAGCAACGACACCCGCCACCAACATCTACGATATGCGAGTCACCCGGCACGAAGATGGCTGGATATACGGCATATTCTGTGCCGAACGCCACGACGACAGCCAGCCCCACAACCCCTGCGCAGCCACCGCCACTGCAGGCATAGCACGCACCAAAGACCTCATACACTGGGAGCGACTGCCCGACCTCATATCGCAGAGTCAGCAGCGCAACGTGGTGCTGCATCCCGAGTTCGTCTATACGGATGAGAAGGGGAAAATAGTAAATAGCAAATCACCAAATAGTAAACGTCATTATGCGCTCTACACACGTCCGCAAGATGGATTCATCGACACCGGCACGGGCGGCGGCATCGGTTGGAGCCTGATAGACGACATCACACACGCCGAGGTAGGCCACGAAGTTATCATCAGCCCCCGACGCTACCACACCATCGCCGAATCCAAGAACGGCGAAGGCCCTTCGCCGCTGAAGACCCCACACGGATGGCTCCATCTGGCACACGGAGTGCGAGGCACAGCCAGCGGACTGCGCTATGTGCTCTACATGTACATGACCGCCCTCGACCATCCCACCCGCGTCATAGCACAGCCGGGCGGCTACTTCCGTGCGCCGACAGCCGGCGAATA
>CAMVDC010000135.1 GCA_947166155.1 uncultured Prevotellaceae bacterium | reverse complement strand
GGCGCGGTGCATGGCCAGTATGCTGCATTGCAGGATGTTGAGTTCATCAATCTCGCTGGCCGTACACACCCCGATGGCCCAGCTCACGGCGTCGTACTCAATCTGCAGTCGCAGTTGCTGGCGCTGATGCGCGGTGAGTTGTTTCGAGTCGGTGATGAGGGGGTTGGAATAGTTGGGTGGCAGGATGACGGCAGCTGCATAGACGGGACCTGCGAGGCAGCCTCGGCCAGCTTCGTCGCATCCGGCTTCGACGACATTGGGGGTGTGACATGGTAAAAGCCCATGAGATTTACCATTTACGGATTTACCATTTACGGATTTACCATTTACCATTTATTTCTATTTATACATTTACTATTTATTTCCATCCGGATGGTATTCCCCTCCTTGGGAGGGGTTAGGGGAGGTTTTCTTGGGGGGATAAGAGGGGGGCCTTAGGGGAGGTTATTTCACAAGTGCTGATATTGGGTATCGCAGGTGGCTGGCATTGAGGAAAAAAGCTTTGGCACTTCCGAACTTCAGGTTGAAGTCGATGCGCATGGGCAGGTGGTTGGGGTCGTCGGTGATGTAGAATCGGAGCAGTTCCTTCTCTTTTTTCTCCTTGTCGTTGAGCAGGGAGAAGACGAGGCATCGGTAGGTGTGGTCGTCGTTTGCCTTAAAATTCTCTTTGCCTTTATACACGAGCACCTGCTGGCTGAGCCGTTTGCCTGTGACCATGCGATAGGTGATGCGGTCGCCCGGCTTCATGTTGGAATAGTCGCGCGAGCGGGATATGAGCAGAATGTTGAGCATGTCGTTCACGCATTCGGTGCTGACCGTCTGTGAGTCGGTCCATGTGCCGTCGGGCGCCTTGTAGCGTTGCTTCATCTGAATCTGATTGCCGGTGTAGCTGTACCACACCTCGTCGACCGTGTAGCGCTTGCCCTCGAATGCGCCTTTGCGGAAATATAGCGGCTGGAGGTCGGGGGTGGTATAGCTCTCTAAGGTGTCGCGCATGGGGAAAATGGCTTCGCAACGCTTGTTTGACTTGAACAGGATGTCGGCACGCAATGCCTGCTGACCCTTGTAGGTGGCTTGCTTCACGCCAAACTGGGTGGAGCCCACCTTGAGCCACACAAACTTCCAGTTGAAATAAAGGTCGTAGTTGATTTGCTCGCCAGGCAGGAACGCCGTGTTGGGGTACTTACACTGGCCGTGCAGCATGATTGAGATGACGAGGAGCGACAGTGTGGCCGCCCATCGTCTAACGACGTTTGTTCTTATTGCGCTCTGCATTTCGGTTCTTGATGGTCTTTTGCTTATCGGCTTTTTGCTTTGTAATCTGTGCTGGCTTCTGGAGGTATATGGGCGTAGCCTTCGGGCGCCAGTCTTGCGACACATCCCAACCGGCACGCACCGCAATGGCACCCGGATAATAGTACACTGCCTCGGCAATATGGGAAAAGAGTGGTTCGGCTGCAAGTTGTTGTTCCAAGGTCAGCGTGGTGAGGGGGTAGTCGCCCGTGTCCCACTTACCGTTCATGTTGTTGTCGACAAACATGCGCAAGTAGTAGGTTGATGGCTGTACGTAGAAAAACTCGACATACGGCTGATCCTTCGTCGTGCGTACCGACTGCACTACATTGTCCGACCCGTTGAGCAACTGATAGATCTGTGTGGTGTCGATAGGTACCTCGAGATTGATGCGCACATAGCCGTAGCTGTCTTCGGCCCGCACCTTGACTTGCCGGCGACTGGCATCGCAGCGCTTGCCATAAATGCTGAGCATGGCTGCCGTGTCGATTGCAATTTCGTAGGTTGCCCCGGGTTCCCACTCGGCATAAAGGCGATAGTGCATCGTGCTTCCATCCACCGAACGTATGAGGTAGGGCCGCGGCTCGCGCAGTGAGTCGACACGCTGGTAGAGGTGGATGAGCGCGGTGTCGAGCACAGCCAGGGGTTCGGGCATCGTGATGTCAACATTGCCTATTGGGTCGATCGACAGGGCCGACATGCGATAATCGAGGAACTCTTCGGGCAATGGCGGTATGGTGTCGGACATGTTGACAACGAGCGAGTCAGTACGTTCGCGCTTGCGTGCCTTCTTCTGCTGGTCGCGATAGTCCTTCACCCATTCCTCGTATTCGCGCTGACGCTGCTTTTCAAGTGCAGCACGGCTCACCTTCGAAATGAGTTCGAGCGTATCCGACATGACAGTCAGCTGGCCAAGAGTGTCGGTACCCTCGAAACGCATAGCCATGCGCAACGTGTCGAGATTGTAAATGAGTGAGTCACGAATCCAATACTGTATGGTGTCGTGTGTTTCGTTGCTCTCCGTCAGGAATGCATCGCTGGCATCGAAGTTCAGGCCTTCGAGTGTGGGCAATGAGTCGGACTTGTTGGTGAAATACAATGTAAACATCCACAGGTTGGGACGTTCGGCCTTGAGGAAAAAGCGGTCGGTGGTTGGCGGTGTGAACGCGAGCAACACGATGTCGTCGGGGAAGAAATGGGTGTAGGGACGCAACACGATAGAGTCGTAGTGGATGCTGTCGTGCCACACGGTATCGGGACGGAGGTCGGGGCGTGAATACGGAACGAACGACCTTTCGGTAAAGGCAATCATCTCGCTCTTCTGCGAGTAGTTGAACGTCTGGTCCTGATCTTGCAATGCATATATCATGTATTTCTTACGAGCCAGACCCTTTATCACGAAATGGCCCCGGCTGTCGGTACGCGATATGCGCTCGAACGGCTTTGTGACGAACGAAGTGTCGTCAACGATGCTCAGGTTTGTTGTGCTGTGGTTGAGATAATTCGACGTGCTCAGGTCCTCATATAGTCCCACCATGATGCCCTTGATTGGCTCGAGGTTGGAGGCATCGAGCACATAGCCCGACACCTGCATAGTGTCGATGCTGTCGCCCGTGGAGAAGGTGAAAGCATAGTCGCCCATGGGGTTGCCTTCGTTGTTGTCCTCGATGGCATCGGCAAAGTCGATTGTGTAGGTCATGTCGGGCTTGATGGTGTCGAGGAGCGTGATGGTGATTTTGTGTCCCGAGGCATTGATTTCGGGTTGCTCCGTCTGGGGTGGCGACACGACGACCTTCTCGGCTGCATTGTCGATGCGTATGTTCTCGTCGAACTCGAGCACCACCTTCTGTGTCTTCACGTTGGTGGCAAGAAAGCGGGGTGAGGTGCTGACTATGACAGGGGGCGTTTCGTCGAATGGTCCGCCATCGGGAGTGCCTATATTGGCACAGGCCACAATAAACATTGCGACCACCATAACTACCACTATATGTGCTCCACGGACCTTCATAGCGTGTTTATTGTTGATTCATCGACAGAAGTTCCTCAATATATTCGCGGCTGTTGCTCAGGCGTGGAATCTTGTGTTGCCCGCCCAGTTTGCCTTTGCTCTTGAGCCACGAGTCGAACAAGCCCGTCTTTGCCTCTACAATCTGCAGAGGTTGCAGGGTGATGTCCTTATAGCGCTTGGCTTCGTAGTCGGAGTTGATGGCCTGGAGCGAACGGTCGAGAATGGTGGCGAAATCGTCTATCGATGCCGGACGCTTGGCAAACTCGATGACCCACTGGTGGCGACACTGGGCATCCGACCCCATGAAGATGGGTGCTGCCGTGTAGTCTTTCACCTGTGCACCGGTTGCTATGCATGCCTGCTCCAGTCCTTTCTCTGCATTGTCGACGATGAGTTCCTCGCCAAATGCATTGATAAAGTGCTTGGTACGGCCTGTGATGACGAACTTATATGGATTGGTGTGTGTAAACTTGACGGTGTCGCCTATGAGGTATCGCCAAAGTCCGCACGATGTGCTGATGACCATAGCGTAGTTCACTCCCGTCTTTACCTCCCACAATGGTATGACCTTCGGGTGTTCGCTGCCGAATTCGCTCATAGGTATGAACTCGTAGAACACGCCGTAGTCTATCATGAGCATCATGGCAGGGTCGGTCAGGTCGGTCTGAACACCGAAGAAACCTTCGCTGGCATTGTAGGTCTCCATGTAGTGCATGCCAGGCAGGGTGATGATGTTCTTGTATTGCTCGCGATAGGGTGTGAATGCCACTCCGCCATGGAAGAACACCTCGAGGTTGGGCCATAGTTGGTCGATGCGGTCGTGGCCAGTGATGTCGAGCATGTGTTTCAGCACCGATAGCATCCACGATGGCACTCCGCTTATGTTGGTCACGTTCTTGTCGAAAGCGAAGCGTGCTATGCGCTCGCGTTTCTCCTCGAAATCGCTCAGCAGCGCAATCTCCTTGGGTGGTATGCGGGTGAGGTTGACGAGCGATGGCACGTTTTCGATAAGTATTGCACTGAGGTCGCCCACCAGGCTGTTGGGGGTGTTGAGGTTGGGTGCATGACTGCCTCCGAGTATCAGGCTCTTGCCTGTAAAGAGTCGGCTCTTGGGGTTTATGCCGAGGTAGGCTGCAACACAGTCGGTGCCTCCGAGGTAGTGTATGTTTTTCAGACCTTCGCGGCTCACGGGTATGAACTTGCTCTTGTCGTTGGTGGTTCCGCTCGACTTGGCATACCAGTTGGCCTTTCCTCGCCACAACACATTGCTTTCTCCCTTACGCATGCGCATAATGTAGCCTTTGAGTTCCTCGTAGGTGTTGATGCCTACTTGTGTCGCAAAGTCGGAGTAGTGGCGCATGTCTCGATAGCCGTGTTCGCGCCCCCACTCGGTGTTGGCTGCTGCCTTGATAAGGTAGCGCAACACTTTGGTCTGCAATTCCTCGGCATGATATTCATACCGCGACATTGCACGGCGACGACGTGCGAAATACAATTGGTCTATGATTGAAGTGGGATTCATTGCTGGACGTTTTGCGTTTGTTCCTTCTGGACGTTTTGCATTTGTTCCTTCTGGACGTTTTGCGTTTGTTCCTTCTGGATGTTTTGCGTTTGTTCCTTCTGGATGTTTTCGCCTTCCTTGTCAGTGTTTTGACGACGCTGGCGTGGGGCACGTTTTGGTTTCGCAGGTTTTTCGGCTGCACTTTTTTCTGCTGCGGTTTTTTCTGCTGCGATTTTCCTTGATGCAGCCTTCCTTGGAGCCGGCTTTTCGGCTACGGGCTTTTCGGCTACGGGCTTTTCAGCTACTGGTTTCTCGGCCGCAGTCTTCCTTACCACAGGCTTTTCGGCCACAGGCTTTTCGGCTGCAGGTTTCTCGGCTGCAGGTTTCTCGGCTGCGGGCTTTTCGGCTTTCCTGGGTTTGTCTTGTTTCTTGTCGGCGGGCTTGGGTGTTTCCTGCTTTTCGCCTGCTGGTTTCTGGCTTACACGGGGTGCAGGTGCTGGGGTTACTGCCGTTGAGTCGGGTGTATCGACTTTGGGGGTTGTTGCCCTGCCGTTTACGCGGTTGTTGCGTATCTCGATAAGTTGGTTGACGAATCCGACGTTGCTTTTTACCTTTTTATAAGCCGACTGTGCAGCTTGCTGATGGCTTTCCTTCTTGCTGTATCCGCATCCCTTGCCACATACAACTCCCTCGATTCGTGCTTCTGAGTAGAATTTTGGTGCGTTTCCGCCTTCGAGTTTTTGGTTTGTGATTACAAAATCAAACGCACACTGGTATCGCTGGCACCACTCTATGAGTTTGCTTTTGTAGTTTTCTTCTTTCTTCGACATCTGGTCGATATCGATGTATTTGGCAAATATGCGGTCTTTCATGAATGCCATGCAGTAGTCGTATCCGCGATCGAGGTATATTGCAGCCAGGAATGCCTCGAATGCATTGCCGTTCATGTTGTTGTTGTGTGCATTGCCCATGTGGTCGGAGTGTTTCACCAACTTGTCGAGGCCTATGTTGACGGCGAGTTCGTTGAGGGTTTCTCGCTTCACGATTTTGCTTCTCAGCGTGGTGAGGAATCCCTCTTGCTGTCCCTTGAATCGTTGGTAGAGTATGTCGGCCACAACGGCGCTGAGCAGTGCGTCGCCCAGAAATTCCAGTCGTTCGTTGTTGAGGTTTTTCTGTTGTTTGACATCGGTGCGGTTGCGGCATGAGCGGTGGATGAGTGCCACGTTGTATATGCCGATGTTGTGTGGGTAGAATCCCATGATGTCATACAATTTCAAGAAAGGCTCTTTATCCTTTCGGAACAAGAGCCTTATCTTGTCTATGCATTGGTCGATTGTCTTATGCATTGTATTTTTTGAATATGACACATGCGTTGTGACCACCAAAGCCAAACGTGTTGCTGAGTCCGACATTGACAGTGCGTTGCTGTGCAGTGTTGAATGTGAAGTTGAGGTTGTAGTCGATTTCCTCGTCCTTGTCTTCTGGATCGTGGTTGATTGTTGGTGGCACGATGTCGTTCTTTACGGCCATGATTGTTGCCATTGCCTCGATGCCTCCGGCTGCTCCGAGCAGGTGTCCGGTCATTGATTTGGTCGAGCTGATGTTGAGTTTGTATGCAGCATCGCCGAATACTTCCTTGATGGCCTTTGCCTCACTGATATCGCCCACATGGGTTGATGTTCCGTGTACGTTGATATAGTCCACTTCTTCGGGCTTGAGTCCTGCGTCCTTGAGTGCGCGCTCCATGACGAGTTTAGCTCCGTAGCCTTCTGGGTGTGATGCTGTGATGTGGTGTGCGTCGGCGCTCATGCCTGCTCCTACCATCTCGGCGTAAATCTTGGCACCGCGTGCCTTGGCGTGCTCCAGTTCTTCGAGCACGAGTATTGCACTACCCTCGCCTGTCACGAATCCGTCGCGGCTTGCGCTGAATGGTCGGCTTGCTCCTTGTGGGTCGTCGTTGCGGGTCGAGAGTGCATGCAGTGCGTTGAATCCGCCGATGCCCGATGCGCTGATTGCTGCCTCGGTACCGCCCGACAGTATGGCGCTTGCCTTGCCCAGGCGTATGAGGTTGAATGCGTCGGCCAGTGCGTTGCTCGATGATGCGCATGCTGATGCGGTCACGTAGTTAGGTCCGTGGAATCCGTATTCGATCGAGATGAGTCCGGCTGGCATGTCGGCTATCATCTTTGGGATGAAGAACGGGTTGTACTTAGGTCCGGTTGTAGGTCCGTTGATTGCGTAGTTCGACACTTCCTCTTCGAAAGTGTGGATGCCACCGATACCTACTCCGAGTATCACTCCAATCTCGCTCTTGTCGACAGTATCGAGGTCCATGCCCGAGTCGGCAATGGCCTGACGTGCAGCAGCGATTGCAAACTGTGAGCAGCGGTCCATCTTGCGCACTTCCTTACGGTCGATGTAGTCGGTTGGGTTGAAGCCCTTTACTTCGCATGCGAATTGAGTCTTAAACTGCGATGCGTCGAACTGTGTGATTGGGCCTGCACCGCTAACGCCCTTCTTCATGTTTTCCCAAGTCTCCTCGGCGGTCAGTCCCAGTGGGGTGACAGCTCCTATGCCTGTTATGACAACTCTTTTTAGTTCCATAGCTTATTTAATAAAAAAACCATTTACACCGCCACTCACACATTCCAAAGGATGCATGACC
>CAMVDC010000134.1 GCA_947166155.1 uncultured Prevotellaceae bacterium | reverse complement strand
TCGGATTTTATGTTTACCTTTGCACAACTTTTTCATTATGTATAACATTTTAACTACATCAAACTGACAAATTATGAAACGACTTCTGTCACTGACACTTGCTCTGGCTTCATTCACCGGCCTTTGGGCTCAAACCAACCTCCAGCTATACTACGACATGGGTAGCGACCGGAAACAGATAACAGCAACCGTCGAGATGTATAAGGCCGACAAATGGGGAAGCACCTTCTTCTTCATCGACCACGACTGGCGCACCAAGGACGAGCATCCGTCGATATCCGATGGCAACGAAGCTCCATGCGGCACATACTTCGAGATTTCGCGAAGCCTCAACCTGTGGCAAAACAGCAAATTGGCCCCATTGAGCCTGCATGTGGAATACAACGGAGGCGTTTACGACAACTACTATATCAACAACGCATGGCTCGCTGGTGTTGAATACTTCATGCATAGCGCCGACTTCAAGCGTACGCTCACACTACAAGTGCTTTACAAAGGTATAGCCAAGGGTCACAGCAGCCTGCCGATGCAACTGACTGCCGTGTGGGGATGGAACGACCTGATGGGAGTGAAAGGCCTCTCTTTCTCGGGATTTGCCGACTACTGGTGGCAGAATCACGTGGCATTCGTCGACGGCGACTTCTCACGCCCCACACGCCGACACACCACACTGCTCACCGAGCCACAACTGTGGTATCAGGTGGGACGACACATTGGGTGTGACAATCTGAACATAGGAACCGAAATAGAGCTGAGCCGTTGTTTCGGTACCTACGACGGATGGAAATGCAATCCATGTGTGGGTGTCAAGTGGGTGTTCTGACGCCACGACCCACACCATCATTGCATACGAATAAAAACTAAGGGAAGAAAAACAGGCATAAGCGACCGCAGCAGCTACAGACGCAGGTCGATCCACCCGCGCGAGTTGCTGTCGCTGATGCTGAACACACCATATTTGGCACCTATCCACATGCCCTCGCGCGCCTGAAACGGGGTAGAGAGCGGGATGAACCGACGGTGGTCGGTGCTGTAGCTTAGGTGGCACATGCCTCCGGCCTTGCATTCGATGCGGAAATCGACACTACACTCATAGTTCCGACGTGCACCTGCCTCATAAGTCCTGGTAGGCAATGTGGCAAGCCGGGTGCGGGTTTCGCTACCGCCTTGGTCGGCATTCTGACAACGCGCTTCACTTATCACGAACTCGGTGCCGACAAGTTCGACCGACAGGCGAACATAGTCGCGACCCATGACAATGAAACCCGACTCCTGGCCTGTACCCTTGGCTGTGATGGTGGTACGCAGGGTGTCGACAAAGGTTGGTTGGTCAAACTTGCGGAGATACAGGTTGGGAATATTCCACATACTGCCAAACTCAGTGTAACGATGACCATACACACGCATTCCGTCGCTGGTGGGGAATCCAAATACATCCTGATAATTGGCATGCCACTGATAGGGCAAATAGCGCGAAGCATACTCCAGACGGGGTGTCGGAGCCTTGTGTGCCTTCATCATTGGCCACCCGTCACGCATGCCGACATCAAGACGGTGCAGGATGCGCCCATAGGGTTGCACTTCCTGGAAACAGATAAACGCATCGTCCACCCATCCACCTTGGTGAATACCTGGTTGGTCGTACACGATGCGTTGTTCATAAGGCCCGTATATGTTACGGCTGCGCAGAGCCACCTGCCACCCCTGGGCCACGCCTCCGGCAGGAGCCAGGATGTAGTAGTAGCCATCGCGCTTATAGAGTTTAGGCCCTTCGATGGTGTGATTGCCATCGGGCTGACCGTCATACACCATCACCGGCTGCGACACCGCATGCATGCCGTCGGCCGAAAGCTCGCGAATGGTGAGCACACTGTTAAATCCGGCACGACTGTTGGCCCATGCATTGACAAGATACACACGACCGTCGTCATCAAACAACGGACAAGTGTCGATCACACCCTTACCCTCCATCACCAGGTGGGGCTCGCTCCAACCACTCCGAGGGTCGGTGGTCTTTATCATATACACACCATAGTCGGGGTCGCCGTAATAGATATAATATGTATCGCGATGCCTACGTATCGACGGCGCCCACACCCCACAGCCATGCTGTATGGTGTCGTAGTGACAATAAGGCTTGAGGCGCGGCATGGCATAGTTGACAAGCGTCCAGTGGGTCAGGTCGGTGGAATGTAATATAGGCAGCCCCGGCGTACACTGGAAACTGCTGGCTGTCATCCAGTAGTCGCCATCCGTTCCCTCACAGACATCGGGGTCGGAATAGTCGGAATAGACGATTTGTGCATGCACGGCACCGGCCGTCAACACAAGAAACATTATGAGGAAACAACGGCAGGCAGCAGCCGCAGATAGCGCCCGACCATAACTCACAGTATGGATGCATGTAGTCTTCATAGCGATGATATTGCTTTTGTTGGCCACAAAGTTAGCAGAAAAAGCTGAATGCAACAAATGTTTGGCTACAAAAAGGGCTGCAGGCAGGCAATAAAGTGCAATGCCAGCGCGTTAATTTATTATTATGACAACAAGAAACTATAGACATATACCTTCACTGTGGCGGCATTTATGTGCTGTCGGGGTGTTGTGGTGCCTTGCCATATCGACACCACTTCGGGCACAGGAAGTCACCATTCGCGGCCGCGTAATCGACGACAACCGCGAGCCCGTCGACCTCGTTCTCGTGCATGTCGATGGTACCTCGGTCAGCACTCGCACCAATAATCGGGGCGACTACACCCTGCGATGCCAAAGCGCCGACTCGCTCACCATCATATTCCAGATACTCGGCTTCGAAACACGTAGGCGCACACTGGCTGCACCTCGCGACACCGTGCAACTCAACGTGATGATGCCACACATAGCATACGAACTCGGCACCGTGGAAGTCAACGAAATACGCCAGCAGGCCGGAACCATGACCGACATCAACATGGCCGACACACGACATCTGGGCAATGCGTCGGGACAGGGCATCGAGCAGATTGTGGCAACACAGGCAGGAGTGAGCACCCACAACGAGTTGTCGAATCAATACAATGTGCGCGGAGGGTCGTTCGACGAAAACTCCGTCTATCTCAACGGCATCGAGATGTATCGACCACTGCTCATCCGCTCGGGTCAGCAGGAAGGCCTGTCGGTCATCAACCCCGACATGGTCGAGCGCGTGCAGTTCTCTGCCGGAGGATTCGAGGCACGCTATGGCGACAAGATGTCGAGTGTGCTCGACATTCAGTACAAACGCCCCACCCGACTCGAAGCATCGGCATCGGTGTCGATGTTGGGCGCAGCTGCATATGTGGGCTACGGACGTGAAAACAAATTCTCGATGATGCACGCCATGCGCTACAAGACAACCAAAAACCTGCTCGGAACTACCGACACACACGGCGAATACGACCCGCGCGACTTCGACTATCAGGCATTCCTCAGCTGGAACATCACTCCGCGATGGAGAATCGACCTCATAGGCAACATAGCACGCAACGACTACAACTTCACTCCTCACGACCGCGAAACCAAGTTCGGAACCTCAGAAGATGCACACGAGTTCCGTGTATATTTCGACGGATGGGAAGAAGACAAATTCCACACATGGTTCGGAGCTGCTACACTCAACCATCAGTTCAACGACTACTCGTCGCTATCGCTCACATGGTCGGGATTCAAGACACGCGAAAGCGAGACCTACGACATACAGGGACAATACTGGCTCGATAGCGAAGACTATGCGATAGGAACCTACAAGGAACATGCCCGCAACCGGCTCGAAGCTACAGTCAACCAGATAGGCTTGGCTGGCAAGACCCGACTGGGCAGCCACGACCTGAGCTACGGACTACTGTTCAAGCACGAAAAGGTGGACGAGCGGATGCGCGAATGGGAAATGCGCGACTCGGCCGGATATAGCCTGCCACACCGCCCCCCACGCCTCGACCTCATCTACAACCTCACATCGACCGAAGGCATCAAGGCCAACCGATGGGAAGCATACGTGCAGGACAAGTGGTACAAGACCTACGACGAGGGGGAACTCGTGATGAGCTACGGACTCCGCATAGCACATTGGGACCTCAACCGCGAGACCATCGTAAGCCCACGTGCCACCATTTCGTTCATTCCTGCCAAACACGACGAGTGGCTGTTCCGATTTGCTACCGGACTATACTATCAGGCTCCATTCTACAAAGAGCTGAAAGACACCACACTCGTCAACGGAAACGCAACCGTGGTGCTCAACCACGACATCAAGTCGCAACGAAGCATACACTTTCTCGTAGGTGCCGACTATAAATTCAAAGTCGACGGCCGGCCATTCATAGCCACAGCCGAAGCATACTACAAGGCACTGTCGAACCTCAACCCATACAATGTCGACAACGTGCGACTGTCATACTACGGAGAAAACATAGCAACCGGATATGCAGCAGGACTCGACCTCAAGGTGTATGGCGAGTTTGTGCCAGGTACCGACTCGTGGATGAGCATTGGAGTGATGCAAACCAAGGAAAAGATACACGGGCACACGGTGCCACGACCTACCGACCAACTGCTCAACTTCAACATCCTCTTCTCCGACTATTTCCCTGGCACCGACCACTGGAAAGTCACCATGCGCGGCCACTACGCCACGGGTCTGCCATTCGGACCTCCACACACCGGGCGCGAGCGACAGGTGTTCCGCATGCGAAGCTACAAACGCGTGGACCTCGGACTCAGCTACCGAATCGATGTGAACCGCAACGCCACCACACGCCGATGGGGACTCAAAGACATGTGGGTGGGAGTCGATGCATTCAATATTCTCGATGTCAACAACGTAAACTCATACTACTGGGTTACCGACATCACAAACCATCAGTTTGCAGTGCCCAACTACCTCACAGGACGACAAATCAACCTGCGACTTATGGTAGAACTTTAAATAATATATAATATTTAATGAATAATGAATAATGAATAATGAATAGCGGGACAATAAGCAATAAACAATCAACAATAAACAATCAACAATAAACAATCAACAATCAACAATCAACAATAAGCAATTGACTATGCAACCACAACTCATTACCGCCGACACCTACTACAACGGTATCGACGACACAACACTCGACCTCTTCGAAGGTCAATACAAACTCGAGGAAGGTGTATCCTACAACTCGTACATCATCGACTCAAACGACACCATCGCCCTGCTCGACACCGTCGACCACCGCATGGCCGACACATGGATGCAGCAACTGACGTCATACCTCAACGGACGAACACCCAACTATCTCGTCATACACCACATGGAGCCAGACCACTCATCGCTCATAGCACAACTGCTCGACCTCTACCCCACCCTCACCGCCGTATGCTCACAGAAGGCGGCTGCCATGATGCCGCGATTCTTCAACACCGACTACTCTGCGCGCACGCGTATAGTAAAAGAAGGTGACACACTCGAGGTAGGAACCCACACGCTGCAGTTCATCAACGCGCCCATGATACACTGGCCCGAAGTGATAATGAGCTACGACTCGTCGACCCGCACACTCTTCTCGGCCGACGCATTTGGTAAGTTTGGTGCACTATCGCTCACATCCGACGGCAGCAAAGGTATCGGTTCCATCTGGGGCGACACCCACGAATGGGCTTGCGAGGCTCGTCGATACTACTTCAACATCGTAGGCCGCTTCGGACAAATGGTGCAGACTCTGCTCAAGAAGGCTGCACGTCTCGACATCGAGACCATCTGTCCACTCCACGGGCCTGTGCTCCACGACGACCTACCCTACTTCATCAACCTCTACAACACATGGTCGGCCTACAATCCAGAAACCGAAGGGGTGTTCATAGCCTACTGCTCCCTCCATGGCAACACAGAAAAGGCTGCTGAACACATGGCCCACATCCTCGCCAAGCGTGGAGTGAAGGTAGCCATCAGCGACCTGCGTCGCGACGATATGGCCGAAGCTGTTGAAGATGCATTCCGCTACGACCGCATGCTGCTTCTCTCGCCCACCTACGACGGCGATATGATGCCCGTGATGCACGACCTCCTGCACCATCTTGCACAGAAGAACTACCAGCGTCGTCGTGTAGCTATCGTGGAAAACGGCACATGGGCACCTGCCGCAGCACGCCGCATGCAGGAAATGCTCACACAGATGAAGGAAATCACCATCGTCGAACCTGTCGTGAGCATACCCACAACCCTCAACCCCGACACCCTGCAGACTCTCGATACTCTTGCAGACGAACTTGCCAAGTAGTTAAAGAAAATTCATGAATAAAAAGAAAATTCATGAATAATTAGTGTCAATTCATGGTAATTCGTGTTGAATAAAAACAAAAATGTTGAAAAACTGCTGTCACTGCTGTCACTGCTGTCATACTTTCTGATTACCATATATTTAAATATACAAAATGAATGACAGCAAAGTGACAGCAGTGACAGCAAACCACGAAAACCGAGCGTTCTTATGCTCGGTTTTATTTTTATTTGCAGTTGTCGGGCTGTTATATCCCGCATTTATTTGCATTTTGGAATAAATGGTATCTTAGTAGTCGAATTGATAAGGATGAAAAACAGGCAAGAGTGAAATCAACTGGTGGTGAAGCACGACTGCGACCATATCTGCACAACCCATTCCCGCTACTGGGAACGGCGTTCCCGCTAGTGGGAATGGCGTTCCCAGTAGCGGGAATGCCGTTCACGATACTGGGAAGCGGCTTACTCCATCCAAAGTAAGGGAGGCACGTGCTGGAAGTATATCCCCTCCAGCACCCCCATGGGGGGAGGGAGATACATGCAGACAGGGTGTGCCTCCGTTAGAGACACACCCTGTCACACTATCTATATTGTGGGATTATGGTCTGACAAAACAGCCAGTGGGGCTAATTGTCAAATGTCCATTGTTAATTGTCAATTATAAATTGTCAATTAATTTTAAAACTCTTCCCACTCCTGTGTTTCGTCACGCTCAGGTGCCAGAACTTCCTTTGAAGGATCGGCTCCCTTGCCTGACAATGTTACACATACTGCATTTATCTCTACCTGCTCTACGGCAGTCTTTGGCTGAATATATGTTTTCTTCATAATTTATCAATTATTCGGACCCTCTCTGTCCTTCGGACATCTCCCCCTTTATGGGGAGAGCCGTCTGGCGTCAAGAGGGATTGTTAATAATAATTTTTGTTTATTTCCGCGGCCTCCCTCCCCATAGAGGGGAGGGACGGGGGGAGGGTCTTTACTTAACCAGCACTTTCTTGCCGTTCACGATGTTGATACCGCGCTGCAGACCACCAAGTTGCTGACCTTGGAGGTTGTATACAACTCCCTCTGTGGCCTCTGTCTTCTCTGTGAGCTCTGTGATTGCAGTTGCGATTGCATCGAATCCGAATGCCTTAACACCTGCGCTTGAAGCAGTGAGGTAAGCGTGACCAGCCTTGACTGTTGGCTGCTTGCCAGCTTCTACG
>CAMVDC010000133.1 GCA_947166155.1 uncultured Prevotellaceae bacterium | reverse complement strand
ACGCTGAAACCTCTCATAGAGTTCATACACATGCTCTGTGTCGGCAATACAGTTGTCGTAGTTCAGTTCCAGCTGCACTTTGGCCAGCAGCACCAGCCCTACAGTGAGCCCCACGGCAAGCGATATGATCTTTATTATGTCGCCCATCGTTTTAATAAATAATATATAATTAATAGTAATTTAGGGAGCCCCTCTCTTATCCCCCCGTCATCCCCCAGGGGAGAAGAACGGTTATTTCTCCCCCTCGCACTCCCCCAGGGGAGAGGGGGGGGAAGATACCTTCCGGAAGGCTAACCACTCCCCCTTGGGGGAGCAGGGAGGGGGCTTTTCCCTTTTATGGATTCACAGCACTACATCGGGCACTATCTGTCCGTCGAACAGGTTGATGATGCGGTGTGCATATCCGGCATCGCGCTGCGAGTGGGTCACCATCACCACGGTGGTGCCTTCCTGGTTGAGTTGTGTGAGCAGCTGCATCACTTCGAGACCGTTCTTCGAGTCGAGATTACCTGTGGGTTCGTCGGCAAGTATGAGTTTTGGGTTGCCCACCACGGCGCGCGCTATGGCCACTCGCTGCTGCTGTCCGCCCGAGAGTTGGTTGGGGAAGTGTTTGGCACGATGGCTGATGGCCATGCGTCGCAGTATCTCTTCCACTCGGCGTTTGCGTTCGCGTGCAGGCACTCCCTGATAGCGCAGGGGGAGTTCTACGTTCTGTTCGACATTGAGTTCCTCGATAAGGTTGAACGACTGGAACACGAATCCTATCTTGCCCTTGCGCACATTGGTGCGCTGGCTTTCGCGCAGCGAGCCCACCTCTTGTCCGTCGAGCCAATAATGGCCGCTGGTGGGGTTGTCGAGCAGTCCGAGGATGTTGAGCAGTGTTGACTTGCCACATCCGCTGGGTCCCATGATTGCTACAAACTCGCCTTCTTTCACTTCGAACGATACGCCACCCAGGGCCATCGTCTCTACTTCTTCGGTGCGAAACACCTTCTTGATGTCTTCAATCTTTAACATAATCTTATTTACTATTTACAAATTTACCATTTACGATTTATTTCTATTTATACATTTTCTATTTATTCATTTCCATCCGGACGGAGTCCCCCTCCTTGGGAGGGGTTAGGGGAGGTTTATTTCCATCCGGATGGACTCTCCCACCTGAAAGGGGGAGTACCCGCAGGGGGAGGGGGTCTTCTCCCCGGATGGAATTCCCCTCCTTGGGAGGGGTTAGGGGAGGTTGTTCCCCTCCGGATGGCACTCCCTCCCCATAAAGGGGGAGGGCTGGGGAGAGGGTCCGGGGGTTAGGGGAGGTTTCCTACTCCGTCTTCACTCCCTCTATCGGATTCCTCATTGCTATACGCATTGTCTGCCCCACGACCGAGAGGATGACGACGATGACGGTGATGATGGCTGCAAGGATGATGGCCACCCAGGGGAAGTCGATGCGGTTGTAGAACCCCTGCAGGTAGTAGGTCATGATCTTGATGCAGAGGGGGACAGATAGTGCCATGGCTATGATGGCCAGCAGGATGAATGGCCACGAGAGTTTCGATGCCGAACTCACGACGGTTGCACCCAGTATCTTGCGCATTGCTATCTCCTTGCTGTGCTGCTCGCTGTAGTTGAGCGACATGGCGAAGAGCCCGAGGGCAGATATGAGCATCGACATGAGCATGAAGCAGAGCACCAGTTGCATGGTGTGGCGTTCCTTCTGCAGGGCGTCATCCATCTCGGCGTCGAGGTATTTACATTCGGCCTCCTTGGGAAGGCCGGTGAGTTCTTTCACTGTCGCATTGCATGCCTTCTTCACGGCAGCCAGGGCTTCGTGTCGGTCGCCACGTACCTTCACTATCAGGTTCCATGAATAACCTTTGTTGCCAAGCATCTGAATTACGTTGTGACCATCGTCGAAGCGCGGGGTGTCGATTGCGGTACCGTGGCGGTAGTTCCCGACAATGCCGCATACGTTATATCGGGGTTGCATGGATACTATACCTGTCGAGCCTTCCGACTTTCCATCGACCGATGGATGCTGGCGTGTCACCCCATAGCGTTGCGCGGCTTCACGGTCAATCCAGCACATGCTGTCGGTGGGTTCGCTGAAGGTTTCCTCAACTTTGAAGCCGAGCAGGCGGAATGCCGTAGTGTCCATCGATGAATAATACATCCATGTCTTGTTGCCTTCAGCATCGACAAGACCGTTGCACGACATGTGGAATGGTAAGGCTCCTGCCATACCGACAGCCTCCACCTGGGGCAGTGCGAGCAGACTGTTGCGCAATATCTCCCCGCGGTCGTGATCGTAGATGCCACATTCGAATGTCTCGACAAGTATCAGGTCACGGGTTTCATATCCCATGGGCAGGGTGACGAGGTGGTGCATCTGCATTGCCATGGTGATGGCCACAGCCGTAAGGGTCATGCTTATCACGTTTTGCACCACGATAAACACTTTGCTGAACACCATCTTGTTCTTCATCTGGAATGTGCCCTTCACCACATCGATGGGTTTGAACTGCAGCACGAGCATGGCAGGCAACAGGCTCGATATCAGCGACAGGAGCACCAGCACAGCCACGCCGACGAGCAGGGTCGTGATGTCGGGCATGAGCGGTATGGTGGTTTCGAGCCACTCCTCGAACAGCGGTTGGAAGAGCAGTGCCACGATGCACCCCATGAGGAAGCAAGCGGTGGTGAAGAGGAGCGACTCGGCAAAGTAGCGCACGATGATGCCCCATCGCTGTTCGCCCATCACTCGGCGCATGGTCATCTCCTTGGCTCGCTTGCCGGTCAGCGCCACGGTCAGGTTCACATAGTTGAAGCATGCCGACACAAGGAGCACTATGGCCACCAGCAGCAGTATCTCAATCAGAGTTTTGTTTCCCTTCTTTATGACCTGAAAACTTTCGATTGGGGACATATATGCCTGGTCGAAGCGTGTGAGCGTAGAGCCCCACATCAGGGCATTATCGCTGTTGTCCTCGCTATAGAAACTGGGCCAGTATTCCACATACTTCTTCAGCAACTTGGCTGCCACGCTATCAGCATCGGCACCAGGCTTGAGTGTCATGAATGTTTGCGTGTTTCCAAAGTTGTCCATACGCTGGTAGTAGTTGTATGCCAGCTTGATGGAGAAGAAAATGTCGATTGGCGAGAAGAGGTCTTTGCGTCCGAAGTCCTCAGCCACTCCTGTCACCGTATAGTCCTTGTCTTTTATCTTCAGATGACGGCCCACAGCCTCTTCGCCTCCAAATGCCTTGCGGGCAAACGACTCGGACACGATGACCTCGTCTTCACTGGTCAGCACCCGAGCGCGGTCGCAGCCACTGAGTTCGTAGTCGAACATCTGGAAGAATGTGGAGTCGATGAACAACGACTCTATTTTGTAGTAGGCGTCGCCTACCATCACATCGCGTGCCGAGCCATACGAGAATCGTGTCCAACGCTCCACTTCGGGTATCTGCGGGCAGAACTCGACCGGCGTGTCGAGCGTCATGCCAAAGCTGTCGCCACTACCCATGATGTATATCTTGTCGGCATCCTTTATGTTGCGACCCACGCTGTATTCAGTCTTTGCGTATGCCACCAGCAGGATGATAAACCCGAGGGCGAACGCCATACCGAACGCCTCGATCAGTGCATATAACTTGTTGCGTGAAAGAAATGTGATGTAACTGTTCATGTTCTTATAATAATGAATAATGAATAATGACCTTTTGGAGCAGCGAGAGCAGAGCTAAGCTTGCTTAAGCTATGCCGAGTCGTGACAAAAGCGAACGAAGTTAATAGCGGACGTGTCGCTCCCTACCCCCTTCGGACATCTCTCCTGTCATCCACCTCCGCTTATTCCGCTTTAATACTCTTTACAGGATTCTCGTTTGCTGTCCTCCAGCTTTGTACTATCACTACGGTCATCGTAACTATGGCCACTACCAGCAAGCTGAGGGGGAATATCCACCAGTAGATGGGTGTGCGCTCGGCAAACGACTGTAGCCAGTTACGCCCTATATACCATGCCACAGGGGCGGCAACCACGAAGCTGATCATGAGCAGCAGTGCATAGTGGCGGCAGAACATGGTGAGGATTTCGCCTGTCGAAGAACCCATCACCTTGCGTATGCCTATCTCCTTGCGGCGGTATTCCGTCTCAAACATCGTGAGGCACGACACTCCGATGAGCGTGATGATGAGGCACACGATGGAGAATATCACTACCTGACGTATGAACCGGAACTCCTCGGCATAGTTGTCGTCGAGCATGTTGTCGAACACTCGCACCTCGGGCTCGCGCTCAGCACCCATCTGCATGAATACCTTCTTCACCTTCTGCCGTATGGCATTCATGTCGGTACCTGCAGCCACTCGTATGTTGAGAATCGTCATGTTGTTGGCCCATCCACGGTTCACGTATTCTTCGTCGTAGATGAGGAATACGAGCGGCGACGAGCTGTTGTCGTAGCGGGTAGAGGTGGCACGCACATTCCGGCACACACCTACCACCTTGGTCTCCTCGCCGACATCGAGCAGGTTCTTGTCCATCTCGACCCAGTTCCACTCGCGTCGCGCTGCTTCGTTTATGATGTATGTGCCGCGGTCGTGTTCGTTGAAGTCGCGTCCCTCGATGATGTCGATACCCATGGTGCGCATGTAGTGGCAGTCGACAGGCAGTGCAATAAACATCACATGATGCTCGTCATCACCCCGCCCCCATTCCATATATTGGTCGCTGCTGCCCAACACAAATTGCGAATAAGCCGCGTCCTTCACTCCCGTCAGCTTCAGCACCTCGGTGCGCAGTGCCTCTTGCTTACCATCCAGTTCGGCTGCATCGACAAAGAGTAACTCATCCTTCGCATACCCGTAGTCGGAGTTGTAGATGTAGTTGCTCTGCAGGTAGAGTATGCCTATGTAAATCACCATGATGCAAGTGATGATGAACTGCAGGACGAGCAATGTGGTGCGCAGTTGCCGGCCGCGCGGTGTGAGTCCGAACGAGCCTTTCAGCACCATTGCAGGCTGGAACGATGTGACATAGTAGGCGGGATAAGTGCCTGCCACGATGCCTACACACACCGCAGCCACGCCTATCGAGGCGATGAGCACTGGGTGGTCGGTCAGGGCGATGCTGCCCACAGTCAGTTCCTGTATAAACGGCCATTGTGTGATGAGCCAGCAGATACCTACAGCAATGATGAATGCTACGAGCGACACAGCGATGGCTTCAGCCACGAGGTTCATCCTCAGTTTGCTCACTCGCTCGCCCAGACAGCGACGGGTGTTGATACCCTTGATGCGCATGGGGCTTTCGGCCAGCATGAAGTTGAGGCTGTTGATGGCTGCAACGACGAGCACCAGCAGGCATGCCAGCTGCAGAATCATATCGACAGCCTTGTTGCCTCGGTCCTTTCCTGGATCTACGCCTGCAAACCAAGTGTCGGCCACGGGGCGCAAGTTGATTTGCATCTTCTTGTCCTTCATTTCCTCCCATCGGTCGCCTATTCCATTTTCCACATACCACTGATGCATCTTTTCCTTTGCACCTTCGGATATTGAGCGGCAAGCCTCGTCGATGTCGGTATTGCTGTTGAGGCGGAGGAAGCAAATATAGTTGTAATTATGCTGGTTACCCTTGTTTTCGTCGTGCAGATTGGCATATATAGCGTTCTGCATGATGCTGTTGGCTGGGAAGTCTTCATACACGCCCCTCACATCAATGCTGTCGCCGTTGAACCATGACATGTATTTGCCTGCCGCATATTTGGTTCCGAAATAGCGAACGGCTATCGATGCCGGTATGATTATTCCGCCCTGATCGTCGTCGCTCCAGCCGATATGGCCATCGACCACATTGGGAGCGAGGGTGACGAGGGCGTTGTTTGATACCAGTATGCCAGTAAACTTAAACTCGGTGCCATCCTTCTGCGCCGACCATGGCTGTGGTTGTCCCATCAGTGCCATACCATCGACTTGGGGCATACGTTCCATCGTCTCGGCCAGTTCGCGGTTCACTAACGTGATCCATTCACCATCGCCCATAAAGTTGTTCAGTTCCACACGGTAGAGCTGCTCATGGTTGGTCAGCCCTTTGTTGTAGGAGTGGTTGTAGAGCACCTGAGTCATAAACAGGTAGCACGCAGCAAAAGCCACCACAAGGCCTGTGAAGTTGAGCACCGTGGCCAGCGGAAAGCGCCGTGCCATGTAGATTATGTTTCTTATTACGTCGTTCATAATCTTATTTACTATTTACGGATTTACTATTTACTATTTATTTCTATTTATTCATTTACTATTTATCCATTTCCTTCCGGATGGCACTCCCTCCCCATAAAGGGGGAGGGCTGGGGAGAGGGTCTGTTCCCCCCCTTGGGGGAGATAAGAGAGGGGTTCCCCTCCATTTCGCACTGCAAAGTTACGTCTTTACGTCTATTCTGCCAAGGTTTTACGTGCCGTGAATGGCAGTTTGTCTAATTATTTTACACCTTGTCGTATGATTGTTTTACATATTTGTGCGCTTCGTTCCCAGTAGCGGGAATGGCGTTCCCAGTAGCGGGAATGGGTCGAAAGTGCGCACTCGCAGGCAGAGGGGACCAGTGTGGAGGCAGGCATCTTCACAGACCGCTGCCTCCGTGTATTTAGAGAATGAGTTTTCACTTCAGTTCCAGTTGTTCGTTGTCCTTGAATGCTTCGTAGGCACTGGTCACTACCCGCTCGCCGGGCTCGAGGCCCTCGAGCACTTCGTAGTATTGCGGGTTCTGTCGGCCGATGCGTATTGGTCGGCGGTATGCACGGTTGCCGCTCTTGTCGACAACGAATATCCACTGCCCGCCGGTGGTTTGGAAGAAAGTGCCGCGCGGTATGAGTATTGCCTGTTCGGGCTGACTCAGTTCGAGGTCGATGTAGTATGTCTGACCCGTGCGTATGTTGTCGGGACGCTCACCAACGAAAGTGAAGTCGCAGCGGAACTTGCCATCGCGCACCTCGGGGTACACCTTGCGCACCTGCAGGCTGTACTGACGTTCGCCGCGGGTGAAGGTGGCAGTGAGGCCCTGACGTACACGGTCGATGTAGTGTTCGTCGATTTGTGCCTGCACCTTATAGTCGCTCAGGTCGTTTATCTGTCCTATCTTCTGTCCGGGGCTGATGCTCTGCCCCAGTTCCACGTCGAGCAGGCCCAGCTCGCCGTCGATGGCCGAGCGCACCTCGAGCTTGTCCTTGCGTTGGCGCACGAGCACCACGTTGCGGCGCATATTCTCCAGGTTGTCCTCCATCTGGTCCATCTGCACGGTGCGATATATCGAGTCTTGCTTCAGTCGCTGGCTCACCAGTGTGCGCTTCTTGGCTGCAAGCTGATAGTCCTCCTGCGACTGCAGG
The DNA here is from genome assembly GCA_947166155.1 of uncultured Prevotellaceae bacterium. Classification (GTDB taxonomy): domain Bacteria; phylum Bacteroidota; class Bacteroidia; order Bacteroidales; family Bacteroidaceae; genus Colivivens. Next base: position 127 of record CAMVDC010000133.1, on the reverse strand, counting down.
TAGTCTTCGCGACCAATGAGTTTCTCTTCGTAGAGTCGACGGTTCTGCTCGAATGTGCGTTGCTTGCGCTGGGTGTCCATATCGAGCTGTGCCTGTTCCGTCTGGTTGTTCAGGCGGTCTTGCTGCA
>CAMVDC010000132.1 GCA_947166155.1 uncultured Prevotellaceae bacterium | reverse complement strand
ATGCCTAATGACTTAAACATATCGTCAGCTGATGCAAACTTCTCAACTCGGCCTTCGCGGATGTCATCCTGTGAGCGCTCGTAACTGCTTTTCTTCGCGGGGGTGATTTTTTGTACAAGCACACCCAGTGCTTGAAGGCAGCTCATCAGAGCTCTACCGCTGGCAGTTCGCTCGTTCAGTGTTATAGTATAAGTTGCCATTTTCAAATTGTTTTTGTTTGTTTACGTTGGCAAAGTTACGAATTAAATCAGGATTTTGGAAGCTATTTGCCGATTAAAATGCTTTTTTGTACACTTATGCAGTATATTTTCCCATCTTTTGCTCACTGTGTACAACGTAGTGCAAAAATGTGAGTGCGCACTCTCGGGGTTGCGAGTGCGCACTCGTTTTTGTTTTTGTATTAGGACTATATTTCTTCCCAGTCACGTTCTTTGCTGTCCATACTCTTTGTACCATTGACATCAACACCGCCGTAGTTCATCCCCCTTCCACTCACCGACTGCATTATTGAATCAATAATTGTGGCACATACGGCCGTCTCTGGTTTGATATATATTCGTTTCATTTTTCAAGTACTTTTTTTCCGTTAATAATTGTGATACCTTTTCTGTGTTCTATTGAGAGTCTTCGACCACTTAGGTCATACATCGCACCTTCTTCCTTTATTTGGGTTGTAGCAGGGAAGTTAATTCTTGTAGTTGTGTCGTCTACCCTCATCTTTATACTATAAGTATTTTCTACATCGGTCAATACATCGTAGAAGTCGAAGTATGCACGTAGCCCTTTCATCGGTGTAATACCTTTAGAGTACCAAAACTGTCCGTTGCTCAAGAACAGGCATAGGTTTGGCACCATGCCACTCGTGGTGTATGTACCTACCATTCGGTTATAGAAAGTTACTGCAGTTTTCCCCTTGCCAACTGTATAACCATCTTTATCTATTGATGGTTCTTCCTCTACCACGATGTCCACACCGTCAACTGTAAACTCTGTCACGGCTGTTGACACCTTGATTAGGTACGGGTGGTTGGGCTCAATGCTTGTTGCAGCGGAAAAGTTGACTGTAATGTCCGTGATGTTGTCGTCAGCATCGGTGTCCGATGTGATGCCTTCGAAGTCGGCCAGTTCCACATCCGAGCCGAATGCCTCCTGTACCTGTGCCTCTGTCATCGCAAACGGCAGGCATATGGTGTTCCATGTTCCAGCCTTGATGCTACGCTTCACGCGTACATCCACCCCCGTGGCATCCTCAGGAGCGGTTGTGGCATCTTCATCGATAACTACCCTTGTATCGGCAGGCTCACCTATTGTGATAGTAAAGGTGAGGTCGTCGAACGGAGTGTTTTCCACATCAGTGGTAGTGAAGGTTATATTCTTGATTGTAGCTATCAGTTTCTCGCCTACACTTAGTGATGCATCTGAATTCAGTATCACCGAAAGTAAAACACCTTCGTTTCCTGCTAATGGAGTTTTACTGAACGATACCACTACCATTCGGTCATCGCCCGAAGACACTAAGCTCGGTGTTATTACATGGTCGCTCAGTAACGCACCTTTTGTCACTATGGGCACTGTCATTTCATTTTTCTCTGTTGTCACACCGTCGGGAAGCGATATGTCGAATTGGAATCCTGTATAAACATTGCCTGATGTGATGCTGCTGCATACATTCAGTATAGCTTTGCCACCCTGTGGGATGGTGATATTGTCCACCACCACCTCGTCAGCCACTGCCTTACCTATCGTGCATATTAAGGCTGCGATGATAAATGTAATTCGTTTCATAAATCGTTTTCGGTTTTATTGTTGGTTTGCATTATTCTACATAGCGAGTCTTTGTGGTCGATTCCGACATAATCATGTCGATTATTCCAATCACGTCAGTCACGTTTATCTGTTCATCGCCGTTTACGTCGGCAACCGATTCTGTGAACCATGTGGGTGTATCCTCGAGTATATAACTTATGATTCCGATTGCATCGGTTACGTTCACAACTCCGTCGGCATTTACGTCGCCAGGCATAATGCTACCTACTGTCAGCTTCATGGTTTGATCGGGCGCATATATGGTTGAAAGGTCGGGGCCGTTCTTCTGTGTAAGCTGCACGTTAGTGAATTTGACCTCATAGTCGCCCAGCGGTGTGTTTTTGTCGATATCGAATCTTATATTCATCACCGAGCCTTCGGTTCCTGTAATCAGTGCATTCGACAGAGAGAATACAGTGAAACGAACCGCACCCGATGTCAATGTCGTTCCTGTGAGTGTATGAGTCGAGGTCCTTGATGTCACGGTGGCATCGGCCGTGCCATCGTTTTTGGTGGTGAGGGTAACACCTTCAGGCATGATGAGGTCGAACTGGAAACCTGCCACATTAATGTCGTTTTCCATCAAGACAGGCAGTGTGACGTGTCCACCTGCACCACCTGCAAAGTCTGCGCTATAGAGATAATTCATCTGTGGGTTGATAGTTACTTCGCATGTGGCACTCACTCCGTTGTTGGCTATGCATGTTATGGTAGCTGTTCCCTCTGTCAATGCATTCACCGTTCCGTTTTCTACAGATGCAATGGAGGGATTAGAACTGTACCAACTTAGAATTGGGGTGGCATCTGATGGAACAATAGTCGGAGTAAAGGTGTAAGTGTTGCCTGTGATTAGTGATAGTGTTTCTGGAATTGATATTGTAGAGACATCTACGACTCGGATAACATATTGGATACTTTTTGATCTGTCGTTGGAACTATTTTCGTACTTACTTACACTCCATGAAAATGACGCATCAAAATAATAGACCCCCTCCTTTAAAGGCGTAATTTTATAGTCATAATATGTTAAAGTCAAATACGAGTATGTTACATGTTTATTTGTATATGTTGTTGATTCTGTTATGAAGTCTTTGTCAGACTCATTTGTGAAATGTCCATATCCAGATTGATTGTAAATAGTTCCTGTGGCTCCAGAGTCTTTCTTAGGCGAAATTTCAAAGGGAATACCTACTGTCGCTGTGATGTTGATAACAATGTCCGCGGCAAATGTTCCACTTGCGAATAGTAAGTAAAACATTAAGAATAATAGTCTTTTCATAGATAATATTAATTTGCCTTCTTGCTCCATGAAGACGATTAAGTATTTAACGAAAGAAGCGTGGAGCTGCAATGTTCACATCTTCCAACTGTGGTCCTGAGAAAACCTGACAAACAGATGCAACAATAGCAGTCCACGCCATTAGACGTGAAAAGCCATTATGCGCTCTCATGTTTGTCGTTGGTTGAAATTTCTCAGGTTTCAGTTGGACAAGACGAGCATAACGCTTCTATTATTTCCTTTATGTCACGACACTACTGTGCCGCCGAACTGGATGCAAGCACCCAATTCGGCAGCAAAGATATGAATTATTATTGAAACAACAAAAAGAAAAGTCGGAAAAATGAATGAGCTGGCAGGAATTGAGGTTCTTGCCAGCTCTAAAAAGATATTGTTGGTGTTTGTCAGTGACATCTTACCAACTTATTCTCAGCTTGCCGCCAACGGTGAACCAAACGCCTGGCTGCTCGATGTTGGCGTAGTCGTAGTAGCGGTGTGCGGTGAGGTTGTTGGCTTTGGCATAAAGCTGATAATGTGTGGCATCCCATTGCAGACGCAGGTCGAGCTGAGCGAACGAGCCATACGACTGACGCTGACCGCTCTGCGCATTCTCAAACCATCCGGTGCGGTCCTTGTAGATGAGTTCCCACTGGGCCGAGAGGTGGGAGAAGAGGCGGTGGCGCATGGTGGCCACGAACTTATGTCGCAGATAGACAAGCTGGTTGGCATAGGTGACAGGCCCCACCCCAAGTGAGAGGGTGGCTTTTTCGTTGACACGGCGCTGGTGGTTGTAGCAGTAGCTGAGGCTTATATTATATATATAAGGTGTGGCATACGTGCGTTGGAAGTTGAGACCGACAGTTGCCGAGACTCCGTAGTTGTCGATGTCGCTGTTGGCTGTGGTCCACACGCTGGCACCTGTCAGTTTTACCCAGTCGATCATGTCGGTACCCTTGCGGTAGAATGCCTTCAGCTTGGCATCCACAGGTCCTTCACCGTAGCTGGCTCCTACTGAATAGTCGGTGCTCTTCTCGGGCCGCAGGTTGGAATTGCCTTCGAGGCCCGGCCCGTTGTAGTAGAGGTCGGTGTAGGTGGGTGTGCGCAGGCTTTGGTTGAAAGATGCAAAAAGCCGCAGGGCATCCGACACGTTGCAGGCAATATCGATGCCTGGATACAGCTTCATGCCGCCATCGACACTGCTGTTGTCGTGGGCCAGAAGTCCGGCCGAGAGGCTCCATCGTTTCCACTCGATGTCGTGCTCTACGTAGATGCCGATGTTCGAGCGTCCGTCTTCGTATTTGTAACCCGGATGATGGTTGATGCAGTTGGGGTCGATGGCACGACCCAGACGTGTGCTGAGGATGTTCTCGCGGCGATATTCGATGCCTACGGCCGTCTTTCCAAGCGCCCACTGTGTCCATGCGTTGAGGTGTCCGCCATAGACCGTCGTGAGGTGGTAGTTCTCGTAGGCCGACGGTTGGTGGCGTAGCCAGATGTAGTGGTCGGACGAGCGGTTCCAATACACTTGCGGCAAGAGGTGGATGCGACCCTTCAATTCGCCTTGAAGCGAAAGGAGGTAACGTGTGTCGGCCTCGTATTGCGAGTTGCTACCCGTGCCGTAGAACGTATTGGCGCCATATCGCATGTTGCTCACTCCTGCCTGGAAATTAAGATCGAAACGCCGTGACGAATAACGCTCGTTCCAGTAGGCATGAGCGCGTTTCATGTCGCTGTTGGCCGATGCGCCGTCGCTCTGAGTCCATCCGCCACTGATACGGTTGGTGAAAGCGCCCGACCGAAGATTGATGTGTGCGGTGCTGCCAAATGTGCCGAACGAGCCGCCTTGCAGATGGATGCCGGCAGTGTTGTCGGCCTCGCTCTTGGTTACGATATTGATTACTCCCGAGAACGCCGACGAACCATACACGCGGCTCGCACCACCTTCGATGACTTCGATACGCTCGATGTCGTCGGGGCTGACAGGGAGGTCGAAAGTGAGGTGGCCCGTGTGAGGATTTGAGATGTTCACGCCGTTAAGCATAACGGTGAGCTGGTCTTCATTACCACCGTTCACACCGATGTCGGTCTGCACACCCAGCGGACCGCGCTGGCGCACATCGGCTCCAGCCACCAGCTTCAGCAAGTCGTTGACACTCTGTGCGGCACTGTTTTGTATGAACTCATGGCTGAGCACCTGCACAAGCCGCGCCTCCTTGCCACTACCGGCAGGGATAATCGAGGCCGTGACTTGAGCCGTTGGAAGGAGTAGGGGAGAGGAATTGGAGAACATGGATTGCTCGGAATACTTGGAGTTCTCAGAGTTCTTGGAGTTCTCTGAGTTCTTGGAGCTCTCGGAGCTCTCAGAGTTTTCGGAGTTCTTGGAGTTCTCGGAGCTCTCAGAGTTTTCGGAGCTCTCCAGGAAGCTGTATATAATCTCTATCTTGTTGCTTCGAGATAGTGCTCCTGGGTTGGTGCCTGGTTTTCCTTCGGGCACAGTCATGCCATATCGTTTGTAGTATTCTATCCAGAATGGTGTAATGCGCCCCGTGGAGTCGTGGAACGACATGGGTTGCAGTGGAAAAATGGACTGTCCTGTGCGGTCGGTGTAGGACAGCTGCACGAGTTCGCTGCAATAGATAGCAGAGTCGGTTGGGGAATAGAGGTTGTCGTAAGGTCGACCAAGGTATTTTAGTGCTTTGCTTACGGAGGCTTGTGTGTTGCTTTGGTCTTTAAGTCTTCCTACAAGTATCATTGGAAGACCTGATGGTGTTTTATCAGTCTGACTGATGAAGTCGTCGATTGGGTTGAGCCAAACTCCGTGACGGCCTAATGCTTCGAGTGCGTATGTCTGTCCGTCTTGTCGGTGCAGAATGGCAACGTGTGTGATGTTTATCTGATCAATGCCCTGGGTTACAGATGCAATAGCATTGCTTAGGTTCTGACTTGCCGCGTTGTTCTTCTCACTTGCGGCATTGTTCTTTTTACTTGCGGCATTGTTCTTTTTACTTGCCGCGTTGGCTTCCTGATTTGTGTTTACTGCTGTGAAGAGCAGGTCCCCTTCTTCCAGCAGGTCGACATCGAGTGGTGGGATGTCGTCAGCAATGACATCGGGTGTGCTGGTAGTGGTGGTGTGTGATGTGGCCATACGTGCAGTTGCTGAGGCAGATGTGACAGCAAGCAGTGTGGCAACACTCAGTACTCCGATACTGATTTCACGTCCGAGGCTGCGGAATACGGCATATGAGCGTCGGGTGAATCGTGTCCAGCGGATTGTGCCTTGCTTGATACTGATTGTTTGTTTGTTCATTTGTTTGTTTTGATTTGTTTGTTTTTTGATTTGTTTTTAAATAGAAGCGGAGAGCTGTTGTAGCCCTCCGCCTTCTGTGTATAGTTCTTAGCGCGTTATTTACTTCACTTTTTCTACAACAGCCTTGAATGCTTCTGGGTTGTTGAGTGCCAGGTTGGCAAGTGTCTTGCGGTTGATTTCGATTCCAGCCTTGTGTATAGCTCCCATGAGTTGTGAGTATGACATGCCTTCGAGGCGTGCTGCTGCGTTGATACGCTGAATCCACAATGCGCGGAATTCTCTCTTCTTGCGGCGACGGCTAACGAATGCGTATGTGAGTCCCTTCTCATAGGCATTTTTGGCAACGGTCCACACGTTCTTGCGTGCACCAAACTGTCCCTTTACACGTTTCAGGATTTTCTTTCTTCTTGCTCTTGAAGCAACGTGATTTACTGATCTTGGCATAGTTTTCTTTCTTTTTGAATGTTAGCGGCAGTCGCTTACTGCTCTTTCCGGGCTAATCATTCGATTAAACAATTTTGTTGATTTTGTTAGTGCTTACTGTTTTTACTAAGCTTTTGTGATTAACGCAGGCAAAGTAGGTCGCGTACTTGCTTTACGTTTGCAGAAACCACGATTGTTGAGTGGTCGAGATTTCTCTTCTGCTTCTTAGTTTTCTTTGTCAGAATGTGACTGTGGTAAGCGTGCTGACGTTTGATCTTACCAGTTCCAGTAAGCTTGAAGCGCTTCTTGGCTGCTGAGTTTGTCTTTACTTTTGGCATTTTTCTTGTTTGTTTAAGTTATTATTACTTCTGTGGTGGCAACGTATATACCAAGACGTTACGCACCTTCTTCTGTCTCTTGTTGTGTGTCGGCCTGTGGTGCTGGGGTGGGGGCTTGCTCTTTTTTCTTGCCTGAGTTTGAGCTGCCTGATTTCTTCGGTGCAAGCATGATGTTCATCTTCTTGCCTTCGAGTGTAGGCATGCTTTCCACTTTTGCTACGTCTTCGAGGTCGTTGGCCAAACGTAGCAGTAGCACTTCGCCTTGTTCTTTGAACACGATTGAGCGTCCTTTGAAGAACACGTAGGCCTTCACTTTGTTGCCTTGGCCAATGAATTCGCGTGCATGTTTGAGTTTGATG
>CAMVDC010000131.1 GCA_947166155.1 uncultured Prevotellaceae bacterium | reverse complement strand
CCGACCAGTCGGTGTTGATTGGTTTGTGGTTCCACTGCCAAACGAGGTCGAGGTCGTCGTTCGACTTGTAGGTGAACTCGTCGCTTGCCCACACGTGGTCTTCACCGTAAGGTGCCAGCTTTACGTCGAATTCCTTTACAGGCTTGCCGTTATCGCCGAGCATAGGCCATCCGTCGATCCATGTGAGAGGTTGGAGTGTCGGAACGCGACCCACGGCTCCGTGGTCTTGGAACATGACGCTGTACCAGTCGCCGCGTGGTGTGTCGAAGATAGCACCTTGTGCCACTCCGTCGCCGCGTCCGTCGAATGCTCCTTGCAGGATGATTTTGCATTCATATTCGCCCAGCAGGGTTTTGCTGCGGAAGCAGCGCTCGGTGCGTGGTTGTCCGCTTGGCCAGTCGATTACAATCACGTAGTAGTAGTCGCCGATGTGGTAGAAGTGTGCACCTTCGGCACGGAGTCCGAATCCCTGACGTGGGGTGCTTATCAGTATTTGGTTCACTCCGCCTTGCTTCACTGCGCGCAGGTCGGTGGTGAGTTCGGTGATGCGCAGTTCGCCGTTGCCATAAACCACATACACGCGTCCGTCGTTGTCGAACAGGAGTGATGCGTCGTGGAAGAATGCGCCTTCTATCTCGTTGCGTTCCCACTTGCCGTTCATGATGTCGGTGGTGCGATATACGTAGGTCTTGTGCTGGTCGTTGGCTATAAACAGAGCATAGTAAACACCGTCGCGGTAGCGCAGGGTGGTGGCCCATTGACCTTTACCATGTGCGTTCTTGCCGTTGCGCAGGTTGTAGATGTCGTCGTCGGCCAGGTAGTCGTAGATGTAGTTTACGATGCGCCAGTGTACGAGGTCCTTGGAATGCATGATAGGTGCTCCCGGACATAGGAACATAGTGGTGCTGACCATGTAGAAGTCGTCGCCAACACGTATTACGTCGTTGTCGGGGATGTCGGTGTAGGTCAGTGGGTTGACCATGCGTGTAGTTGTCTGTGCCGACATGTGTGCCGGCATGATGCCCATGATGATGAGGGCGATGAGCATGATGTGTTTTGTTTTCATGATTTTATTTACGATTTACGAATTTACTATTTACGATTTATGTACTATTTAACTATTTAGTAATTTCATACCGGATGGTATCTTCTCCCCTTGGGGGAGATAAGAGAGGGGTTTGTAGTTTATTCGCTTGGCGCATCCTCGAGTATTGCCACCATGTGGCGCCATACCATGTCGACGGTTGGAATGTGCAGACATTCATCAGGCGAATGCACGCCGCGCAGGGTGGGTCCGAAGCTTATCATGTCCATGTGTGGGTATTTCTCTGAGAAGAGTCCGCACTCGAGTCCTGCGTGTATAGCTCTCACCTTTGGCTCCTTGCCAAACAATGCCTTGTATTTCTCGACAGCGAGGTTCAGGATTACGGAGTTGGGGTTGGGCTTCCATCCTGGGTAGCCTTCGTGGATGAGCACGTCGGCTCCTGCGAGCGAGAATGTGGCTGCGATGGCGTTGCATAGCGCATCGAGTTGGCTCTTGGTGCTGCTGCGTTGGCTTATTACTATCTTGATGCGTCCTTCCTCGGGCATCTTCACGCTTGCGAGGTTGGATGATGTCTCCACAAATCCCGGTATGTCCTGACTCCATTCGAATACACCGTTCTGCACAGCATTGAGGGCATTGATGAGCGATGTGGCTGTGATGTCGTCGATAGCGGTGTCGGGGCGTTCCACACTTTCCATCGTGAACTCTGCGTTGGGTTCGGTGGCGTGGTATTCGTCGCGGATGTCGGCCGCAAACAAGTTGAACTGGCTGCGCACTTCGTGTTTCACGCTTTCGGGCACGGCTATCACTGCTTCGGCATGGCGTGGAATGGCATTGTGGAGGTTGCCGCCGTCGATGCTCACAAGGTTCATGTCGTACTGATTCTGTATGTCGTATAGGAATCGTGCAAGCACTTTGTTGGCATTAGCGCGGTTTTTGTTGATGTCGTCGCCCGAGTGTCCGCCAGTCAGTTTGTCGACCACAACTCGCAGTGACACATAGTCTTCGGGTATGTCCTGGGCGAAGTATTCGAAGTCGATGTCGGTATTCACACCTCCTGCGCATCCGATGAATATCTCGCCTTCGTCTTCACTGTCGAGGTTGATGAGGTATTTGCCAGTCATGAATCCTGGCTGTATGGCTTCAGCACCGGTAAGTCCTGTCTCCTCGTCGCGAGTGAAAAGGCATTCGATAGGACCGTGTTTCAGTGTGGGGTCGGTCAGTGCAGCCATTGCCATTGCTATTCCGATACCGTCGTCGGCTCCCAGGGTCGTTCCTTTGGCTCTCATCCATTCACCGTCGATGTAAGTCTCGATGGGGTCGGTGGTGAAGTCGATGTTGCGGTCGCTGGTCTTCTCGCACACCATGTCCATATGTGCTTGCAACACTATGGTAGCGCGGTTTTCCATGCCCGGAGTTGCCCCCTTCGATATTAACACGTTTCCTGCTTCGTCGGTCTGGCAGTCGAGGTTGTTGGCCTTTGCAAACTGCTGCAGGAATTCTATGATTTTTTCCTCGTGCTTCGATGGTCGAGGCACCTTGTTGATTTGCGCAAAGTAATCAAATACTGCTTGTGGTTTCAGTTCCATGTCGATTTTCTCTTAAAAAATGTTATAGTTATATCTCTTGTTTACTAATATTTCGTATATTTGCACCCACAAAATTACGAAATAATGGTGAAACTTGCACTCTTTTGTGTGATAATTCTTGCCGTAAGCATGTTTTTTTTGTGCATCGGCATCATTTTTAAGAAGAACGGACACTTTCCGAAGACTCATGTATCGGCCAGCAAGGCCATGCGCGATAGGGGAGTGACATGTGCCCAAAGCCAGGATCGCATGGCCAGGGTGAAGAACCCGAGGGCGGTGAAGGAATAGTGGGGCAGACCCTCTCCCTCCGTTTAATTATCTCTAAGTAGTAGAAAGAGAAAAGGAGAAACGAGAACAAACTCCTGTACTCACAAGACTCCATAGAGAAAAGAGAGTGATGGGGAGAAAGGCCTTCCGGATGGAAATAGTAAATAGTAAATCAGTAAATAGTAAATAAGATTATGAAGACAACAATCTTTGGAAGCCTTTGCGCTGGCCTCGTGGCTGTGCTACTGGCTTCGTGTATGGGCGCTCCTACGCGCAGTGAGGAAGAAACAGCCGTATCGGCTGAGGAAAAACATGAGTTGAAAATAGCTTATGTGTTGATCGATACCCTCACCAACCAGTATGAATACTATAAGGAGGTGGCCGACAACTTCCAAAAGAAGCAAGATAATGCCGAGGCTACTATCAACGAGAAAGGCAAGAACTTCTCGGCACAGGTGCAGGAGTTTCAGCGCAAAGTGCAGTCGAATGCCATCACACAGCAGCAGTACGAGAGCGAGCAGGCTCGATTGGCTAAACTGCAACAGGACATAGAGAACCTGCAGGCACGCCTCTCCAACTCATTGCAGGAGGAATATCAGAAAGAACTCTCGGCCCTGACCGATACCATCCAGAGCTTCATGCGCAGCTATGCCGAGGAAAAAGGTTACGACTTCATACTCTGCAAGAGCAGCGGTATCGACAACGTGCTCTATGGTGCTCCACAGTATGATGTGACCGATGAAGTGGTTGCAGCACTCAACAAGCGCTACGCCAAGAGTGGCAAGAAAGCCGAAGAAGAGAAAAAGTAATACGCGCACATATATATATAATAAGGTGTCGCCTCTCAATGAGGGAGGGGTTGACACCTTTTTTTACTTCATCAACCAGCCATGACTACGCATAATGATTTCTTCCGACCATATCAGATAGTGATGATACTTGCAGCAGCAACGCTGTCGTCGTGTTCTGCGTCAAGTTCAAGCATCGACCGCCAGGCGGTGGTGAGCCGACATAATCCGCATATCACCCAAATCGACTCGCTGAGTTCGCTGTCGGTGGGCAACGGCCATTTTGCAACGACGGTCGATGTCACTGGCATGCAGTCGTTTCCTGAAATATATGCGCATGGTATTCCACTCACCTCTATGTCCGACTGGGGATGGCATTCGTTTCCAAATACCGAGGGCCTGAAGGCCGAGGAGTCGTGGCGCACTATGCGATTTCCACATCGCAACCACGACGAAATCTATGCCGTGGAGTATAAGCAAGGTGGAAGGCAGCAGCAGGCAACAGCGTATTTCAGGCAAAATCCACACCGACTCAATCTCGGAACCGTGGGACTATGGCTTACCGATGCAACAGGATGCAGGTTATCGCCGTCGAGCCTTACCGACATAGAGCAGAAGCTCGACATGTGGAACGGCATTATCACATCGCATTTCTGCATCGATGGCACCACGATGAATGTGACAACCGCTTGCCGTCAGGACTGCGACGGCATGGTGTATCACCTCCGGTCGGCAATGCTGAAAGAGGGTAGGGCAAAGATACGCCTGCGACTCTCTTACCCTTCGGGAATGCATTCCGACGATGGAAACGACTGGCAGGCGGTCGACCTCCACACATCGCGCATAGTCGTTTTGCAACCTCGGGCGGCTGTCGTGGAACACACACTCGATTCCACCCGATACTACATCACCCTGCAATGGGATGCTCCGGCTACACTTACGGCCGATGGTAATCATGTATTTACACTCAGTTGCAACACCGACGACATCACGCTGCATACGCTCTACTCACAACAAATGCCTGATATCGTCCAGCCATCCGACATTTCTGCAATCATCGACAACATATCAGCCGCATGGCATAGATATTGGAACGAAGGCGGGATGCTGGATTGCAGCCAGTGTACCGACCCACGTGCCGACGAACTGGAACGACGGGTCGTACAGTCGCTCTACCTCACACGCATCAACTGTGCTGGCTCGATGCCGCCACAGGAGACGGGGCTGACCAGCAACTCGTGGTTCGGACGTCCGCACCTCGAGATGGCATGGTGGCACATGCTCCACTTTTCGCTATGGGGACACACCGACATCATGCAGCAGATGATGCGATGGTACGACGACACGGCATTCGATGTGGCACGACAGATTGCACAGCGTCAGGGATTCGACGGGGTGAGATGGATGAAGATGACCGACCCATGGGCTGGCGAGGCACCGTCAAACACGGGGTCGTTCCTCATTTGGCAGCAGCCACACTACATCTACATGGCCGAGGAATTATATCGTCGCGACATGTCTGTCCACACTCTTCAGCAATATGCACGCGGTGTAGAAGCTACGGCACGATTCATGGCCGACTACCTCACACTCGATACCGTCACACACACCTACTACCTGCGCGGAGCGACAGCCATGCAGGAATCCATGTCGAAAGACTTTTCCTACAACCATCCCTTCGAGTTGGCTTACTGGCACTACGGACTCTCCACAGCACAACGATGGCGCGAGCGGCAACATCTGCCACGCAATGCCGAGTGGGATGTGATGTTGCAACATCTGGCTCCACTGCCCGCCGATAGCGGAATCTACACTGCCGGACTACCATTGCAACCATTCGATGGCGAGGCAATGACCGCCGATTTCGACCCCTTCGTTGCTCCACAGCAAATATCATCGTCACGCATTTCGCGCGCCGACTTCTACCGCAAGAGCCATAGCGACCATCCGGCCGTGATGGGAGTGGCGGCCATCATGTCGCGGCCGACAGCCACCTGGACTTGGAGTACCGACACCATGACCCGCACACTCGATCATGTAGTCAATCAGTGGAACTGGCCAACCACGTGGGGATGGGACTACGGTATGCTTGCCATGGCAGCCGCACGCCTGGGCGAACCCCAACGTGCTGTCGATTTGCTTTTGGCCGATCAACCCAAAAACCGATATTTGGTGCAGGGTCACAACTATCAGACGGCCGACCGGCTACGTCTCTACATGCCGGGCAACGGTGCGTTGCTCACTGCTGTTGCCATGATGTGTGCCGGTTGGGATGGTGCTCCCGAGGTCTCGAATCCCGGATTTCCAACCGACGGGACATGGAAAATACGATGGGAAGGGATGAACAAGATGCAGTAACACGTCTGTTTTATGCGCTATTGCTTGGTCATCTCGGCAAATTGTCGTAACTTTGCAGCCGCAATTAACTATTTTATTAATCATCCCGACCCACAGCCGGTTGGGGCGTGTGCTTGAACACCACGCTAAACAAAACAAGAAATCAATGACAGAAAACATCAAGACCGATGGGCCTACAGCAGGCTCGTTGGATGGAGGGGTATTGAAAGAACGTACCGTCTCTGTGTGGTTTATGCTTATGGGCATACTCTTTTGTGTGTGCCTCATCACGTCAAACCTGCTCGAAACCAAACTCTTCCGCGTAACCGACGGAATCAACCTCACGTGTGGTTTCCTCATCTTCCCCATTTCCTACATCCTCAACGACTGCATAGCCGAGGTGTGGGGCTACCGTAAAGCACGTCTCATCATCTGGACAGGCTTCATCATGAACTTCTTCATCGCCGGCATGGGAGGCCTGGCATGCATCCTGCCTCCAATCGACGAAGAAGTCAACGCAGCATTCTGCAAAGTATTCGGATTCGTGCCACAAGTGGTGATAGCCAGTTTGTTGGCTTTCATCGTGGGGTCGTTCCTCAACGCATGGGTGATGAGCAAGATGAAGATAGCAGCACGCGACAAACACCACATCAACATCCATTTCGCTTGGCGGGCAATACTCTCAACCCTCGTGGGCGAGACAGCCGACTCAATCATCTTCTTCCCACTGGCATTCTATCTGCTGCCGCTAATCTTCGACGGCGCACCGGCCGTGTCGGTCGATATCCTCATCGGACTGATGCTGACACAGGTGGTAGCCAAAACACTCTACGAAATCGTAGCACTACCTATCACCATGCGCGTGGTGAAAGCAGTGAAACGCCATGAGAAAGTAGATGTCTACGACGAAGGAATATCGTATAACGCATTCAAGATAAGAGACCTATGAGAGAAACCGAAGGACTGAAAGCCCTGGGACGCAAGACCGAATACCGCATGGATTACGCCCCCGAAGTGCTCGAGACATTCGAGAACCGACATCAAGACAACGACTACTGGGTGGAATTCATCTGCCCCGAGTTCACATCGCTATGCCCCATCACCGGTCAGCCCGACTTTGCTGAGATACGCATCTCGTATCTGCCCGACCGTCGCATGGTGGAAAGCAAAAGCCTGAAACTATATCTTTTCAGTTTCCGCAACCATGGCGACTTCCACGAAGACTGCGTCAACATCATCATGAAGGACCTCATACGCCTCATGGACCCTAAATACATCGAAGTGAAAGGCATATTCACACCTCGCGGAGGCATTGCAATTCATCCCTATGCCAACTACGGACGTCCAGGCACCAAATACGAAGCACTGGCCGAGCAGCGACTCCACAACCGCTAATCACGCTATTCTTTTCTTACGCAGATAAGGACCGACATAAATACTATCTCATCGAAAACAGAGAGTTCCCTCATCGGAAACTCTCTGTTTTCTATATAAATACTGCGGTTCTAATTGTCAGTCCATGCGGTTCGGACTGTCAGTCCATGCGGTTCGGACTGTCAGTCCAT
>CAMVDC010000130.1 GCA_947166155.1 uncultured Prevotellaceae bacterium | reverse complement strand
GGGCACCCGAATTGGTGCAAAGATACGTTTTAATTACGTTTTTTGGGCACCCGAATTGGTGCAAAGATACGTTTTAATTACGTTTTTTGGGCACCCGAACACACTTATAAATCAAAGAAAAATGAACCGCAGCATTGTATCAATAGCCGATTATTCGAAAGAGAAAATACAGAGCCTGCTCGACATGGCTGCTGCATTCGAAGCGGAGCCCAATCGTCCACTACTTGAAGGCAAGGTGGTGGCTACTTTGTTTTTCGAACCATCTACACGCACCCGCCTCTCGTTCGAGACTGCTGCCAACCGTCTGGGAGCAAGGGTGATAGGATTTACCGACCCGAAGGTGACAAGTTCATCGAAGGGCGAGACACTGAAGGACACGATAAAAATGGTAAGCAACTATGCCGACGTAATCGTGATGCGCCACCGACTCGAAGGGGCTGCGCTCTATGCCAGCGAGGTGACCGACGTGCCTATCATCAACGCAGGCGACGGCAGTAACCTGCATCCTTCGCAGACGATGCTCGACCTCTACAGCATCTACAAGACTCAGGGCACACTGGAAAACCTGAACATCTACATGGTGGGCGACCTGAAATACGGGAGGACCGTACACTCGCTACTCATGTCGATGCGACCATACAACCCAACATTCCACTTCATAGCTCCGCGCGAACTCGAGATGCCCGAGGAATACAAGCGCTACTGCAAGGAAAACGGCATTCGATTTGAGGAACGTCAGGACTTCACCGAAGACACCATAGCCGATGCCGACATCCTGTATATGACCCGTGTGCAGAAAGAGCGATTCACCGACCTCATGGAATACGAGCGGGTGAAGGATGCCTACATCCTGCGCGCCGACATGCTGGGCAAGTGTCGCGAAAACATGAAGATACTGCACCCGTTGCCACGAGTGAACGAGATTGAATATGCTGTCGATGACTCGCCACATGCCTACTACTTCCAGCAGGCACAAAACGGCCTGTATGCCCGCGAAGCCCTCATATGCGATGTATTAGGACTGAGTCCCCTTACTTCCACAAAGGGATGAGAGGCACCTTAGGAGGAGTACTCCGAGAAATCCGAGAAATCCGAGAACTCCAACACATCCGCTATTCATTATTCATTATTAATTATTCATTAAATGAAAACCAAAGACCTACTCGTAGCCGCACTTGAAAACGGCTCCGTAATCGACCACATACCATGCGACCGCCTCTTCACCATCGCCAAGCTGTTGGAACTGGAGAAGAGCGAGAACCCAGTAACTATAGGCAACAACCTCGAAAGCAAGAAGATGGGCAAGAAGGGCCTCATCAAGGTGGCCGACAAATACTTCACCGACCAGGAGCTGAGCCGACTGTCGGTGGTGTGCCCCGACATGCAACTCACCGTCATACGCGACTATGAAGTGACAGAAAAGCGCGAGATAGCACTGCCCGACTCGCTGACCGACGTGGTGCAATGTGTCAACCCTGTGTGCATCACAAACAACGAGCCAATGCACACACTGTTTATCGTAGATAAAGCATCGCGCACACTGCGCTGCCACTACTGCGGCAAAACACAGAAGATAGGAAATATAAAGTTGAAATAAGAAACCTCTCCCCCGCCTCCCCCAAGGGGAGGAGCTTTGACCAGCCGGATGGCAAATGGTAAATAGTAAATTCGTAAATCGTAAATAAAATCATGTTTCAAGAACGGACACGACTCGACCTGTCGCAAGTAAACGACGAAGTACTCAAAAGATGGAACCAAGACGACACGTTCCACAAAAGCATATCTGAGCGCGAAGGTGCTCCACAGTTCATATTCTTCGAAGGACCGCCATCGGCCAACGGGCACCCGGGCATCCACCACGTGATGGGACGCACCATCAAAGACACATTCCTGCGCTACAAGACCATGCAGGGAATGCAGGTGAAGCGCAAAGCCGGATGGGACACACACGGACTGCCAGTCGAACTGTCGGTCGAAAAGTCGCTGGGCATTACGAAGGAAGATATAGGCAAGAAGATAAGCGTGGATGACTACAACCGCGCATGCCGCGAAAACGTGATGATGTACACAGGCGAATGGACCGAGCTGACCGACAAGATGGGCTACTGGGTCGACCTCGAACACCCCTACATCACCTACGACAACAAGTATATCGAAACCTTGTGGTACCTGCTCAAGCAACTCTACAACAAGGGATTGCTATATAAGGGCTACACCATACAGCCATATTCGCCAGCTGCCGGCACCGGACTTTCGAGCCACGAGCTGAACCAACCTGGATGCTACCGCGACGTGAAGGACACAACCGTCACGGCACAGTTTAAGGTTACCGATGTTCCTCCATTCAAGGCTCAGGCCGACATGCAGGTTTACATACTCGCATGGACAACCACACCTTGGACACTGCCATCGAACACCGCACTGTGCGTAGGACCGAAGATTGACTACGTAGCCATCAAGGGAAAGAACCCATACACCGGTGAAGAAGCAATATACATACTTGCCGAAAGCCGTCTGAGCACCTACTTCCAGCCAGAGAAAGACGAAGAGGGCAACGAAAAGCCAATCGAGATTCTGTGGCGCGGCAAGGGTACCGACCTGCTCGGCATACACTATGAGCAGCTCTTCCCATGGGTAAAGCCATGTGCAATCGAAGGCGATAAGGTAGTTGACAAGACGGCCGATGCATTCCGTGTAATTCCTGGCGATTATGTCACCACCGACGACGGTACGGGCATCGTGCATATCGCACCTACATTCGGTGCCGACGATGCCAAGGTGGCCAAAGATGCAGGCGTGCCATCGCTCTTCATCATCGACCGCGCAGGCGACACACGTCCGATGGTCGATTTCACCGGTAAGTACTTCGTAAAGGACGACATCGACCCCGATTTCCTCGCCATGTGTGTCAACGACAGCTACTGGCAGCACTCGGGCAACTATGTGAAGAACGCCTACGACCCAAAGTATAACCAAGGCGGCAAATACGATGAGAAGGCAGCCAATAAGGACATGGACCTCAACGTGGTGCTCTGCCTCGAAATGAAAGAAGCAGGCACGGCATTCAAGATAGAGAAACATATCCACAACTACCCGCACTGCTGGCGCACCGACAAGCCTGTGCTCTACTATCCGCTCGACTCGTGGTTCATCCGCTCCACAGCCAAGAAAGACCGCATGTACGAGCTCAACAAGACCATCAAGTGGAAACCCGAATCGACCGGCACAGGGCGTTTCGGCAAATGGCTCGAAAACCTCAACGACTGGAACCTCTCGCGTTCGCGCTACTGGGGTACTCCACTTCCTATATGGCGCAATCGCGACACACGCGAGGAGATATGTATAGGCAGTGTCGAGGAACTCTACAACGAGATAGAGCGCTCGGTGGCAGCAGGCGTCATGACATCCAATCCACTGAAGGATAAGGGCTTCGTGCCGGGCGACATGAGTCAGGAGAACTACGATCGTATCGACCTCCACCGTCCATACGTTGACGACATCAAGCTCGTAGGCAAGAGCGGCGATGTGCTCACACGCGAACTTGACCTCATCGACGTGTGGTTCGACTCGGGAGCCATGCCGTACGCACAGATACACTATCCGTTCGAGAACCGTGACCTCATCGACAAAGGATTGGCCTACCCTGCCGACTTCATTGCCGAAGGAGTTGACCAGACACGCGGATGGTTCTTCACCCTCCATGCCATCGCAACCATGGTGTTTGACTCCGTAGCATTCAAGACCGTGATAAGCAACGGACTCGTGCTCGTCAAGATGTCGAAGCGACTGGGCAACGTGATCAATCCGTTTGAGTGTATCGGTACATACGGAGCCGATGCAGTGCGTTGGTACATGATAACCAACTCGTCGCCATGGGACAACCTCTCGTTCGATCCCGATGGAGTGAAGGAAGTGACCAGCTCGTTCTTCATCAAGTTGCAGCAAGCCTACTCGTTCTTCACTATGTATGCCAACGTTGACGGATTCAACTATCACGAAGCCGACATACCATACGCCGAGCGTCCCGACTTCGACCGCTGGCTGCTCTCCGAGCTCAACACATTGGTGAAGAATGTACGAGCATACCTCGACGACTACGACCCGACACCGGCCGGACGACTCATTCAGAAGTTCGTGATCGACTACCTGTCCAACTGGTACATCCGCCTCAACAAAGCACGCTTCTGGGCAGGCGAGATGACAGCCGACAAGCTCTCGGCATATCAGACACTCTATACATGTCTCGACACCCTGGCACGACTCATCGCGCCGATAGCTCCATTCTATGCCGACCAGTTGTTCCTCGACCTCAACAGCGCAACAGGTAAGGACAAGGCATCGAGCGTACACCTCGCTGCATATCCTGAATATACCGAAGACCATATCGACGACGAGCTCAACCTGGCCATGCAGGCAGCCATGGATGTCACCTCGATGGGACTCTCCATCCGCAAGAAGGTGAAGATACCGGTGATACAGGCATTGCAAGCCATCGCCATACCCGATACCGACCCGGTTCTCTCGGCACGCATCGAGCGCATGGCATCCATCATCACCAAGGAAGTGAACGTGAAGGAACTGCAACTCATGGACGGCGCCATGCTGGTGAAGACCGTGAAGTGCAACTTCCGTGTCATGGGAAAGAAGTTTGGCAAGCAGATGAAAGCTGTAGCCGACGCAGTGGCAAATATGACACAAGCCGAAGTGGCAGAGCTTGAAAGCAAGGGTGCAGTGACCCTCATGGCAGCAGGCGAACCGGCAACCGTGGAACTCACCGATGTCGATATCATGTCGCAAGACATACCTGGATGGAGTGTTGCCAACGAAGGCACCATGACCGTGGCCCTCGACATCACCGTCACTCCAGAACTTAAGGTCGAAGGCAATTCGCGAAAACTCATCAAGCAGATACAGAACCTGCGCAAGACTTCGGGACTCGACATCACCGACCGCATACACGTCACCATATCGCCAGTGGCCGAAGTAGAAGCTGTGCTCGCTCGTTTCAAGACCAACATCGCATCGCAAGTGCTGGCACTCAGCATCGATGTAGCTGAAAACGACGGCGAACTCTACGACTTCGATGAGTTCAAGGCAAACATCAAACTGCAAAAGGCATGACCCGACGACAGACGCTCACACTCTTCGCCATAATGCTCATGGTGGTCATCATCGACCAAATCATAAAATATGAGGTCAAGACCACCATGACCCTCAGCCAGCATATCATCGTGACCGACTGGTTCCACATCGCTTTTGTCGAGAACAAAGGCATGGCATTCGGCTGGTCGTTCGGCTCGAAGATATTCCTCACCCTATTCCGCCTCCTCACTGTCGGCATCATCATCTACTACACCCTGCGGCTGCTGCACCGCCAGCAACACATGGGATTCGTGGTGTGCCTCGCCCTCATCATTGGCGGAGCTATAGGCAACATCGTCGACAGCATATTCTATGGCATGATGTTCACCGAGTCGACCCACACCGACGTGGCGGTCATGACCCGCTGGGGCGAGGGATATGCATCGCTGCTCGAGGGCAAAGTGGTCGATATGTTCTATTTCCCGCTCATAGAGTGGAACATGCCCATGTCGTGGACGTGGCTCAACTCCATCAGCTTCCTGCCAAATGCCGGCGAACACTGCGTCTTCTTCAGCCCTGTGTTCAACTTTGCCGACTCGTGCATCAGCGTGGGAGTAGTAATCCTCGTACTCTTCTTCCGGCAGTCGTTCAGCCGATGCCTCACAAGCAACAGTCAAAGCAACGAAACAGCCGACAGCAACGTTTCTGTTGAACCGGCAACAGCCGATACCCTGGCTGAAACAGTTGAAACGACTGAAGCAACGACAGCTGAAACGACTGAAGCAACGACCAACACACCGACCACGGACACAACACTCTGACAACACACACCTATGCGCAGCCTTCCATTCATATCACTTATAATAGCAACACTCATCATCCTTGCATCGTGCGACGACAGGGGTGATGGCGTGTTGTCGAAAAAAAAGATGGAAGACGTGCTCTTCGACTACCACCTGGCGCAAGCCATGACCTTCGGACTTACAGGCGAACAACACGAACGAACCGACGAATACATAGCAGCAGTGATGCAGAAACACCACATCACCTACGAGCAGTTCGACACATCACTCATCTACTACAACCGTCATCCCGACGACCTTTCCGACATATACGACAACCTGCGCACACGATACAGCCGCATCGACGAGCAACTGCAATACTCCACAGGCAACCACGACATGCGAACGGCATACACCCCGGGCGGCGACACGGCCGAGGTATGGAGCGGACCACAGCTCTACATACTGCGTCCCAATCCCTACAACAACCTGCAGACATTCAGCCTTAAGGCCGACACATCGTTCTGGCCCAACGACCGCTTGCACCTCAAAGCCAATATCGACTTCGTGCGCGAAGACATGAACGACGAAAACCTATACCTCATAACTGCTATCACACTCCACTTCACCGACGGAACCACCACAAGCAACGTTCGCACACAATCATATCCAGCACTGACCGAACTGCAAGTGAACAACTCCGAGATGAAAACCATAGAGCGTGTGAGCGGTTACTTCTTCATCACATCTACATCCACCACACGTCAGCTGGCTGTGATACGCAACCTGTCGCTCATGCGCTATCACACCATATCGCGCGAACGTGCCACCTCGCAACTGCCCCCACTCGATGCAGGCAGCCGGGCTACCGACTCGCTCAGCACAGATTCCCTCAGTGCCGACTCAGCCACACCTACTAAGCCTCGACGCCCGCACATACCGGCACTCAACCCCGACCAAAAGCGCAATCAGAACATCGACACCCTACACGATGTCAAAATCATAGAGCAACCAGCCGTGCGTACTCCAAACTCCATAGGACCAAGACGGCGCAACGTGAATCGCAGGTAGCATGAAACGACAAGCTGCATCAATCGTAGAAATAGGCACCGAAACCTATCACAACCATGTGGTAGAGACCGACGACGAGGGAAACATCATCCGCCACTACCCGCTCACCGAAGAACTGCCACACACCGAATGGCATCAGCATCTATGCTTCGGCGAGCGATAATCACTCCGTCGCTTAAAACGCCTTTGCAGCAGAGTTAAGCCTTGGACTACTGAGGGCTTCCGCAATTAGTGCGGAGTGGTGCAGATGGTTTAAGGCTTTTTCTTTGTCTATATGTGGTCAAACTTTTGTTTAACCTACAAACAATCTTACATCGCACCTCGTCGTTCCTCCTCGGAGAAAACAGGTGCTTCACAAAACATTTTTAGTTATCTCTTGTTTTCTACCCAGGCTTGCCTGGGTGTTTTTTCTTGTTTTCTTGGTTTTCTTCATTAAATTCTATGATTCTCTAAGGAGTATTATGAGAAAAGGAGATAGTCCCCCCCGCGGAAGCTCTCCTAAACTCGCATGACTCCTTAGATATAAATTATATGATTCTCTAAGGAGTATTATGAGAAAAAAAGATAGTCCCACCCCCCCATGCGGAAGCCCTCCTAAACTCGCATGACTCCTTAGATATAAATTCTATGATTCTCTAAGGAGTATTATGAGAAAAAAAGATAGTCCCACCCCCCCATGCGGAAGCCCTCCTAAACTCGCATGACTCCTTAGATATAAATTCTATGATTCTCTAAGGAGT
>CAMVDC010000129.1 GCA_947166155.1 uncultured Prevotellaceae bacterium | reverse complement strand
TCACTTCCATGTAGTGTTTCATGCGGGGCGGTGCCACTATGTAGTCGACTGCCCAGTTGGGGTGCGACTTGAGTTCGATGTCGTTGGTCGACGATCCGTCGAGGTGCCATGCGTTTCGGCTGCTGCGTTCGTAGTTCACCTGCCTCACCCTCTGCACCACCTCAAACAGTCGTGCCCTGCCTGCTATGCCGTATGCCTTGAGCGATGGCGAGACGGCGAGACATATCGTCTTTTCCGTGCGGCTCTTGTCGGCTACGACGAGGTTGGTGGTCAGCGGGTCGAGCCCTCGGTCCACACATTCCACCGAAGCATAAAACGACTTCAGGTCGATGGCTATGTATTGTCGTTCCGGCATACAACGCACTGATGAGATATTGCGCTGCAAAGATACGAAAAATATCCACATCGCACAACATGTTTGCCATGAAAATTTCGTTTGCGACATACACCTTATTATATTTATATAGTAAAAACGGAGAAGTACTGGAAAACGTGGAAAACGCCCGATGTGTGAAGTCAAAAAATCGTGGTGGTGCTGACGGGTGTTTGCGAGTGCGCAGTCGCAGGCCCGAGAGTGCGCACTCACAGGCCCGAGAGTGCGCAGTCGCAGGCCCGCGAGTGCGCACTCTCCGACGCCCCCCTCTACAAGTACCTGTGGAAGGGTCGGCAGTTGCAACCGAAAAGCGGTGCAAACCGATGTGGCGACAGCCGCCGCTACATGGAGTTTTTCACTTCATCATAAGTATCGATTCAAGGGCTATTTCAAGTCAAAAAAGATATATAAAGTAACAAAAATAAGCAGTGTGGTGTAAATATCAGTAAAAAAATTTTGTAGAATGAAATGGAATGCTTAACTTTGGCGCGGATTTAATGACAATCCTGCCATGACAATGCTGATAACAGAAACTAAGTGCCCGCCCAAAGCGGCAAACATACTAATCAAACTATAAGAAGACTATTTAACATATTAATTAACACAAAAACCGATTTTTATATGAGGAAAACAATTACTTCGATTCTCACCCTTGTGGCTATGTTCATAGCTACAAGTGCAGTAGCTCAACAGACCTTCACGTATGATATCAAATCATATATCGGTCAATCGTATGAAGGCTACAAACAAACTCTTGATATTGAGGCAATCACAGCCATCCTCGGATGCGGCATCAGCGAAGCAAAGGCATATGCTGTACTGCCCGACGGAAGCCTCGACGAAGATTGTCAGCCAGGTAAAACCGACGGTTGGCGCGACGCAGAAGGCAACTGGCAAAAATGGAGCACCACACTCGAAGAAGCTCCCTACTACTATGTGAAGTTAGACCTCAGCGCAGAAACCAACCAAATCAGTGAAGTAGGCGGATATCCCGGACACACCGATGAGAGCGTGACCTATACAGCAACCTATAAACTCGTCAACCCCAACGACGAGAGCAAGGTTTGCTTCATCACCGTAAACCTTATCTACGTGCCCGAGCCCGAGTTTGAAATCACCACCAATCCTGCTGAACTCGAAATCGTGGGAAGCGCAGAATTGGCCGTAGAGCAGAAACCACGCACCAACACCTCAAGCACCTCATATCGAGTGCAGACAGGCAATTTGGCCGAATTGTTAGGACTCGACCCTGACATATTCGACTATTTCTGGCTCAGAAAGTTGGTTTATGGCATTGCTATCGACAGCGAAACTCAGCTGAAAGCTAACACACTCACTCAATATACATCAAGTTTGTGGTTAAACCAACTCTATGACGAGGATGCCAATCCTATCGAAGAATGCTATCTTGGCACAAACAATGCCGACAGCCGATTCCGTGCACAGCTCAGTGGATATGACGGCGACTCTGTCACTGTGACAATCAGCCAGACAGGTACACTCACCACAGCTCCTGCCACCAACTACTCTACCTACTACATCATCAACGGCAAGAAAGCATTTGCACTAAAGGTGGTTCTGAACCTCATCCCCGACGAGACACCAATACTTCCTTGGGCTCAAAAGACATGCGTAGGTAAGGATACCATCACCGTTGTATCATACGTAGCAGATGACTACGACCGCAAGGAAATCAGCATCGACATGGATGAAATCCTGAAGAACTTCCCCGAAGGTGTAGTTTCTTCCGACCTCGTATTCACAAAACTCACAGCTGACGGCGAACCCACATCATCCTACACCGCCAACAACGGATTCTGGATGGACATGGAAAGCAACGCTGCTAGCTGGGGCGACATCTATGGCAAAGAAAAAGGCTACTATTGCGAGTATGCAATCGGAACAATCGCCCTCGGACATTCCAACAAGTTCGAAGTAGGCGAAGCAGCCAAGCCAACCAACTCGGTATTCTACCTCGTATGCAAAAACGACTACTACGAACTACAGATCGACTACACCATAGCCGAGAAAGAACCCGAAGAAGTAGTGCCCGACCCACTGCTCTCTACATGTGAAATCGTTGCAGTACGCAGCTTCGAGATGCAAATCATCCCAAGCGGAGAATATCAAGACGACTACATGAATCAGGCCATCGACTTCAACCTCGCTGAAATACAGGAACTCATCGGTTCAACATCATATCGCCTCTGGAGCCAGAAGTGGAGCGAGTCACGCGGATTCTATTCCGACAATGCACAGCAATCCATGAGCGGATGCAGCCAAGGCTACTGGATGAACCAAGACACCATCAACCACGCTGCCGTAGTAGGTACATGGAACTCAGCTCCAGGCAACGCATTCGGTATCGGTATACCAACTGCCAACCCAACCACATTCTCATTCTGGCAGATGCCAAACCAACGCAAAGTGGGCGACAAATACACATCTGTATTCTACTTCGTAAGCAGCGACGGTAAGAAGTGCGTACAAATCAACCTCCTCGTTGAATACGTATCCGAGCGCGTTTCCTACGATATCGTAGGTCAGACTTCAATCGACGTAGAAGGCCATGATGCAGCCGATGCAGAAGAAGTGGCAATCGAGGAATTCGACCTCACAGCCATGTTTGAAGCACTTGGATGCACACAAGCCGAGTTTGAGGTTGTGGGCGAATGGGTAGCCAAAGACGAAGAAGGCAAGTGGTCGACTGCTAACTACTCGGAGCCAGGCGGATTCAAGTTCAAGACCGATGGTACTACCACCGGTGAGTCCGACGAAGTATTCATGGCTGGATTCAACAGCATGTTCGAGTTCGAATCATGGATTATCGACGAAGCTAACCGCGACAAAACTTACACCGCACAGATTGCAGCACGCTACGACGGAAAACTCTACATCTTCAACGTAACAGTGAAGGGCGACGGAGTCGGTACAGCAATCAACACCATCAACACAGCCAAGACCGCAGGCACTATCTACAACCTGCAAGGTCAGCGCATCAGCAACCTGCAGCGCGGCATCAACATAGTTGGTGGTAAAAAAGTGCTGGTTAAATAACAAACAGAATCAACAAATTTCTCATAAACATAAGCTATAAGTTATTTTTGAGGGGATGGGGCCGTGAGGCTACATCCCTTTTTTCGTATAGAACCACATTCTAAATCATGCCCTAAAACAGAATCACATTCTTTTTTGAGAACTGAAACACAAAAATACTGACACAAATTTGGTAGAAACACAAAACATCCGTAACTTTGCAGCAGAATTCGTAAAGACACAACATCAAACAACCCAAAACAATACAAACGCGTATGAAAAGAACAACTACTCAACTCATTGCACTGGCACTGACCACACTCTTTGCCATCAACACACAAGCACAGCAACCCACGCTCAGTTCGCTCGAAATTGTCGACAAGGTCGTAGTGAACGTAGAACGCGATGCAAAAAGCAACATGGCATCCAACCTGAATGTAAATGTTGCATCGGCGATAGCTAAACTCAAAGGCACCATCGACAACACATCTGTCTACACGACACAATACGACGTTGCAAACGATGCCAAACTGCAGGAACTGACCAACCAGACAAATAATGAAGACCCCACAGCCGTGGGATGGTGGCTGACCGAGGTGTACGACGAACAACTCGATGCCACGACCGGCGAATGTGCAGCTGCACCCTACGATGCCACCACCAACATACTGTATATCCGCGACTATAACATTGCCGACGGAACACTCAATCTCAACGTAGGTCACAACCGAAATAACGTAAAATCGGGCAACACCTACTATGCACTGCTCTACATCGTGAGCGGCACAGATGCCGTCGAAGTGAAAGTCGAGGTAAAGATCACGGGCGAAACAATCAACACCATTTCGCTCACCGACTATACCGTAAAAGACCTACAGTCAACCGACATCGACATCAACTACAACGGCAGCTATCGCTACAAGACTGTCGATGTCCCGGCCGATTCACTGCTGAGCCTGATACCTGTAGCCGACTGCTGCTTCACAGCTCAATGGAACGAAGGATTGCCTGAACTGGGATTCTATGCGCTTGAATCCGACGGAGTGCTTACAAATAAAGCAACAGCCAACAACGGTGGCTACTGGCTCGACAAAAACGGATATGTTTGCGATTGGGAATCGGGAAATTGTGCCCTGTTTGTAGAACCAGACGACAGCCTCGGACTCAACCTCCTGCACGTAGGTATATATCCCGACTACTCACTTATCGACACCACCATCCAGGCCAAGCTATACCTTGTGGGTGAAGAAATCTATACACTCAACATAAACCTCAGCATCCGTCCACAAGTCACGATGAACGACTGCGAGGTTATCGACTCGCTCAAATATACAGTCGAAATCAAGACCTCGACCGCAGGAACCGGCGCATACGTTCAGAGCGAAGATATGATCAACGCCATCGACCTCTCCGAACTCATCGAAACCGAACTGGGACATGAAGGCACATCGTTCATAGCCCTCAGCTACTTCCCCGGACAAGGATACCGAGACATGGCTTCTGCTTACCAAATCAGTGTCAACTCGGGCATTGAGGATGCTCCATACATGGGTTATCAGATGATGGACCTTGGATACTTCGTACAACAGACGGGCGACGACTCGTTTGCACACATCGCATCACCATTCAACCCGCTGCCAATGCTTACTTCCGGATATGCCATCGGATACGATGAAGGCCGACTCAGCTTCTGGCAGAAAGACGGTGTTCGGAAGACCGGCGACTACTACACTGCTAAATTCATCATCTACAACACCGATGCCGCCAAGCGCATCGACCTCGACCTCACCGTGGTATATGTCGACGAGCTCAACCCGAAGGTGACCATCGTGAAAGAGACCGACCTCACACTGCCTAAAGCCAATGCAGAAGGAAACGACTATGCAGCCACCACATTCGACCTCACGGCAGTGGCCGAAGCACTCGGATGCGAGAACACCGACGACATCAAGTGGTTGGCATACAACCAGCTCGGACAACTGCTCGGTACATTCACATTCGACGACATCTACGGCTACACATTCAACCCTGACGGAACCGTGACAGCCAGCGACAGCGACGATGCTACATTCTCTATAGGATATGCCGACGGTGAGTTCCACACATTTGCAGGCAACACATCAGCCACTCCAGGCACCGACTACAAGGCTGCTATCGTGGCATACTATG
Source organism: uncultured Prevotellaceae bacterium (assembly GCA_947166155.1). GTDB lineage: Bacteria > Bacteroidota > Bacteroidia > Bacteroidales > Bacteroidaceae > Colivivens. The sequence goes on along the minus strand of CAMVDC010000129.1, from coordinate 2,207 downwards.
GCAACAAAGCATACAAGTTCAACATCACATTGAGCGACAACCCAGCTACTGCCATCGACTGCATTCCTGCTGTCAGGGTTGAGAACAACGCCACTACCTACGACCTCTCCGGACGTGTTGTGAAGACTCCTGCTCGTGGACTTTACATACAGAATGGTAAAAAAGTGCTGGTTAAGTGAGAACAAAGGTAAACTTGCTTAAGCTTTGCCGAACGCGAAGCACCAAGACGAAGTCAAGGTGCTGGTAGAGTAACCACACACATTTTACCATCAATACAGACAAAAACACACATCAAGGGGTGCAACATCATGCTGCATCCCTTTTTTATTTTCGAAAATCTGTGCATGTTTCAAAATTGTTTCGTATATTTGCAACAACAAATCAAAATACAATGAAACGAACCGCATTACTAATCGTTGCTATGTTCATGCTTCATGGCATCACATCCAAGGCGCAGGTCAACTATTGCCCCGACTCCAACTGCACACGTTGCAGGCTGATGCGAGCAGTGGATTATCAGTTCAATGCCCTGCGACTAGGCAGCATCGCCCTACCCCCTGCCCTCGATGGCAAGTCGTTGCAATGGGAGATGAAGGGCAACTCGCCACATATCTCGTTCGACGGACACACTCTCCAAGTCACATCACTGCCCAAGGGCACCTACACCGATGGCGGTACCCTGCTGTGCCATGCAGGCGACGAGACCGTGACATTCCAGCTCACCATTGCTCCTGCCGACGATATGTACGGCTACCTCTACTGCCACATGGCCGGTACGAGCGAGAACACACTCTATGCCCTCGGCACCAAGGCCGACCGCGGCGTGATCTTCCATCCCCTGCTCGACAACCAACCCATCTACGACCCCGAAGTGGTGGCACCAATAGAGGGCGGTGTGCGCGATGCCTTCATCTATCGCGGACAGGACGGCAACTACCTCATGGTGACTACCGACATGAGCAACCGCAAGTCGCGCTCGTGGTTCAACCACGGCATCGACCTCATGAAATCCAACGACCTCATACACTGGACATCCACCTCGTTCGATTTCCGTCGTGGCAACGAAGTGTTTTCCGACCCACAGAGCAAAGACTGGTTTGCCGACTACACCAAGGTAAACCGTGTGTGGGCTCCGCAAATCATCTGGGACAAAGACTATAACGACGGGCAAGGCGGCTACCTCATCTATTATTCTATGCTCAGCACCAACCCTGGCGACGACCACGACCGCATCTACTACTCCTATGCCAACCGCGATTTCACCACCCTGACCAAACCACAACTCCTCCACGACCGCGGCATCTCTATCATCGACTGCCACATCGACTGGAACGACTGCGACCGTCAGTATCACATCTTCTTCAAGAAAGAAGGTGCAGCAGGTGTTGACCGCGGCATCTACAAAGCAGTGTTCGACCGCCTGCCCACAGGCCAGTGGCGCGACATCCTACACATCACCAACGAGGGAGCGAGTCAGGTGGAGGGACCAAGTGCCTTCCGCCTTATCGACGAAAACCGCTGGAAGGTGGCATACATCAACTATGGCGTCAATCCCAAGATCTACCGCGTATGCGAAGCCAACGCAACACTCGAGGCGATCGACAAAGGTCCCGAGATTGGACGCGATGTCAACCCCCAGCACGGTTCGTTCATGACCGTCACCAAAGACGAATACGACATGCTCGAAGCATGGTCAGCACTCCGTCTGAAAGTGCAAGCCATGGAGCATGACCCCAAGCAGGCTAAAAGCAAGAAGCTCAAGGAAGCCAAGGCAGCACTCGATGTCACCTTCGACACCGATGCAATCAGACAATTGCTCACACTCTATACAAAAACAATAAAAGGCCTCCCCTAACCCCTCCAAAGGAGGGGAACCCCGTCTGGATGGTAATAGATAAATAGTTAAATAGTAAATCGTAAATCGTAAATCGTCAAAAAAAACAGAAGTTAAAGAGAAGTTAAAGGGAAGTTAAAGGGAAGTTAAAGGGAAGTTAAAGGGACAATACCTACAGGCAGTATCATTCGTCCTTTTAACTCCTGAGCGAAGCGATAACTTCTTTTCCATTCCTTTCCATTCCAAATAATTAAATAGTAAATCGTAAATCGTAAATAAAACAGAAGTTAAAGGGAAGTTAAAGGGAAGTTAAAGGGAAGTTAAAGGGAAACCCCTCTCTTATCTCCCCGAAGGGGAGAGGATACCATCCGGA
>CAMVDC010000128.1 GCA_947166155.1 uncultured Prevotellaceae bacterium | reverse complement strand
AATTTCTTTCCTCGGTCAGTCTGCCTGAGACAATACTTTATCTTGATGATGGGAGTTTTTCCCAGCGAAAGAACCTGAAAAGCATAGTACTGCCAAATTCACTGACAACCATCGGTGAGTGGGCGTTCATGGAGTGCAATCATCTGAAGTCTGTTTATATACCCGAGAGTGTGACGTATATAGGACAAGGTGCTTTCGAGGAGTGTGAGATGTTGGAGTCTGTTACTTTACCTCCTGGTATTGAGGTGATATATAATGGAACCTTTTTTAATTGTATGAAATTGGAAACGGTCAATATACCCGAAGGAGTGATTCGTATTGACGATTCGGCATTCTCGCGATGCCCGATGCTCAAATCCATCCATCTGCCCAACAGTCTGCGTGAAATCGGAGGGTCTGCTTTTGGTGTCTGTACCAATCTCTCGGATATCAATTTCCCGTCCGAACTGAAGAAAATGGGAGCAGGTTCATTCTTCGGGACTCCGGTACGCAGGTTCAAGTCGCCTGCTGCGATGAGCGAGATACCAATGCAGTGCTTCATGAAGTCTGCGCTGACCTCTGTGACCCTCACGTCGAACATAAAGAAAATATGCCTTAGTGCATTCGAGTATAACGAAGGTTTGCAGACAGTGCGTATAGAGGGCGGCACAATAGAAATAGAGAAGGATGCATTTGCAGGCTGCAGGAACATAAAGGATTTTTATTGTCTTACAGATGTCATGCCCGCTACCGACTCCTTGGCTTTTGCGCAATATGAATATCCACCAGAAACAGATGAAACTTCAGGTTTTGGAATTAGGCGTGGTGCCCTCGTAGGTAAAACCTATGCAATAGAGCGGACCACCCTCCATGTCCATAAATCCCTGCTCAACCGCTTCCAGCATACCTATCCCTGGAGCAAGTTCAAGTCGATAGTGGCCATCGAGGACGAGACCGCCATCGGTCCTATAGCCATTGACGATGAATCGTCGTCCACCCGCAGGGTCTATGACCTCGTAGGTCGTCTGCGACGTGCTGCCCAGCCGGGGCTGAATGTCATCGTGGGCAGCGATGGCCGCAGCCGCAAGGTGATGGTTAAGTGAGAGCAGAGCCAAACATGTTTGAGCTATGCCGAACGTGAATCACCAAGACGGAGTCACGGTGATGGTAAAGTGAGAGCATATTAAACACGAATTCCCACGAATTGAACACGAATTTATCATAAATAATATTTTGTTGTATTCACGTCAATAATATTAGCAGTCCTTCGGCCTGTCACAGATATGCTCATCACTCCTGCGTCGGAGTCGATATGACAATAGAGGGAGGTTGTTCTTCAGAGGTAGGTTGTTCTTCAGAGGTAGGTTGTTCTTCAGAGGTAGGTTGTTCTTCAAATCAAGGCCGTTCCTTATTGTAGGGCTTTCCAACTTGTCATCCCGAGCGCAGCGAGAGGATCTGTGACAGGCCGAAGGACTGCTGTCAACTCTCTTTATACAAAAAATCTTCACATAATTTGGATAATACTAAAAAACTCCTTATCTTTGCAACGGAATCGCAACGATGCGATGCCGAGGTAAATTAATTATCAACCACACATAAATCATAGCTATCATTATGCACAAATACATCTTCCTCCTTCTCCTTTCATTCTCCACTTCATCCTTCGCTTACGATTTCGAATCTGATGGATTATACTATAACATCGTTGACGGAGAAATGTGGGACGTTGATTATCCTTGTGTAGAAGTCACTTATGATGATGAGAGTGATAATCAGGGAAGTACTCAAAGTGTAACATCAGTTGTAGTACCAGCAACTGTGGAATATGCAGAGACCTTATATCATGTAATTGGAATAGGACAACGAACATTCATTGCAGGTCATTATCCACGATTGTCTTCACTTGTTTTACCCGAAGGATTATTATATATCGATGATGACGCAATAGCAGGACGTAAACCGCTAAAGTCGGTCGCTATTCCAAGTACTGTCACAACGATTGGCAAGGGGGCTTTTGATTGCTGTAATAACCTTAAGTCAATTGTCATCCCAAATAGTGTGTGGTATATAGGTGAGTCTGCCTTCAGCAGGTGCTGGTCGTTGGAATCTGCCATACTTCCATCTGGAATAACAGATATACCTGATGAACTGTTTTCTGAGTGTGAAAAACTTAAAACCATAGATATCCCTATTGGTGTAACACGAATAGGCGTTTCCGCATTTTGCGGCTGTGCGTCACTTGAGTCAGTACATTTACCAAATAGTTTATTAAAAATATGTGACGAAGCCTTTGCAAAATGTGCAAGACTGGAGTATGTATTTTTGCCGGCTAATTTGAAAGAAATAGGTATTAATGCCTTTGCCCAAAGTAACAGGCTTAATGTGAATTTCCCATCAGGAATACAGTCCATCGAAGCCTTGGCTTTTTATCGTACATCAGTAAAAAGTTTTAAGTCACCATTAGCGATGTCTGTGATAAACAGGATGTGCTTCCATGTGTCAAGCCTACAGTCAGTAACCATCACTCCAAACATAAAGCGTATCGAAATGTCTGCATTCGAGTATAACGAAAATTTGACCAAGGTGACTATAGAGGGTGGGGTAGAGTATATAGGTAAAGATGCCTTTGCAGGGTGTAAAAGTCTCGTCGATTTTTATTGTCTCACCGATGCCGTACCACAGGCCGATGATTATGCTTTTGCTGACTATATTTATGATTATGAAAATGGCGGGGCTCTTCAGCGGAACGGGTTTATAAGTGAGACCGGCATCGCCGAGCAAGCCACCCTTCATGTCCGCAAATCCCTGCTCAATCGCTTCCAGCATACCTATCCCTGGAGCAAGTTCAAGTCGATAGTGGCCATCGAGGACGAGACCGCCATCGGTCCTATAGCCATTGACGATGAATCGTCGTCCACCCGCAGGGTCTATGACCTCGTAGGTCGTCTGCGACGTGCTGCCCAGCCGGGGCTGAATGTCATCGTGGGCAGCGATGGCCGCAGCCGCAAGGTGATGGTTAAGTGAGAGCAGAGCCAAACATGTTTGAGCTATGCCGAACGTGAATCACCAAGACGGAGTCACGGTGATGGTAAAGTGAGAGCATATTAAACACGAATTCCCACGAATTGAACACGAATTTATCATAAATAATATTTTGTTGTATTCACGTCAATAATATTAGCAGTCCTTCGGCCTGTCACAGATATGCTCATCACTCCTGCGTCGGAGTCGATATGACAATAGAGGGAGGTTGTTCTTCAGAGGTAGGTTGTTCTTCAGAGGTAGGTTGTTCTTCAGAGGTAGGTTGTTCTTCAAATCAAGGCCGTTCCTTATTGTAGGGCTTTCCAACTTGTCATCCCGAGCGCAGCGAGAGGATCTGTGACAGGCCGAAGGACTGCTATCAAATCATTTTATGAAAAAAAAGCATCAAATAATTTGGATAATTCAAAGAAACTACTTATCTTTGCAACGGAATCGCAATGATGCGATGCCGAAGTGAATATATTTATTAACCTAAAACCTTTTAAGCTATGAAAAAACTATTCATTTTTTTATCGCTTATCGTGGCAACGACCACGATGCGAGCTCAAACCTTTTATGGTACAGGTGTCTATCTCTATGCCGATGGTTTTGCGGCATTTGATCTCTCCAATCCTTATTTGTATGATGGATTTGTGTTAAAAGTCAAGGATGCATCGGGAAATGTAGTAGTAGACCTCGGCCCAATACTCCAATCAGAGATGTCGGGCAGTATGGGTGCGTATACAATTCTATGGATCAGTCCATATGGTTATGATTGTTCGCCATCTACGACTTATTCTTTTACTTATAATAGTTATTATAGTGTAGAATATTATTTTCCTTCTACTTGGCAATTTTATTATTATACCCACAATCCATATACATCAATAAAAATACAATTACATCTATTTGATGTCGATGATGTCTGGATGGGAACGTATGATGTCGGTGGATGTCAATTTGGACACACACTTTACCTTGGCCAGTATTGGCATTGTTATGGATTAGGCTTGGATGCCTCTAACGTTTCATATAGTCAATTCAGAAGGAATACTCCTTATATTTACATTCGGCCGACACTGGAATATGAAGATCTGTTCTATGATCATTTTAATGATGGCTATGGAAGCTATATTGATACCATCGACCATGTAAAGTTGGGTATATCTTTCACTGGCTAATAATAATCTCCTTTCACTATTCTGAACTTGGATAGTGAAAGGATAATATCAGGTTTTATTATGCGTAAATATATTTTATTTTTTTTGTTTTTTGTGTCTATCAGTTCATATTCCTACGACTTCAAGGTTAATGGTTTTTACTATAACATCGTTGACGAAGAAATGTGGGACGTAGATTATCCATGTGTGGAAATAACGTTTGACAATACAATTGGCTGGAAGGAATTGAGGGAAAAAAATGCGTCAATCAAGTCTTTATCCATCCCCGACACGGTTCGTTATGACGGAATTCTTTATCGTGTAATAGGAATAGGTATGGGCGCGTTTTCGCAGTGCCCGGCGCTGTCTTCATTAACACTGCCCGAGGGGTTAATATATATCGACGATAACGCACTTGCAGGACGAAAGCCTCTCAGGTCACTTACTATCCCAAATACCGTTACTACGATTGGAGATTGCGTATTCTGGGAATGTAACCTAAAAGAAATGGTAATACCGGAATCCGTGACATATATTGGAGCGGAATTGTTTCACAACTGCCATGCACTTGAATCTGTCACATTGCCTTCCGGTATTACACGTATACCTCACGATATGTTTCTCGATTGCCAATCACTGAGACAGGTGAATATACCTGAAGGGGTAACCAGAATTGAAAACAGTGCTTTTTGGTGCTGCCCAATGCTTACCTCAATACATCTGCCCAGTAGTTTGAAAGTTATTGAAACCCACGCTTTTTCTATCTGTATGCGGCTTACAGATGTTAATTTCCCACCAGGGTTGAAGGAAATAGGTCGCTATGCCTTCTATTGGACTCCCACAACAAAAAAGTTTAAGTCGCCAACAGATATGAGTGTTATAAACGAATGGAGTTTTTGCAGGGCAGGCCTTGAGTCGGTAGTTCTCACACCTAATATTAAGAAAATATGCCGTAATGCATTCGAGTATAACGAAGGTTTGCAGACAGTGCGTATAGAGGGCAGCACAATAGAAATAGAGAAGGATGCTTTTGCAGGATGCATGAATTTGCATGATTTTTATTGTCTCACCGAGGCTGTACCCACCACCGACTCCTTGACTTTTGCAATGTATGATTATCTGCCTGCTACAAGCGAAACTGATCTCTATTTGCAACATGGTAGACTCTTAGGTGCTACCTATACAATAGAGCAAGCCACCCTTCATGTCCATAAATCCCTGCTCAACCGCTTCCAGCATACCTATCCCTGGAGCAAGTTCAAGTCGATAGTGGCCATCGAGGACGAGACCGCCATCGGTCCTATAGCCATTGACGATGAATCGTCGTCCACCCGCAGGGTCTATGACCTCGTAGGTCGTCTGCGACGTGCTGCCCAGCCGGGGCTGAATGTCATCGTGGGCAGCGATGGCCGCAGCCGCAAGGTGATGGTTAAGTGAGAGCAGAGCCAAACATGTTTGAGCTATGCCGAACGTGAATCACCAAGACGGAGTCACGGTGATGGTGAAGTGAGTGTAGAGAAAAAAGTATCTGCACGTATATACGTAACGGCCTGAAGCAATATACGTGAGCCACTGAGCGTATATTGCTTCGGGCTTGAAGCAATATTTGTGAGGCACTGAGCTGTTTTTTTACTTTTCGTTTTAGTGTTCGTGCTTTTTTTGCTACCTTTGCGGCCGAAATATAAGGTATATGCTTTTCGGAATGAAACAAGTGAAATGTGCACTCGTGGCTTTTACTTGGTTGTGGGCATCGATGATGACGGCTCAGGTAGATACCATACGCATCACAAGAGGATTGACTATCAGGGCCGACACGGCACGACTGCACCGACAGGCTTTGCTGGCCGACAGCATCCTGTCGGAACGATATTATGCACATACAAGTGTCGACACCAACTATATATGCCGTCCCGACGAACGGCTGACGCTGAAACTGAGGTACAACGTGTCGGGCGCTTCGGTAAGGGGTGTGGGTAAATTCGACCACCGATATACCTCGCACATCAGTTCCGACCTCAAGGGAACCCTGAGCGTGGGAGCCACGTATATGGGGGTGTCGCTGGGATTTGCCCTAAATCCTGGTGCACTGATAGGACGGTATAAGGACTACGAAATCAATGTGACATCCTACGGCAACCGCTTCGGATTTGAATACATCTATCAGCATGCACGCAACTTCGAGGGATGGGAGCGTGTGGACAACGGACCACGACTGAACATCGCGGTCGACATGATAAGCATGTACACCACCAACATCAATGCATATTATGCCTTTGGAGGACGACGGTTCTCGTATCCGGCTGCATTCACGCAATCGTACATACAGCGACGCTCGGCAGGCAGCTGGCTGCTGGCCGCTTCGTTTCAGACACAGAACCTACATTCGCGTGCCAATACGCAAGGAGGCACGCAACTGTTAAACTTGAGGGAAACGAACTTCGGCATCGGAGGTGGCTATGGTCATAACTTCGTGACCCGACACAACTGGCTGTTCCACGTGTCGGTGCTTCCCACATTCGTGGTGGCAGCCAACAACCGCATGACACTGTATGGTGAGCGACACACGATGAACGGCAACTTCTCGGATGTGATAGTGACGGGACGAGCTGCCGTGGTACATTCGTGGCGCAACCGCTTTGCAGGCATGTCGGCAATGTATACCAGCACAATCATAGGCAGGCATGGCGAAGTGCAGGTACAACATCTGAAGTGGAGGGTGCGCCTGTTTGTAGGAATGCGGCTCTTTGATTGATGGTTTCGCGCGACAGATGTTGTTTTGCTAAAGGAGTTAAAGGAGATAAAGACAATTGACGATTGACTTTTTACAATTTCATTTAACTCTGATCATGAATATAAAAATGAATATAAATATGCTATCAACTCATTCTATTCACAACGCAGCGCAGTTGACAGAACTGATACACGATGTGGGTTTCCTGCCGTTGCTCAACAGCGGCATCGGTGGCTTCTCGGCCGAAGAACTGGTTGACGACGAATGTCGTTACGTGGTGTTTCCCGATGGCGGATGGGATTGGCCCTTGTGGAAATGGAAAGGCGAGATAGTGAGGGATGGAGGCTGTGTGTATGGCAAGTTCTTCGATTCGAAAGCCGGGTTCATATCCACCGAGTGGTGGCCACACTTCTGCAACTACCGCCGGGGAATGGCACCCGCGATAGAGCCGGCATCGATAGAGGAAACCATACTCATGACCCTGCGCGAACATGGCAGCCTCATTACCCGCGACCTGCGGGCAGCATGCGGATTCACCGGCAAGGGAATGCGAGGGAAGTTTGATGCCTACATCACCCGCATGCAGATGTCGTGCCGCATCGTGACCGAGGACTTTGTGTATCCACGCGACCGCCACGGACACGAATACGGATGGGGACTCTCGCTCCTCACCACCCCCGAGCGCCTATACGGCATCGATACATGCCACACCGACGAATCGCCACAGGAGTCGATGAACACCATCATGACACACCTGCGACATGTGCTGCCACAAGCATCCGACAACCAACTCCTGCGCATGATGCGATAAACATCCGGAATGTGGCAAGGGATGCATGGCTCGTTTGCTAAATAAGTAATATGTAGCCTGAAAAAAACTTATAAAAGCACAAAAAAGTCGATATTTGTTTTGTGCTTTCATGCTTTTGTGCTAACTTTGCAGTCGAAACGAAAATTGTGTATGAAATAACCACACAATCGTAAATCGTCGAATCGTAAATAAATCGTAAATCGTAAATCGTCGAATCGTAAATAAATCGTAAATCGTAAATCGTCGAATCGTA
>CAMVDC010000127.1 GCA_947166155.1 uncultured Prevotellaceae bacterium | reverse complement strand
TGTCATCTCGCTGTAGAAGGCGTTGAGGTGGTTGATGTTCTCACCCTCCACCCCTGTATCGTTGCCCTTGAACAGGCGGAGCACTTCGTCCTCCTTCAGGTCGTATTGCTCTATCATGCTGTCGTCATGATATGTGAGCCAGATGGTAAGGTCGGTCATGAGTTATGGATTTGTTTTGATATTCTTCAATATAACAGGAAATGCGTATTGCATAATGCCATTATACTTAAAATAGGGCTGATTCAATTGTGCATAGTGCCATACGGTATAGTGCGTGTAGATATGATGTAGTATGGCATAAATCTTGTTGTTGCGTATTCCGGGGCCATGGATGTCGGCAGGCATATCTAAGGCTACATTAACAATCTTTCCATCGTTGTCGAAATATAGTGTTACGTAGGTTATTGCATATGTATTTGCATTTGATATAGCATTATATTCTTTTTCTGTAAGCATTTCTGCTATATCGTGTCTTATTGAATCAATCAATATGTTTGTTTCCGGCATATCCATTAAGCGCCACAATTTTTGTTCATAGATATAACCATTTTCTGGTTCTTGTTTTGGGATGTCTTTGTCTGCTTTCAATGCAAAACCGACCCGGTCGCTACCTATGTCATCTGTGTTTGCCCGGTATTCATAATATAACTCGTGCCCGCCACTAAATATGCGTCTTTGTGGCTGACTGTTTACTTGGGCTGTGCAGGTGGCACTGACTATTCCCAAAATTATATAAAGAGATGTAAGCTTTGTTTTCATAAAATTATGGTAATATGCCTAAAAAAGTAAAATATGTTGTCCAGTTCCAAACGTAATATGGATTAATTGATGTGTATTGCCCAATATAAATATCGTTATACTTGGGGTGAGAATGTATGAAAGGAATAAAGTATTCTTGAATATGTGATATAAAAAAATCATAGTTAAAACTACCATTTATAAAACATTTATCAATAAACGCTCCGTAAGTATCTATCATGTCTTTACCAGCTGTATCAGTATATACCCAACCATACTTATACCTTTGTAATACATCGATAGTTACATAGGTCTCAAACTCAATATTATAATAGCTCGTGTTAAACGTTTCGTTCGGAACAATTATGCCTTGAAGGTGCTGCCATGCATGTAATAATTCATGACTTAATAATGACGTACCCATATTATTTTTTGTTCTCACATCGTCATTAATAAATGCATATAGTTCTATCATTTGTTTTTCAACTCTGTAACCAGCAGTTCTCTTCTGTTCCTCCTCGCTTATATCTGTCAAGATAAATGTTATAGGCACTGTATTTAGAAGAAAACGAAGTTCAGTAGGAATCCCATTAATATTTAATAATAAGTGAGACATTATCTCAGAGTTTGGAAGGAAACCATTAGTAACATAAAGTCGAAGAATAGGCAACTGAGAATTATTATATCCAGTATCGTTATTATTTCCACCATTTCCTCCTATACTTCCCCCCATGAAGGGTACAATAACAAAATCCGAAGTTGATTCATAACCCCAGCTATCCCAAATCAGCATAGAATCACTAAGCGAATCAAAATCCCACGAGAAGTCGAACAGGAAAGATGTTACGATATCTACTGCAGGCAGTGCATATCCCATTCCTTCCACCCATCCACCTGTCCATGTCTCATTGTCAAGCATGGCATAGAATTCTTCCTGTGTGTACGGATTTGTCTGTGTTCCCTTTGTCGGGTCGTCGTTGGTTGCCACCATCCTTTTAGGACGGTTCAAAACAACATGCTTGATTTTCTTTACCATGATGTTTTAGGTTTTAAGGGTCAATATTAAGGTTTATTATCGTGGCCTTGCCGGCATGCGGTTTTTATGTCGCTCATGCGTCGTCAGAAGGAGTGTGTGGACAATCGCTTCTGCGAGTGCGCACTCTCGGCCTCGCGAGTGCGCGCTCATTTTTCACCCCCTCCACACATACCTGCAGAGGCATCGGCCGGTGCGCCTGTTGCCGGCATCCGATTCACTGTCACGGGGGAGCAGGGAGTGGGTCTGTTCATTCTTTCAATTATCCTCAATCACATGCTGCCGGCAGCCGGCAATCAGCATTTCGGCGGCAAAGTTCGGCATTTCCTGCAAAACGGCCAAGCATTTCAGTTTACATTTTGTTTACATTTAGTTTACAAATAATTTACATCGAGGTTATGACTCAACTACGAAATACACAATACGTATTTTCCGACCAGATACGGAAATGAATACTGCGTTGTGAGATTCATATTCGCCAAGTGAAATCTCTGCTCGAGAAGGCAACGTGGCTCTATCGTTGCCCGACACATACCAAGCACCGCATCCATCAACGACATCTTGCAACGCTTTTAATTTCCCTTCACGATACGTCGTCAGACGTATTGTCTCACCATCATGCACAATCAGATACATCTTATTGTTCCTCACAAATCCCGTAAGTAGGTACGTGAACGGATTATGTTGACGTATTTGTAGAGCCTTGTCTTTATCATCATCCAATATCCAAGACGATCCCATACGATGATATCCTTGCTGTGCATAGTCATTATGAACATGGTACATTGTCTTCATCCTATCATACTTCATCTGGTCATACAGCATGAAGTTATTGGTGCTGACTATAGGTGCACCAAGAGGATTGTCTATTCTGAATATGTTGTCTCGGTTGATGGCATACAGTTTCCTCCCGATGGGAAGCAAGCATGATACCCAACCCCTGAAAAGATGTGTGGTACCATCCTGCCTGCTTATAAAGGTTGTCCATGACTCCCATTCGCCACCATCGACATGAAATACATCATATTGCTTGCTGCAATAAAACATGGAAGCTGATGCCACACAAGTTTTCAACGTCCAGTCTGTGGTATTTAGATAACGGGTTGGCGCCGAATAGTCGCAAAACACATCATCATCATTACCCTTATGCCACACAATCAGGAGTGAATCGTTGCGTACAAACATTGTTTTAGCTGTTACAAGGGAGCCATCGGATGTGCGCCTCGGAACTTCAATCCTGCGAACCAACTTATAGTGTTTGTCAAGCATCACCAGACTCTGAGTATTGCAGCTGTCGCCCGTAATCAAACAGATCATTCCGCGGTACTCTGTAATGCAATTATCCATGATATAACGCACATCGCCCAACGGAATATCAAGATTCATTCGGACGGTGTCGATTCTTTCACTGAACCTCTGAGCACACGCTGCAGATGTCCATGCAATCAATAACAGTAATATTTGTCTCATTTATTATTTATGGGTTTAGATATGCATTAACTTCAGAATCAGAAAATGGAAGGAATTCCTTTGGCGTAAGACTATATTTATCGACTATACCAAAATATATGTAGTTTTGTTTAGCATATAGATTCGCTGTCACACGGTCGTCTGAACTTGGAAGAGTGCCACTGGGGTGTGAATGCACCATACTATTATATCCACTTATAGGATCTCCTTTCATGGCACGGGGTGCAAAAATTGTCCTAATTATGCATGGAATTGTATCTGATGGAGTATCTCCTCCATTATATAGAGCTTGCCATTCTCCGAGAGATCCATGTTTTCTCACAAGTAATTTGAATAAAGACCATGTTCCCCCAGTAATTTCCAAGCTATATGGCCTATATACATTATCTTTAGTATAATTCACCTCAACCTTTCTAAATTCCAACTTATTACATTCATATTGTGTGCCATTAAACATAAATAAATCTTTATTTCCATCTATTTGCGTGCGGACTATCATTGTATCCACATTTGCTGGATTTTTTTCTTCGAGGTTTATTCTATATGAGTAATGAATATTTAAATTCGTACTATCTCCACATTCACCATTATTATCATTTCCCACACTTCCTCCGTCATTTCCATTACCTTTATTTCCATTTTGATTTTCTTCTTCCTTGTTTTCACCATTCTCATCTTCATTCCCACCATGGCCAAGACCGTCATCCCCGTCACCAGGGTTGTTTTCTTCTTCAGAAGAAGTGCAATCACTGTCGGAACTGCTGAATGAGCCATACCAATCCTCCAGATTCCACGGGACAAACCCAAAGAACTCTACCCAACCGCCAGGCCACTCGCCTGTCATTACTAACCAATTGAACTCCTCGAGTGTGTACGGATTCTCCTGTGTACCAATCGTCGGGTCGTCGTTGGTTGCCACCATCCTTTTAGGACGGTTCAAAACAACATGCTTGATTTTCTTTATCATAGTATTTTCTGTTTAAGTTAGTAATAATATAATGATATATCTCTATTTCATTTCTTCATTCTCATTTTCATACACCATGAAGCGTAGTGCGCCGGCCTTTTCTACATTTGCCAGCATCTGTGTCAGTTTCTTTTCTGCCTTATATCCATTTGATTCCATCGTGGCCGTGATGTCCTGCTCCGTATGGCAGGCCATCGTCAGCGCTGAGGTTGTCGGCTGTTCCCTCCAACTCAGCAATATGTAGCGTCCGGAGAGTCTGGCAAGGTTACTCAGTGCCGCGACGGTCTTGTCGGCAGGTATGTATGGCAGCACGTCGTGGCATATCACGAGGTCGAACCCGCTGTCCGTCTCAAGTTCCTCGTCCAGCAGGTCGGCCTGGACGCACGGCTCCTCGTCGTTTGGCAGCAGACGCGCCGACAGCTCCTCCACGTATGGGTTGGCATCAAACCCGGTGGCTGCAATCCCTTGTTCGCGCAGCATGGCTACATACATTCCACACCCACAGCCGGCATCTACTACCGACTCCGTGTCGGTCTGCTTGCACAGTGCCACCACTGCCTTCAGCAGCATGGGGTCGTAGGTATAGGCACTGTAGCCGTCGTAGTCCCATCCGCCGCAGGGCATAGGGTGCAGCGGCTGGTTGTCATAGACGAAGTATCTGTCGATGAGGCTAATCAGCCCACGACTCACCGGCATCTCTATCTTGCGTACAAAGGCATAGTTACCCTCCATAAGCATGCGCAGGTGCTCCGTACCCAGATTGGCAGGCCGGTTACCGTTCTCCAGTTTCCAGCGGATGAAACGGAAGTTGGTGAACAGAATGTCCCTTCCGCCCTTCAGGTTTGCCAGCACCGTGGCAGGATAAGTCTCCTCGGGAGCGAATGTCATCCACATCCTCCAGTAGAGCCACGGATGACGTCGGGTGTAGTTCACGAGCATCTGGGTCGAGGTACGTGTGATGGAAAACCACTGCGAGCAGCCATACAAGTGCTCGAATGTGGTGGGCAGCGGACGACGCAGGTTGTGCCGCCGCTGGAAGTTTATGATCTTGTGTATCTTGCGCCCCGCACGTCGGCTGTCGCGGAAGCAGTCGTAGGGGAAGAAATACGAGAATCGGCGGAAAGTGTTCTGCTCCCAGCCCGGTTGCGGCAGGTGAACGTACTGCATGCAGTCCTTGTCGCGGTGTTGCTCGAAGAACAGCAGGAACTCTTCCAGCGGCTTCATGGGATAGTCCTGCCCACTGATGAGGTGCACATACTCCGCATCGCAACGGCGCAACACCTCGCGCAGCATATACATCTCGCACCGCAGTATGCTGTAGCCGCCCCAGTGCACGTTGAACCGCTGACAGACCTTCACAACCTGTGGGAACGCCCGCAGGCGCTCCCTTTCGTCGTGACTTAACCTGAACTTTGTGTCGAGATGTATGAACACATAGCAGTCGCGGCTGAAGTACTCCACCAGATGGCACAGCTGCTCCAGATTCTTGTGGGCAAGGATGATGATGGCGTGACGCATATATAACTGCTACTTAAAACCCGCCAATTACTTTATGGAGGAATGAGGGTAAGGCACTCCTGACCCATAGTTCCTGAGGGTAATCGTTGTACTGGACTATAATGGCATCATCAGTCAGCCAGCGGATAACGAAAGTAAAATCTGGAGTATTAGGACTGTCAGCACTGAGATAATAAATGTTTTTGGTCAATTTCTTATAGACATCAATCTCACAGCCAGCAGAAAAATTCTCATCACTACTGTCGTACACTGGTAATGAAATCCAATACAAGCTGTTGATGATATAATAATTCGGGTGAGCTCCATAGTCCCTGCTCGTGTCGATTATGTACCCAGCATGCTCGTTTTCCGTCCAGTTGCCGACAGCACGCCAGCATCCGCTCAGTTTCTCACTATCGTTTCCGTTAAATGCCCCTACACCATTTAGTACCACATTTCCAAATAAGGCTACAGCCTCCTTTATATTGGGATTGATTCCTTCTTCGCTGTCATATTGCTCGGTTATCCATTCCTTAAATGGGAAATAGTCTCCATGAACAGAAGTGTTGTACCAGCTCATCGTAAACTTTCGCCGGTTGCTGTCATAAACCTGAGTTGACTTGTCAGTGTCCTTTAACGGACGTTTTCCTGTGTACTGCAGGCTCTCCTTGTCGTTCCTCCTGATATCGAACGTAGTGCTGTGGTCCGTTTGGTTTGTGACCGAAAGTGTCAGGGTGTATTTAATGCCGCAATATTTGTATTGCTCGAATGTAGGAACTTTCTTGTTGCCGTTCTCATAGTTGAAAGACTGCAACCTATACAATCCGTAGGGATTCTCAGTCTGGGCAGAGCAGTACATTATGCTCAGCATACAGACAAATAAAATAATGTTTCGTTTCATATTCTTGTTTATTAAGGATTATTCTATTACAAAAGCATCATCTTCTAAGGAAAGATAAATCTGTCCAGACCCCATCATTAGTGTTAATGGTTTTCCAAGATATGTTAATAAAGTAATACCATCATAGTAAATCTGACCATTAATATTACTTAAGTGTGATTTTTCTTGGAAATCCCAACTATACTTTAAGCTGTATGATATCTCGTAATGATTTCTACTTTTCTTATTCCAATCTAAATTTGCCACTGTTGCACTTGTAGCATTTATATTCAAATTAATATTTTGATCGGTTAATATAGTGACACCAGTTGTCTTTACATCGGTATTATTTATAACGCTTAGGCTACCGCCATGTTGCACCCCTGTCCTTCCATCGGTCCAACTTATTACAAAGTCAAATAATATCTTAAATGAACTTTGTGAATTAATACTAGCAATTATTTTTCCTTCTGCAGTTTTTGAGCCTCCTGAAATAGGAATGCCTACATAAGGTTTTGTTAAATAATCATCATCTTCGATATCAGAACTGCCGCTTCCGTCATCCATGCCATCCATCATCGGCGGAGCGACATATCCCATGGCCTCTACATATCCGCCCGTCCATTCGCCTGTCTGGTTAAGATTGTTGTACTCTTCCTGTGTGAAAGGATGCGTGACCAAACCCTTCGAAGGGTCGATGTCTTTGTTCTTACTCAGTGACTTCAATGTCACTTTCTTGATTGTTGCTGTCATAATTCAATTTGTTTTAAGGATTAATAATGGTTATGATTTGTTTTTTTAGGTAGTTAAAGTATGGTACTTGCATTCCCGTAATTCCTTAATTCTCTAATTCTTGATGAAGTTAAAGGGACGAATGATGCCGCATGGCTAATTCTTCATTCCCTCATTCTTCATTCCTTCATTAGCCCTCCCCATAAAGGGGGAGCGGGGAGAGGGTCTGTTCAATCATAATATCCCAGCCGGTGCTTGATGTTCTCACCCTCCACCCCTGTGTCGTTTCCCTTGAACAGGCGGAGCACTTCGTCCTCCTTAAGGTCGTATTGCTCTATCATGCTGTCGTCATGATATGTGAGCCAGATGGTAATGTCGGTCATGAGTTTTTTTATTAACAATTATTCTTCAACAATACGTCCGAAGTCCTTCCAGTTTTCGGCTTGCTCGTAGAGTTGGCGAGTGCCGCGCGGAACAATAAGGGTGCATGTACTTAATTGACACCCCTTGAATACAGATTTTCCAATGTCTATTGGCTTGTGCCAGTTTACATAAATAAATTCGAGCGCACAATAAGCAAAAGCACCAGCTTCAATTCGGTTAACAGACTTTGGTATTTCTATTGTCTTTAGATTTGAACATCCCATAAACATATTAGTAGCTATTGTATGCAAGCGTTTAGGAAGATGAATATATTTTAAATCTTTACATCTATAAAAAG
>CAMVDC010000126.1 GCA_947166155.1 uncultured Prevotellaceae bacterium | reverse complement strand
TGGCCTGGATAAAGTCGGTGAGCTCGTCTTGCGGCATTGGTCCGTAGTACACGATGGTCTGCTGATAGTTCTGCAGGTTTGAGATGGTGTCGAGCAGTGCTTGTGGGTCGATTGCCTTGAGCTGATCAACTGGTATTATGTTGGTGTATGAGTTTTGTGGTCCATACATGCCCCACGCCCTGAGTCGTGCGAAGCAGTTCTGCTGGTTGAGCTTCGCGTCGGCACGGCTCTTGAGCACGTCGCCCACCATGTTGTCGTATACAGCCTGATCGACCACAGCATCGTGCATCCACTGTTCGCAAAGTTCGACGGCAGCCGGCATGTTTTCTGCAAGTCCTGATATGCTGACCACGGTCTCTTCGTCGTCGGTCGAGATGCTGATGTTGCATGCGAGTCGGTAGAGCTCGGCTTGGAACTCATCGGGTGCGAAGTCGGAAGTGCCGAGGTATGTGAGGTACATGGATGCGAGGTTGATGCATGGGTCGGCCTTGCTGCCACGTGCTATGCGATAGCTGAGCGAGAACACTTGGTTTGATGTGTTTTGCTTGTATATGAGTTCGTTGCCGTTGCTGAACTTAGAGGTGCTGAGGTCGCGTTTGTAGTCGGCAAAAACGGGCTCGATGGGCTTCACCTTGCTGTCGGCTATTGCCTGTACGAATGGGCTTGTCTTGTCGCGATTGGTCTCGATTGGCGATATGGCAGGCTTGTCGATTTTCTTCTCGTCGGGGTCAACACCCTGTCGCTTGTATATGCATGCATATCCGTCGGTGATGTTGCGCTTTGCAAACTCCATGATGTCGGCCTTGGTTATCTTGCTCAGGCGGTCGATGCGCCCCACTTCGTCCTTCCATTCGGTGCCGTTTACGAACGACTCGACAAACATGTTGGCGCGCGATTCGTTGTCCTCAAGCTCATACATGAGTGAGAGTTTCATGTTGTTGATGATGGCTTCGAGCAGCGAGTCGTCGAACTTTCCGTCTTTGATTTTCTGCATCTCGTCGAGCATGAGCTGGCGCACCTCCTGCAGCGACTGTCCGTCCTTTGGATATCCGAGTGCGAGTAGCATTGAGTAGTCGCTCATAGCGTATGTATAGGTTGCAGCGGCGAGGACTGCCTGCGACTGGTTCAGGTCGATGTCGAAGAGGCCTGCCTTGTTGTTCGTCAGCAGTTGCTCGATGATGGCGAGGTAGTCGCTGTCGGTGCTTTTCTTGCCTGGGAATGCCCATGCAAGCACTGCCTCCTCCTGCTCAGGACCAAACACTTCACACTCTACGGGTGCTGTAAGGCGCTTCACTTCCTTGGGCAGTGCGTCGTGCATGGCAGGTATGTCGGGGTTGGGTTGCCAGTCGCCGAAGTATTGCTCGATGATGTCGACCACCTCGTCGGGATCGAAGTCACCGCTCATGCATATAGCCACGTTGTTTGGCACGTACCATTTGCTGAAGTGCTCCTTGATTGTGGTGATTGACGGGTTCTTGAGGTGTTCCTGCGAACCGAGCACAGTCTGCTGTCCGTATGGGTGGTTGGGGAATAATATGCTGTTGGCAGCCTTTAACACTTTGCGTATATCGCGTGTGAGGCTTATGTTATACTCTTCGTACACAGCCTCGAGCTCGGTGTGGAATCCGCGTATCACCATGTCCTTGAAGCGGTTGGACTGTATCTTTGCCCAGTTTTCCACTTCGTTCGACGGTATGTCCTCGGTGTAGCAAGTCACGTCTTCGCTGGTGTAAGCATTGGTACCTATCGAACCTATCGACGACATGAGTTTGTCGTATTCGTTGGCAATAGCGTACTTCGATGCTTCGTGTGATATGCTGTCGATCTGATGATATAGGTCGCGTCGCTCGTCGGGGTCGGTCTTGGTGCGGTAAACCTCGTAGAGTTTTTCTATCTCGTCGAGCAGCGGAGCTTCCTTCTCGTAGTCGCTTGTACCATAGGATGTAGTACCTTTAAACATGAGGTGCTCCAGATAGTGTGCCAGTCCTGTGTTCTGGCTCGGGTCGTTCTTGCCTCCCACTCGCACTGCTATGTAGGTCTGTATGCGCGGTTGGTCTTTATTGACCGAGAGATAGACCTTCAGTCCGTTGTCGAGGGTGTAGATGCGCGACTGCATGGGGTCGCCCTCTACCGATTCATACTTGTGCGACTGTTGGCACGATGCAAACAGTAGCACAGACAAAGTGATAGTCAGAATTCGTTTCATTGTGTTGTGGATTTATGATGATATACGTCTGTGAATTTACATACTAATGCTTCTTATGGCATTGTATTGTTGACTATAGCATTATAACATTGTCTATGGTATTTCGATATAACCAGCAAGCTTACTTCACCTTCTCGAGAAACTCGCGCAGCATTGCTTCGTCGACATCGCCCATCTCGAACTCGCGCTCGGCATCGCGTCGTATGAGCGACAGCCACTCTTCGTAGGCCTCAGCATACTGCGGAGTCTGTGTGTGCTGATACATGTAGCGGCCATTGTGGCTTATTTCGGCCAGGATGTCGGTTATCTGGTCGGTGGTAGTCACCTCGCCCTCGTTGATGTCGGAAATGAGGTCGTCGATGTTTTTCTTTGGCGACAGCATGCCACACAGGTCGAGCCACTGGTCGGTGGGCAGTTCGGCCGTGTAGAGGCGCAGAGCCAGGTCGTAGTATTTCATGCCGTCGACCAGTGCCTTATACTTTATGTAGCATCCCTCAAATCGGTATTCGTCGGCATCGGGTCCTTGCTGTTCCACGAGCGATTGCAGCAGTTCCTTGCCTGCCACTACAAACTGTATGATGTAAGGATTAGGGAATTGCATGTCGACTATATCGCGCCGCGCCGACAGTGGGCGTCCGTCGCGTTTGGGCCATTTGTTGATGTCGCGCCATGTACCCACGGTCTTGAGGTTGATGCCAGGCACGATGTATGTCTTCTCTCCAGTAGCCAGTATGTAGGAGAAAGGCAGGTTTTGCAGGCGTGGATGTGTGGTGAGTTTGCCCATCACCATCGAGAAGGCTCCGATGTGTGCCGGCCAGAGTATGTGGCTGCCCGATGCTGTCTTCGACCCGCGTTCGAGCACTCCCCAGTGTATTGGCCCCATCTTGTAGGCGTGGTTGCTTTGGTTGGTGCCCGACCCTGCGTTGTAGAATGAGATGAGTCCGCCGATGAGCAGTGTCGACTTGTGGTGTGAACATGCGAATGGGCCGCACATTGCGGCACACGACTCTCCGTTGTCCATGTATGCATTGGCAAAGAAGAGTGATGCCTCGGCCGAGAATCCCTTGCCTATGTGTACTCCCTCGCCCACAAACGACTCGCTCACCTTGGCTCCGGTGGTCACGGTGGCGCTCTTGGCCACTACCGAGTTTTCGATAATCACGTCGGGACCTATGAGTGTTGGTGCGTCGCTGCTGCTCAGCAGTGTCGTGTTGGCTATGTGGGTAGCGCCCTGAATCTCGCAATAGGGTCCTATCTGCGCATTTTGTATTTCCTTGGTTCCCACAATGCGGCATCCTCTCCCGATGGTGGTGTGCTGCAGTTGTGGATAATTGGCTATCTCGGCCTTCACCAGTTGCCTCACTTCGGGATATGTGAGCATGAGTGAAGCCATCTGTGCGGTCAGTTTGTCGTATATGACCACATTGCCGTCGCCTCCCTCGTTGAGCACCGATATGGTGTTGCCCACCCCGCAGCTTGTGGGTGCGTTGAAACTTATGATGCCTATGTTGGCAATGTAGCAGTCGTCGCCTATCGTTGTGTTGGCAATGTATCCGCCTACATTCTCGATGAAGCATCGGTCGCCGATTTTTACGTCTTTCAGTGTTGCATGTCGCAAAGAGCATGCGCGTTGGAATCCTTCTTCAACATCGACCGTGCCGGCCATGCTGCCTATTTCGATGTGACCATAGAAGTTTACGTCGGCCAGGCGGTCGGCATTGAAGTCGTCGGCAACTGCGATGAGTGTCCAGTCGTCGGCTGTACATCCGCGTTCAGTCAGAACGGTGATTTCGTGGTTGGTTAGAGCTCTCATACGGGGTGTTTTTATGTGTGTTATTGTTCTACGTCATTCGTCCTTGTAATCGTAATCTTGGTACAGGAAGTCGTTGTATGGGTATTTCTGCACATGCAGTTCCCTCACTCGGCGGTAGAGCAGTTGCTTGAGTTCGGGTATGTTGGTACCCTGTGCTGCCGAAATGAAGAAGCAATCGCCCTCCCCCATCTTGGCCATCCATGTCTGCATGAGTTGTGCAAGGGGTATGTTCTCGCGTGTTGGCGGTGTGAGGTCGTCGGGGTCCTTGGGTGTCCAGGTGTATGCGTCGATTTTGTTGAACACGATGATGGTCGGCTTTCCCCCTGCCCCTATGTCGCTCAGGGTCTTGTCCACCACCCGTATCTGTTCCTCGAAGTCGGGGTGTGATATGTCGACCAGGTGTATCAGCATGTCGGCTTCGCGCACCTCGTCGAGTGTCGACTTGAACGAGTCGACGAGGTCGGTTG
This sequence comes from uncultured Prevotellaceae bacterium, assembly GCA_947166155.1. Taxonomy (GTDB): domain Bacteria; phylum Bacteroidota; class Bacteroidia; order Bacteroidales; family Bacteroidaceae; genus Colivivens. The sequence continues at coordinate 3,584 of CAMVDC010000126.1, read as the reverse complement.
GCAGTTTGCGTATGAACCCCACAGTGTCGCTCAGCAGGAAGGGCAGGTTGTCGATTATCACTTTGCGCACGGTGGTGTCGAGTGTTGCAAACAGTTTGTTTTCGGCAAACACCTCGCTTTTTGACAGTCGGTTCATCAGTGTCGATTTGCCCACGTTGGTATATCCCACGAGTGCCACGCGTATGAGTCGTCCGCGCCCCTTGCGCTGTGTGGTCTTCTGTGTGTCGATTTCCTTCAGTCGCTGTTTCAGCAGCGACATGCGGTTCCTGATGATGCGTTGGTCCATCTCGAGCTGCGTCTCGCCCGGTCCGCGCAGGCCCACACTACCGCCTCGTTGGCGCTCGAGGTGGGTCCACAGTCGGGTGAGTCGTGGCAGCATGTATCGGTATTGCGCCAGTTCGACCTGTGTCTTGGCTGTAGCCGTCTGCGCTCTCATGGCAAAAATATCGAGTATGAGCGATGTGCGATCCAGTATTTTCACCTGCAGTTCCTTCTCAATGTTGCGTATCTGCTTGGCCGACAGCTCGTCGTCGAATATCACCATACCCACTTCGCGCTCGGCGTCCTCCTCGTCGCGTATGTACTGGCGTATTTCGTCGAGTTTGCCCTGGCCTATATATGTCACACTGCTGGGGCCGTTCACCCTCTGCGTAAATCGCTTCACCACCTTGGCACCGGCCGTATCGGCCAGAAACTCCAGTTCGTCGAGATATTCGCGAGTCTTGCGCTCGTTCTGGTAGGGGGTGATGAGTCCTACGATTACTGCCGTCTCGACTTTTGCTTCCGATATTACAAATTCCTTCAAATCTTCAATCTTTCAGTCTGTTTACGGATTGTCAAATCCGTCTCTTCTTCAACATTTTGTTATACGTTTCGACTGCAAAATTACACAAAAAGTTTCTAACATCACGTATGTTAACTCCTTTTTTTGCTTCATCGGCCCCACTTTTGCCATCCATGCCGCCATTGTTTTCGGCAAGGGTGTGAGCCCGAGCCTTTGCGAGTGCGCACTCGCGACCCCGAGAGTGCGCGCTCGCAGGCCCGAGAGTGCGCGCTCGCAGGCCCGAGAGTGCGCACTCATTTTCCGACCCCTCCACACACGTCTGTGGGCATGCTTCCACTCCGCCCATTTTCCACCCCAAAACCCACCTCCCCGACTGCCACCATTATATATATAATAAAGGTGGACAGACGACGGCGCAGACGGCGGCATGTGCGGGCGCAAGCGATGACAAAAAGTAACGAACGGCGGACTTTATGTATTTTTTTTCGACTCCTGCCTCATTTTTATCGCAAAATGTTTGGTCATGTCGCGATTTTGCTATACATTTGCACCCGAATTCATAAAAAGACAAAGCAACCAGCATGAAGTCAGTATTTGCAACATACTTTTATTTTTACTTTTACTTTCCAAAGAAGTGAGAGCGGATAAGGGTATGCAATACAGTCAATGCTGAAACAAGGATACAGTAACTACAAATTCCGCTCTCAAGACTTGAGGGTGGATTTTTTTTTGAAACAAATTATGATACGAATAGCAATACAGGGCGAGGTGGGTTCGTTCCACGACGTGGCAAGCCACCGATATTTCGAGGGTGAGGACATCGATTTGATATGCTGCAACACATTCGAGGATGTGTTTGCTGCAATCAATGCCGACCCCGAAGTGGTGGGCATGGTGGCAATCGAGAACACCATAGCCGGCAGCCTGCTCCACAACTACGAACTGCTGCGCGACAGCGGCACCATCATCGTGGGCGAACATAAACTTAGGATTTCACACTCTATCATGTGCCTGCCATCCGACGACTGGGACCAAATCACCGAAGTGAACTCCCACCCAGTAGCCCTGATGCAATGCCGCGAGTTTCTGAAACACCACCCCGGACTGAAAATCGTGGAAGTGGACGACACGGCCGGTGCAGCAAAAAACATAAGCCAAAACGGACTGCACGGACATGCAGCCATATGTTCGAAGGCTGTGGCCGACATCTACGGCATGAAGGTGCTGGAGGAAGGCATCGAAACCAACAAACACAACTTCACACGGTTTCTCGTGGTATGCAAGCCCGAGATGGCGCCAGCACTATGCAGCACCAAACACATCAACAAGGCCAGCATAGTGTTCACACTGGCTCACACCGAGGGTCAGCTCTCGCAAGTGCTGTCGATCTTCTCGTTCTACAAAATCAACCTCACAAAGATTCAGTCGCTACCCATCATCGGGCGCGAATGGGAATACATGTTCTACGTCGACATCACATTCGACGACTATCAACGCTATCGCCAGTCTATCGAAGCAACACGACCACTCACAACACAAATCACAATACTTGGAGAATATGAAAACGGAAAATCAACAGTATGAGCCTGCCAAACGCTTGCAAAACGTGAGCGAATACTACTTCAGCCGCAAACTGAAAGAGGTGGCACAGCTCAATGCCCAAGGGATGGACATCATAAGCCTGGCAATAGGAAGCCCCGACATGCCACCATCCGAGGCAACAATCGAAACCTTGTGTCGCGAAGCACGCCGCGCCGACTCACATGGCTACCAACCCACTGTCGGCACCCCCGAGCTGCGACGTGCCATGGCTGGCTTCTACAGCCGATGGTATGGCGTGGAACTCGACCCCGCAACCGAGATACAGCCACTCATAGGCAGCAAGGAAGGCATACTGCATGTCACCCTGGCCATGTGTAACCCCGGCGACAGCGTACTGGTGCCCAACCCCGGCTACCCAACCTACACGGCACTGAGCCGACTGCTGGGACAAAACATCGTGAGCTACGACCTAAAGGAAGAAAACGGATGGCACCCCGACTTCGACCAACTGGAGTCGATGGACCTGACTGGCGTGAAGCTCATGTGGACCAACTACCCACACATGCCGACAGGCGGACGCGCCACACGCGAACTATACCAAAAACTGGTGGACTTCGCACGCCGACACTCAATCATTATCGTCAACGACAACCCCTATTCATTCATCCTCAACCGCGACGAGCACCTCAGCATCCTGCAAGTGCCGGGAGCCAAAGACTGCTGCATCGAGTTCAACTCCATGTCGAAGAGCCACAACATGCCCGGCTGGCGCGTAGGCATGCTTGCCACCAACAGTGAGTTCGTGAGCTGGATACTGAAAGTGAAGTCGAACATCGACTCGGGCACCTTCCGCCCCATGCAGCTGGCAGCCGCCACGGCCTACGACAACAGCGATGAATGGCACACCAAGGCCAACATCGAGACCTACGCATCGCGCCGCCGCATTGCCGAGCAAATCATGCACACACTGGGTTGCACCTTCGACCCCCGTCAGCAGGGCATGTTCCTCTGGGGACGCATCCCCGACAGCTATGCCAACGTGGAAGACCTGACCGAGCAAGTGCTCCACCAAGCACGCGTATTCATCACCCCCGGATTCATCTTCGGCACCAACGGCGAGCGCTACATACGCATCTCGCTCTGCGCAAAAGACGAGATGATGCAGGAGGCACTAAAAAGAATTGAAAAATTGAAAAATTGAAGAATTGAAGTTCAACGATAGAATAATAATTGAAGTTCAACGATAGAATAATAATTG
>CAMVDC010000125.1 GCA_947166155.1 uncultured Prevotellaceae bacterium | reverse complement strand
TATTTTCCTTTGGAGCACTGACTGAGTTCAATCCTGTCAGTTCATATCGGAATGCCATTCCGTCATTGTAAAGACGGATGACTAAACGCTGATTATCACTTAGGTCGGCACAATACTCATTGGCACGCCCCACACAATGTAGGCGTTTGCCCGAAAGCATGGTGTAGTTGGTCTTTATGCGCCGAGTGCGTTTTAATGTACCGACTCTTGATGGCTGTGCACCAAGTCCCACTGTGGGGATTGAAAACAAGTCTTTACCGGAATAATTCACAATCAAGCCATCAACGGTTGGCAACAACTGCAGTTGGCCATCGGGCGACGAAACCACATTGGCAGCACGGCAACAGACGGATGAGAACAAGGCTTGTCCAACAACAAGGCCCAGAATGATAGTACGCAAATGTTTCATAATTGTTATTTTTTCAGAAATCAAGTTTTACGCAGCAAAGATAAGAAATAAATCCCTTATGCGCGAAACAAATAGAAAAAAAAGTGTCAAAGACTTATATATTGCATCGCCACACAAATAAAAATTCGTATCTTTGCATTATTAATTGTTCATCGTTAATTATTAATTGCTCATGGAATACATGTCGAAAGAAGGCTACGACAAACTTGTTGCCGAGCTATATCAACTCGAATATGTGGAATACCCCAAGGTGAAGGAGGCGCTGGTCGAGGCTCGCGAAAAGGGTGACCTTAGCGAAAACTTCGAGTATCATGCCGCCCGCCGCGAACAGTCGCGACTGCTGGGCAAGATACGTTTCAAGCAACGTGTGTTGGAATACGCCCGGGTGATTGACCTCTCGGGTGTCAGTTCCGACGTGGTTCGACTGCTCACTAAGGTGGAAATGACCAACCTCAACACCAACACACCGATGACCTACACACTCGTGAGCCCTCACGAAGCCAACCTCGCCGAGAAAAAACTCTCAATCAAATCACCCATTGCTCAGGCGCTGATGGGTAAACACGTAGGCGATGTGGTGGAAGTGAAAGTGCCTGCAGGAATACTGCGGTTGCGCATTGACAGCATACAATGAAAGACGGATGACTGATGTCACCATAAATAAAGTCCACACTGTCTGTGTGTATATAGACAGTGCGGACTTAACATTTTATGCTTTTATGGCAAAAGCGAATCATCAGTGATTCTGAGATGAAACGGACGTATCAAAGTGGTTACGATACCGTGATGGTCTTCGTTTCTTTCTTCTCGTCTTTCTTCACCTTTGGCATCGTGACGGTCAAGATGCCGTTTTCAACCTTGGCAGCGATGGCTTGCTTGTCGACATCATCTGGCAGGGTGTAACACTGCTCATAGTTAGAGTATGAGAACTCGCGACGCAGATAGTGGTGCTTGTGACTGCCGCCCTCCTTGTGTTCGGTCTTGTTTTCTATGGCAATGCAAAGGTTGCCGTCGTTGTTGATGCTTACCCTGCAAAACTCTTTGCGGATGCCTGGTGATGCAAGCTCCATGACGTATGAACTCTCATCTTCCTTCACATTAACTGCAGGTGCTGTATTGTTGGCACGAGGCAAGAAATCAGTGTTCAGAAAATCATCAAATACTGTTGGGAACCAACTGTTTTTAAACATTACTGGTAACATAATTACTACCTCCTGATTGTTTGTTTTTATAGGTTATACATTTTGTTTCGTTTGTGCTTCCCTTTCGGGTTGCGCTTCACTCATGTATATTGCAAACATGCGTGCCAACCCGATATATGGACTTTTTGACCTGCCAACATGGAAAAAAAGTCAGCACAGATGGCAGTCGATGATGAAATATTTCGTATCTTTGCCCTCTGAAACAGTATCATCAACTACAATATGAATCAGACAGAACGTATCCGACAAATGGAGCAACGCTTCGACCGCGCTTCGCAAGCCACGTCACAACTTGCGGCAGCACTCGACCAATATGATGCAGCAAAAGAAGACATACGCCTGCTCAGCCAGTACTACAGCAGCAAAGAATGGAAACACGACTTCGCTGCCGACGAAGCAGGTCTGCTGCCCCACGACTTGAAGCGCGGTGTGCTGTCAGAAGATGGCATGTGGAACCTGCTGAGCGATATACGGGAGTTGGAAGAAAGGATGAAGAAAGAATGAAAAATCCCATGTCCGACCTCCATCAGCTCATAAGCGAAGGCGAGCATCAGCAACAGGACTTCAAGTACCGAGTGACCGATGCCCGCAAACTTGCCAAGTCGGTTTCTGCCTTTGCTAACACCGATGGTGGACGCTTGTTGATCGGGGTGCGCGACGACGGTCACATATCGGGCGTACGTTCCGACGAGGAAATCTACATGATGCACCAAGCGGCCTTCCGCTATTGCCGCCCCGCATCCAGCATACAGTTCGACACCTACCACATCGACGGCCGCACCATAGTTGTTGCTACCATACCGCCATCCGACCACCGACCTATCTGTGCACTTGATGAAGACGACCGTCCACGCGCATATATCCGCATAGCCGACGAAAACATCGTGGCCTCGCCCGTGCACCTCGCCATGTGGCGCAACGCGCAAACCGGCAGCGGCTCCTTGATGACTTATACCGACACCGTACGCCACCTGCTCGACACACTCACATCTAAAGCCATGCCGCTCAACCAGATTGTACGGCTATCGCGCATTCCTCGCCCCAAGGTCATCAGCCTCCTTGCCCGCCTCATCTGCTTTGGTACCGTGGGATGCCACTACCACCACCCCACCCAGCAGTTCATCTTCGGTTTGAAGGAAGAGGAATGAGCAGATGCAACACATTGTATCTATTTAATATCAAGAACTAAAGTATTTGTCTCTAAGGAGTCATTATATATATAAAGGAGTGCAACCGCATGGTTGTGCTTCTTTCTCTTTTTCTCACGACTCTCCTTAGAGGGTCAGAAGAGAGGATGCGTGGCGCATGAAATATCGGGAAATAGTGTTTATATGTGGGGAAAATGAGGCCCGTCTTTCTGCTTTGCGAGGCCTGACTTTCTGCCTTGCGAGGCCTGACTTTCAACTTTGCAAGACCTGACTTTCGGCCTTGCGAGGCCCGTCTTTCTGCCTTGCGAGGCCCGTCTTTCTGTCTTGCGAGGTCTGTCTTTCTGCCCGACGAGCACGGTCTTTCAAGCTTGCGCGGCTATTCGAAGTATCGACATGTGGGCATGACCCACATGATGATGACATTCGGGACAATCGATGTTGGCATCATAAGTATGCACATGGCACCACGACAGTAGCAACATGCACGAAAAGACAGCCAGCAGGAATTGCGCGTTAAGTCAGCGTCTGTGTTTGTTCATAGATAAGAGAAAAAAGGAAGAAAAGCCCATGCACATAACGAGTCTGTAACCTCAGTATCGGATGGCAGATGGTATGTGCATGGGTGACGTTATTCCGGTGCTTATTCGGCCTCCGAGAATTGGTCTTTACCAACTCCACATAGCGGGCACTCGAAGTCGTCGGGCAGTTCTTCGAATGGAGTGCCTGGAGCTATGCCAGCCTCGGGCACACCTACGGCGGGATCATACTCCCATCCGCATACGTCGCATACATATTTCTTCATAATGAGGAATGTGTGTGTAGTGTTAATAAAACTGTTTCTTACTTGAAGTACTTGTTGTAGAGTCCCTGGAATCCGGCTCCGTGGCGTGCTTCGTCTTTTGCCATCTCGTGAACGGTGTCGTGGATTGCATCGAGGCCGAGCTTCTTGGCCACCTTGGCAATTTCCAGTTTTCCTTCGCATGCACCTTCTTCGGCCATCATGCGCTTGTAGAGGTTGGTCTTGGTGTCCCACACCACTTCGCCGAGCAGTTCAGCAAACTTGGCTGCATGTTCTGCCTCTTCGAATGCATAGCGACGGAAAGCCTCTGCCACGTCGGGATATCCCTCGCGGTCGGCCTGACGGCTCATAGCGAGATACATGCCGACTTCGCAGCATTCGCCGTTGAAATGGTCCTTGAGGCCTTGAAGCACAAATGCGCCTTCCTCACCCTCGGGGATAGCTTTTGCCACACCAAGCTCGTGCTCGCATGCAAATACCAATCCGCCCTTATCTTCTTTCAATACAAACTTTGACCCGGGAACCTTACACTGTGGACACTTCTCGGGTGGAGTGTCGCCCTCGTGAACATAGCCACATACAGGGCATACCCATTTCTTTGCCATAATCTTAATAATCTAACTTTGGTTATACAATAGTTTTCGTGTCTCTGATTCTGTCGGCAAAGATACGAAAATAATTCGTGATGCACAATGCATAATGTGTAATAATTTTTTCTGACAAGCGTTTTTTTGCGTTTATTCACTAAAATATCGTCGATTCTTAATCTACGTATCGATTATTATGCTTATCTTTGCACACAAAACTATAAACAACCGAGATTATGAATATAGGCGACCGAATACCCGACATACTGGGCACCGACCAAAATGGCAACCTCATCAAGAGCAGCGACCTGCGCGGTCGCAAGCTCGTTCTCTACAGTTATCCTAAGGCCAACACCTCGGGGTGCACAGCCGAAGCATGTTCGCTCCAGGCACATCTGGCCGAACTGAGGCAGAACGGATACGAAGTGATAGGTGTGAGCAAAGACTCGGCATCTGCCCAACAGAAGTTTGCAGCCAGCCACAACCTCAGTTTTCCACTCATAGCCGACACTGAAACCACCCTGCTTCAACAGCTGGGTGCCTGGGGCGAGAAGAAGATGTATGGCCGCACCACGATGGGCACCCTGCGCACCACCTACCTTGTCAACGAGGAAGGCATAGTGGAGCATATATTCTTGCCAAAACAGATTAAGACCAAGATACACGCCGAGCAAATCCTGGAATATATAAAAGGCGAAAAATAGAGGATGGATGAGCCAAGGAAGAATAGGAAAACCCAGGAATGACTAGGAATGCCTAGGATTACCTAGGACCACCTAGGACCACCTAGGACCACCTAGGATCTCCTAGAAACACCTATCCGCCCATCTCCCCAAAAGCCAAAACGACGGGGTGGAAACCAGTTCCACCCCGTCGTTTTGGCTACTTTATATGTTCTTTTATCTGGTGCATCAGAATTCCTCCCACTCGTTGTCGGAGCGGTCGGGAGCATATTGCTTTCCGCTGTCGATTGGGCCTCCGATGACCTGTGGGGAGCCTGTCATCAGGCAGTGGTTGATGTGTATCTGCTCCTCATGGGTAGCAGGTGTTATATATTGTTTCATAATCTCGTTTGTTTAATGAATTAATAATGAATAATTAATAATGAATAATGAATAGCGGATGCTTGATTTAATGAATAGCGGATGCTTGATTCAATGAATAGCGGATGCTTGATTCAATGAACGGCTGATGCTTGATTTGATGAGAACCTGCGCGAATGGAGTGAATAGTTACTCAGATTATTCACTTTTCACTATTCACTTCGTATGATTCACTTCACCAGCACTTTCTTGCCTCCTATGATATTGATGCCACGCTGTGGAGTCGATATGCGTTGTCCGTTGAGGTTGTAGATTGATTGGCCGCTCACTGTCTTGCTGCCTTCGATGGCATTGATGGCTGTCGTCTCGCCTGCATCGAAGATGAAGTAAGGACTTGTGGCGCCAACTGGCAGGTTGAGGTATGCTCGATATTGAGCTGCCATGCGGTCGATATCCACCTGATAGAATCCGAATCCCGACGTCTGGTTCTGGAGTATGTATGAGCCGTATGGCAACTTCTGGTCATCGGCGGTGGTACCAGTGAGCAATCCGCTGGTGTATGTTCCGGCTGGAGTGCCCGGGCCCTTGAATACATAGTCGCCCGGTGTGCCATGCAGGATGTATGGAGTGTTGATGTTGAGATGCGACACCTCGGTGTACTTGAGCGATGTACCGCTATACGAACTTACTGCATAAGCGGTAATTCCGGCAGGCACTTCGGCCTCGAACGGCAGGCAGATGGTTCCCCACTCAAGTTCGGACAGTGTGTAAGGAATTGTGACTGGATCGACCACATTTGCCCACAGATTTGATACCAGATACTTGCCACTCTTGTTGTCTTGAACGGCCACCATATATCGTTTGCCTGCTTCCAGCTTATTGTTTTGCAACTTGTTTGCCGGCAGTTCGGTCACCTCGCCTGCTGGGAGGGTCACATTCATCAATAGGATATAGTCGACTGATGAGTATGATAAGCCTCCACCCTCGTTAAACATGAAGAACACCACGATATTGGTCTTTATGTCGGCTGCGGTGTTGTTCTTTATCTTGAGCACTGTGCTGTGTTCGTTGGGTGTGATATAGAATTCGTTATTGTATTTGTTGCCAAACGATGGTTCGCTCACAAGATACAGGTCGTCAGTAGGTGCACTGATGTTGACAGTTTGCTGTGCCAGCCCTGTAGCCATGTGCAGGTCCTGCCAGTTGCCTTGTTGGTTCAGGAACACTGGTGTCACGGTGTATTCACCTTCTCCGATATAGTTGGTCGGGATGTTGAGGTACTTGGTTCCTGCCGACTCGGCATTGATTGCTGCATAGTACTTAGGTTCGATATTGAACTTTTGGCTGAATGGCTTGATGATTTCTTCGTTGGTTACTGTGTTGGTGAACTTCATGCCTATTTGGAAAGTGAGCTTGGTGCACGACATGTTTTCGATTGTGATGGTCACAGGCAGGTCGGTGCCTGATGCCACGTTCGATGAGAGTGCGGAGAATTCGCCCACCCACAGGTTCTCGTTCACTGGGTTGCCGGCATCGGGACGGATGCCTATCACAGCCACTTGTCGGGTCACATATTCAGCATTCTCGCCTGCACCTCCCGAGCCGCTGCCCGATGGTTTGAGGGCTCCGCTGCCATTGAGGAGGAAATAGCCGTCGCAGTAGCCGCCCCATCCCCAGTTGATGTGGAAGGTGTTGTCGGCTGCACGATAGCCGTCGCACACGAATGCATGTCCACCCTGTGAGCCTGGCACTACCGATTGTCCGCCATAGAGCACGGGGCGCAGGGCCTTGAGTTCGTTGTAGATGGTGGTCTCCCACTCGTCGGCAGTCATATAGTCGCGCATGATGTAAGAGATGCCTCGGTCGTAGCCGAAATACTTCACCAGGGCTGGTGTCACGTCGCGAGTATCGGCTTCGGAGCCACCGGTCGAGAACTGACCATATTTCATGTCGACTGCTACGCCACAGTGGTACATGAGTTGTGCCACAGCATTGCTCTGCAAGGCAGTGAACGAACTTTTGTATGAATCGAGCATGTTGCTCCAGTCGTAGTGTGTACTACCGAAATCGGCCTCGAACTTGATGGTCGTCTCGCCTACGGTGATTGCGTTGATATCGGTATGGCTATCGATTCCCACCGTGGGATATTGGTGGTAGTTAATGATCTGAGCCATAGCAGTAGCCACACATCCCGTGGCCAGCGCATATTGTCCTGTATATCCTGCACCGAGGCTTGGCAACGCAGAGTTGTAGGGTTCGCTCTGATCCCATGTGGTGCTTACGAGCGGAGTGATGTCAGCCCCTTTTGCCACCACATTCTTGCGTGGAGCAGCCGATTCTTGTGCCACGGTTTGATGTATCTGCTCACTATACTGCGAGAGCCACCACTTCAGGTTTTCGGGTGCACGATTGTAGTCGAAGGCTCCCGAGTTGCTGTATCCCAATATGCTTGGTACACGTTGGTCGCCACCCACAACCACAAATCCGCTGCCGGCAGCATTGTTGAACACATAGAACTGCACTTCGTCGGATGTCGAAGCAGTATAAGAGAGTGTAGGACTTGCCTTCGACGGAGCCAAACGCCGTCCGCCGCCACCGGATGTCCAGAAGTGGCGAGCCACGTCGGCAGCTGCCTCGCGACTCACCGGCTGCGCATTTGCATAGGCCGTCAGCATGAGCGAGGCCACTGCAATGATGATGAGTTTGAATGATTTCATATACACATTATTTATAATTATACAACATTCCGCCACAAAGATACGTTTTTTCGGATGAAAGACAATGCAAAACAATGAGTTTTTTACATCCGGATGCCTTTTTTTACACCCGAAAAATGTATTTTGACCTCGACATGCAAGTAAGCACCAAATGCACCGGCAAAAACACGGGTGCTGAGTGGAGG
>CAMVDC010000124.1 GCA_947166155.1 uncultured Prevotellaceae bacterium | reverse complement strand
ATACCTTGAATTCCTTGGCATAGGTGTCGGGAGTGAAGAAGTCGGCAACAGAGGGAGCTACCCACTGAGCAAAACTCATTGCACTCATCATCACGCCTAAGCATGAAATAAGTAATCTTTTGTTCATAATAGGTGAATTTGAAAGTTAATAATAAGTTGTTAATAAATGATTGTTCATCGTTCGTCAAAAAAATTGTAGTCAGGTTGTCAGGACTCGTAGGGTCTCCACATGCTGTAACTCTAAAAGATGCCTCATCAAGTAAATAAATGCTCAATCAGCAGTAGTGGGGTTTGTCAACAGTAGTTTTTCTCCTTATGTCGGAGTGTGTCATCACCTGTAGTCTTTGTCTTAGATTGCAAAGTTAGCGGTTTTTTTTTTAGTAAACAAATGTTTTCACATTTTTTTATTTGTAAGATGTATTTTTCTTTCAGAAAAAACAGCGATTGGCATCACAACTGCTGCATATCGTTCAGTTTGCGGTAGTATCCGCCGAGGGCGATAAGTTCATCGTGTGTACCCTGCTCCACTATGCGTCCATCGTGTAGCACATAGATGCGGTCGGCATTCTTGATAGTCGACAGGCGGTGGGCTATTGCTATGGTGGTGCGCGACCGCATCAGTCGTTCCAATGCATCCTGCACCAGTTTCTCCGACTCGGTATCGAGGGCAGAGGTTGCCTCGTCGAGTATCAGGATTGGTGGGTTCTTGAGTATGGCACGTGCTATGCTTATGCGCTGCCGCTGTCCGCCCGAGAGTCGGCCGCCGCGGTCACCGATATTGGTGTCATAGCCTTCGGGCATCTCCATGATGAAGTCGTGTGCGTTGGCTATGCGTGCTGCCTCTTCCACCTGCTCGCGTGTAGCATGGTCGACACCGAATGCTATATTATTATATATGGTGTCGTTGAAGAGTATTGCTTCCTGGTTCACATTGCCTATGATGCTGCGCAGCGACTGTATGGTGAGGTCGCGTATGTCGGTTCCGTCGATGGTGATGCTGCCATGTTGTATGTCGTGATATCGTGGTATGAGGTCGACCAGTGTCGACTTGCCCGAGCCCGACTGTCCCACCAGTGCGATGGTCTGACCACGTGGTATGGTGAGGTTGATGTCGGTCAGCACTTCGCGTCCGTCGCTGTATGCAAAGCTCACATTGCGCAGTTCGATTGCCTGGTTGAGACCGCTGATGGTGCTGGCATCGGGGCGCTCGGTTATGTTGTTTTCGGCATCGAGTATCTTGTTTATACGCTCCATCGAGGCCATGCCCTTCTGTATGGTATAGCCTGCCTTCGAGAGGTCTTTCACGGGTTGCAACGTGGTGTAGAGAATGGTGAGGTAGTAGATGAATGCGCTGGCGTCGATGGGTGAAAGGCCTGCAAAGATGAGGTATCCGCCAAACCACAGCACGATGACAATCATGAGTGTGCCAAGGAATTCGCTCACGGGGTGGGCCGACGACTGGCGTATTGCCACACGCATCGATATGCGGCGGTATTCGTTGTTCACGGCCACGAACTTGTCTTCCATCTTGCGCTCGGCTATGAAGGCTTTGATAATGCGCAGTCCGCCCAGCGTTTCCTCGATGATCGAGAGTCCGTCGCTCCATCGGGCCTGAGCCTTGAGCGAGCTGCTCTTCAGGCGTTTACCTATGCGGCCTATGCCTATAGCCATGAATGGCACCACGATGAGCACGAACAGGGTGAGTTGCCAGCTCATGCACAGCAACGTGGTGATATATACAATGATAAAGATGGGGTTTTTGATTATCATGTCGAGCGACGAGCCTATCGAGGCATCGACTTCGTTGACATCGGTCGATATGCGTGCCAGTATGTCGCCCTTACGTTCTTCGGAGAAGAAGGCAAGTGGCAGATAGAGTATTTTGCGATATAGCTTGGCTCGTATGTCGCGCACGATGCCTGTCTTGATTGGCATGAGGCATGCCGAGCCTCCAAAGTATGTGCTGGTCTTGAGCAGGGTGAGCAGTGTGAGTATGAGTCCGAGTATCAGCAATGTAGTTGCAGGTCCGTAGGTGTCGACCAGTTGTTGTGAGTAGTAGTAGCCGTTGTTCTTGGCTGCCGTCACAAAGTTGTCGATGGTCTCACCTATGCTTGAACCGGCAGTGAATGCCTGGTAGACATATATCTTGTCGTCGATATTGAATAGGATGTGGAGTATCGGCACGAGCAGTGCAAACGAAAACACATTGAACATTGCAGCCAAGATGTTGAGTGCAAATGTTCCGACAATGAATCGTTTGTAGGGCACGAAGTATGGTGCCAATAGTCTGAAGAATTCTTTCATCGATCTCTTGTTTATTTCTTACGACCGAAGTCGGCAGGAATCTCACCCCACTCCTCGGTTTGCCATGTGAGTATAGGGTTGCTGTAGTTGTTGTTGCGCAGCCACTGTTCGGCTCGGGCTATGATTTGATATAGCTCGCGTGTTTTCTCGTTGTGCTCCAGGGTGGTCTTGCATTGTTTCTTCTTCACCCACGAGCGTGCCGTAAAACTGTCGGAGTATATCGTCATGTTCGACCCACGTTGCTTCAGCAGTGCCAATGCGTGCACTATGGCAAGAAACTCGCCTATGTTGTTGGTGCCATACACGGGGCCGTAGTGAAACACCTGTCGCCCCGACGGTATATGTACGCCGCGGTATTCCATCTTGCCCGGGTTGCCACTGCATGCCGCATCGACACATAGTGCTTCGGCTGTGGGGCGTGGTGATTGCATTGGGGTATTCGACATTGTGGGGTTACGAACTCTCGTGGTGGATTACATTCTTTCCGGCACTTCGATGCCGAGCAGTTGCATGGCGCTGCCTATGATTTTTGCCACATTGCGTGCTATGACCAGGCGCATGGCGCGACATGCTGCGTCGCTCTCGCCCAGGATGCTGTAGTCGTGATAGAACTGGTTGAAGACCTTGGTGAGTTCGTAGCAGTAGTTGGCTATGCCGCTTGGCGAATAGTCGGTAGCGGCCTGGCTGATGGCTGCGGGGAAGTCGTTCATCTTCTGTATGAGTTCTATCTCCTTGTCGTTGAGCGTCACTCCGGCCAGCGATGTCGGGGCGTCGCTGCCGGCCTCGGCCTTGCGCAGGATGGAGCGGATGCGGGCGTAGGTGTATTGTATGAAGGGGCCGGTGTTGCCGTTGAAGTCGATTGACTCCTCGGGGTTGAATAGCATGTTCTTGCGTGCGTCGACCTTCAGAATGAAGTACTTGAGGGCTCCGAGGCCTACGATACGTGCTATCTCGTCGCGTTCAGCGTCGTTCATGTCGTCAAACTTGCCCAGTTCGTCGCTCATGCGGCGGGCATCGGCTATCATGGTGGCTATCAAGTCGTCGGCATCGACCACCGTGCCTTCGCGGCTCTTCATCTTGCCATTCGGCAGTTCCACCATGCCGTATGAGAAGTGGGTGAGCTGCTTGCCCCACTTAAATCCGAGGCGGTCGAGCAGCAGGGCCAACACCTGGAAGTGGTAGTTCTGCTCGTTGCCCACCACATATATCATCTTGTCGATAGGATAATCGTCGTAGCGCATGGTGGCTGTGCCTATGTCCTGAGTCATATAGACACTGGTACCGTCGGCTCTGAGCAGCAGTTTCTGGTCGAGGCCGTCGCTGGTGAGGTCGGCCCACACACTGCCGTCGTCCTTACGGAAGAAGAGTCCGCGCTCAAGTCCGTCTTCCACTTTCTTCTTGCCTACGAGGTAGGTGTCCGACTCGTAGTATATCTTGTCGAACGACACACCGAGTGCCTTGTAGGTCTCATCGAAACCGGCATATACCCACTCGTTCATGGTTTGCCACAGTTGGCGCACCTGGGCATCGCCTTGCTCCCAGCGCACGAGCATTTCGTGGGCTTCCTTGATGAGTGGAGCCTCGGCCTTGGCCCGCTCTTCAGCCTTTTCGTCGTCCATACCTTCGGCCACATACTGGGCTTTCAGCTGTGCCACCTCTTCACGATAGTGACGGTCGAACGCCACGTAGTAGTCGCCAATGAGGTGGTCGCCTTTCTTGCCGCTGCTTTCGGGTGTCTCGCCATTACCCCATCGCTGCCATGCGAGCATGGACTTACAGATGTGTATGCCGCGGTCGTTGACGATATTGGTCTTCACCACCCGGTTGCCTGCTGCCTGCATTATCTGTGCCAACGACCATCCGAGCAGGTTGTTGCGCACGTGTCCCAGGTGAAGCGGTTTGTTGGTGTTGGGGCTTGAGTATTCTATCATCACCAGCGGCGATTTGTCGTCGACAGGCTTGCGTCCGAAATCAGCGTCGGCATCGATGTCGCAAAGCATCGAGAGCCATGCAGCATCGGCCACCACGAGGTTGAGGAATCCCTTCACGGCATTGAATCGCGACACCACCTGCGGCAGTGTATCCACGAGGTATTGTCCTATCTCGATGGCTGTTGGTTCCGGTCCCTTGTGCGATGCTTTGAGCAGAGGGAACACCACCACGGTGATTTGTCCTTCAAACTCACTGCGTGTCTGCTGCAACTGCACACTATTTTCGTCCACTTCTGCCCCATAGAGGCTCTTCACTGCGGCCTTCACCGCCTGCTGTATCTGTTGTTCTATCTTCATAATCGAGGTTGTTGCGACATCGATAATATATCGGTATCAGGGTGCAAAGTTACGAAGAAATAACGAATTGCAACCTATCAGTAGCAAAAAAAGTGTGGTTTACACCCGCGATTGTAACGTCACACCCCCTTAATGCGTTTTACTGCTATCCACTAAAACTCGTGGTCACACCTTATATATAATAATAAGCGATGGGGCATATTTATAATCACAACCCTTGGATTTATATAATATGTGATGGATTTATGATAATAAATGATGGAAATATGATAATAAATGATGAGCCATCCTTTCGGTAACACCACAGAAAAAAGCATACACGCACATCGAAGTTTTCTTGCGAGTGCGGAGTAATTTTGCCGCGAGTGCGGAGTAATTTTGTCGCGAGTGCGCGGTAATTTTGTCGCGAGTGCGGAGTAATTTTGCTGCGAGTGCGGAGTAATTCTTTAATTTGCGTCGCAGTTTTATTAATTTTCCACCGAAAAACAATGAAATTGCGTCGCAAATTTAATAATTTACGTCGCAAATTAAAGTTTTCTTACGCACTCGCGACAAAATCCTTGTGTACTCGCGACAAAATTACTCCGTACATGCGACAAAATACACGCGTACTCGCGACAAAATTACTCCGCACTCTCACCAAAACCAACCCCAATATATAGAACAACCTCCCCATCTTGTCATCCCGACAGCCCACGACGAAGGAGGGAGGCTGGAGAGGATCTTGAAAGTGCAACGCACTTTACACTGTGTAAGCTGCCTTGCAGCTTCAAGATATGCTCTTCCTCCTGCGTCGGAATCGATATGACAAAGAGGGGAGGTTCTGCTATATAGGAATGGCAGTGCAAAACTATGACTGCAAGACACACTCTCACCAAAACACCCCAATAAATAAAACAACCTCCCCATACATAGCACCCCCTCCCCTTTTCGTCATCCCGACGGAACGAAGTGAAGGAGAGGATCTTGAAAGTGCAACGCACTTTACACAATATAAGCTGCCTTGCAGCTTCAAGATATGCTCTTCCTCATTCCACATTTGCGTCCCACATATTAACAAAAGAGCCATGCGGCGTGTGCCGCATGGCTCCCATTCTGTTATAGAAATTCTCTCAAGTTCTCATTCTCTCACCAGCTCATCTTTCCTGCTACATATTGCTGGATAAACGAGGCATCGAGGGCATCGATGGCACCATCGACGTTCACGTCACCACGCTTGATCTCGATAGTCTTGGTGGCGACTTTAGATTTGGCATATCCGACTTTCGTTGCATATACGCTGATGATGTAAGTCTCCGACGGATATACGTCTTGTCCAATGGTTTCAGCCGATATTATCTGCGAATGATATTCCACTCCCTCAGTCGTACAGTCGAAGTGTAGCTTGCCTCCTGGAAGCACACTGATGGTTGGTGTAGCGCATTGAGGTAGTTCTACAATCGTCTTGAACTTCGACCAATTGGCATCGGCCTTGTACGTATCTATGAGATTGTCTGGCACATGGAGGACGACATTGTTCAGGACTTTTGTCTCGAATGTGCCTGATTTGATATCGGGCATACCATTTATACAATAGATGTCGGTGAGCGACGTGCAGTTATCGAATACACCATTTGCCATCGATGGTGCATCCTCAAAGACAACAGACGTGAGGCTCGTACAGCCAGAGAAAGCATCATAACCAACTTTGCTTACAGTTGCTGGAATGACTATTGAGGTGAGGCCTGAACAGTTCATAAAGGCTCCATCGACGATTGTGGTTACTGTGCTCGGAATTGTAAATGAAGTGAGGCTTACGCA
This sequence comes from uncultured Prevotellaceae bacterium, assembly GCA_947166155.1. GTDB lineage: Bacteria > Bacteroidota > Bacteroidia > Bacteroidales > Bacteroidaceae > Colivivens. The sequence continues at coordinate 1,720 of CAMVDC010000124.1, read as the reverse complement.
ACCGATAAAAGTGGCTTCATCTATTTTGGTCACCCCCTCAGGCAGTGTGATTGAAGTAAGGTTTGAGCACATACCGAAGGCAGCATAGCCGATTTTGGTCACACCGCTCGGAATTGTGATTGACGAGAAGCCAGCATAAGAAAAGGCCATCCCACCGATGGCTTTCACATCGTCGGGGATGACGGTGGTGGTGCATCCGGAGATGAGGGTGTTGGTTGCAGTTTCGATCACGGCATTACATCCGCCGCGCGAGTCGTAGACAGGGTTATCGGCTGCCACGGTGATAGACGTGAGAGCAATACATCCTACGAGTCCATATTGGCTAATATAATTTATGCTTGCCGGTATGGTGATTGATTTCAGCGTGGTGTTCGGAGTATCACCGTCGAGATCTATAATAGATTCTATTCCGCTTACATCGAAGGTGAAACCATTCACGGTGACAGTTTCGGGAATGGTGATGTCGGTAGCAGTACCAAAATATCCATTCAAGCAATAGCCGTATTCAGTGTCTTTAACAAAGGAGAATCCGTTGTCGAGCGTGACTGGCAGCGCGTTGTCGAAGGCTTTGAATTCCGACCAGTATGGTGCCGCTGAATACGCTGCACTACTACCTATAGGCAATTTAAGTGTTATATTTGCTGCATTTGGGAACGATGTGGGCTCGATGGTAAACGGCTCAGAACTGTAGACGGTCACATTGGTGAGTTTGGTACATCCTTCGAATGCATTTGCACCGATGTAGGTCACACCCGAGGCAATGTTTATTAGTGTGAGCGACGAGGCACCACTGAATGCTCCAGCAGCGATGGAGGTGACGGGGTATTTTTTTCCGTCATAACTAACGATCTCTGACATGGTCAAATGTGTTTCACCACCGGTGTGGTTGAATTTCTCAAAGGTGGCATACTGGTTCGTGCCATCGAAGTGGAGTGAAAATACTTCTTCGTCTTTCACCACTAATGGCATGACGGTCACCTTGTCGGTAGTGGCTATTCCGCCCACACACACCGAGTTGTTGCTCCATTCAGCACCGGCTGGCTGATAGAATGCCGAGCCTACAAGCATGTCGCTTGCAGTGGTGTTTTGGAAGTCGAAGATAGAAGCATTGAAGCCCTGAGCACTGACTGTGGAGTTGTTGAACACCAACGTGCCGCCCTCGTCCTCGTGTTTCAATCCGTAAGCTCCGGTGGCCTCGAGGGTACAGTCCTTGATGGTGAGCGTGGTGTTGCCACCCATGCAGATGCCTGCGCCGGTGGTCGGGATGCCTGCATCGTCGATGCTCTTGCATATCAGGGTTCCGGGATTTTCTGCATCAAAACTCGTGATGGTGATGTCGGCGTTAGCGAGGATGGCATCGACGCTCTTGCTGATGATGGTGTTGGTGCCCTTGAGCATGATGGTGATAGGCTCATAGATCGTCAGCGCTGTCATTAGTTCGGCATCAATAGTAGCCGAACTGAGTACGAGCACTTTGTTGAGAGGACTGTAGGAGGCTTCGCCATCAGTGATTTCGGGATGGGTCCAGGGGCGCATGTCGCCGCAACTGCCCTCTTGAAGTTGATTACCACCAAGATAAATTTTGATGTCGTCGGCTCGGCTTATTGCTATTGTCAACAGGGCGAGCAAGGTGAAAAGTATTCTGTTCATGGTTGATGGTTTATTGTTGATGGTTTATTGTTGATGGTTTATTGTTGATGGTTTATTGTTGATGGTTTAT
>CAMVDC010000123.1 GCA_947166155.1 uncultured Prevotellaceae bacterium | reverse complement strand
GCACCACTCGGCATCGGAATCGTGCCCTACGAACTGCCCGGCAGCATACGTCTGGCCGATGCAACACTCGAGCAAATCAAGCAATACGATGTGGTGATGTGGGAGAAACACGGGGTATGTGCCGTGGGACTCGACATCATGGACGCCTTCGACCAGGTCGATGTGCTCAACAAGGCAGCAATCATATATATGCGCGCCAAAAGTATGGGCTTTGAGCCCGAAGGCATGACCGACGAGGCTATGCGCGAAGTGCAAGACGTGTTCCATCTGCCGAAACAGCGACCATGCTAAAAGATGAGTGCGCACTCGCGACCCCGTGAGTGTGCACTCTCAGCCTTGTGAGTGCGCAGTCACAGCCCTGTGAGTGCGCACTCACTGTAAAGTGGAGATAGCAATATATAAAAACAACAGAGCCATCGACTGCAATGCAGTGATGGCTCTGTGATTGTATAACTTTTGACTAATGTGTCGGCAGGATTAGAATGCCCAGTAGAGACCGAAGTTGATGGCAGTGTTGTCAACACCAAGTCCGAACTTGTTGTAAGTATCCTTTACGCTCTTGTAGCCGAGCTGACCAAGTGAAGAAACGAGGCATACCTTCTCAGAAAGTGCTACCTTCACACCTGGACGAAGTCCGATACCGAAGCTTGTAGTTGCATCTACGCCTTTTGGCTTGTAGCTACCAAAGCTTAAAACACCATCAACAAAGAATGAAGCGATACCGCTCTTGGCAAATGTGTAACGAGCGTAAGGAGAAACAGCGAATTCAGTAACGTTAGCGTCCTTAACACCACCGGCGTTCTGAATCATTGAGAGGTTGAGAGCAACAGCTACATCCCAGTTTTCGTTGAGAGTATAACCTACTTCAGGAGCAACCTGAACTGTCATTTCGCTCTTATCGCCTGCTTCATAATCAGTTACGTCAAATCCGAGTGATCCACCCATCCATACCTGTGCATTAGCTGCAAGTGAGCTGGCTGCTACGAAAGCAGCAAGAATGATTTTCTTCATTTTCTTTCTAAATTTACTTTTATCCTGCCTACTCTTTTGCGAGGTTTTCGGCTTCCCCTCTTTATTAACTCGCTGCAAAGGTAAGTAGTTTTTGTGAAACCACCAAATATTTTCGTCAAAAAAATACATTTGTATATCTTTCCGCATCGTTTCAAATGCCAACCGCTAACTGTCATTTTGCAATTTCACACTTGTAATTACACTATGTAATTGGGGCGATATGATGCTATTTTGTCAGTTCGTCATTGAGTAGCTTGTCTATGGCCGACTGAGGATCGCCCAGTTGGTCGAGCAAATTTACAAATTTACTGCCGATGATGGCTCCCGACGCACTCGCAAGAGCCGACTGTAAAGTCTGACGATTGGATATTCCGAATCCTATCATGCGAGGATTGTTGAGCTGCATGCGATTGATGCGGTCGAAATAGGCTTGCTTGGCGGCATTGAACTCACGCTGCGCACCAGTAGTGGCAGCCGAGCTGACCATATAGATGAATCCGTCGGTATGGCTGTCGATGAGACGGATGCGGTCGTCGGTGGTCTCGGGGGTGATGAGCATGATGACCCGCAGGTCGAAGCGGTCGGCAAGGGGTTTGACATACTTCAGATAGTCGGCAAAGGGGAGGTCGGGGATGATGACACCATCTATTCCTATTTCGCTGCACTGGCTGAAGAAAGCCTCGTAGCCATAGTGGTAGATAGGATTGAGGTAGCCCATCAGAATGAGGGGGATGGATACGGACGAGCGCACATCGCGCAGCTGCTCGAACAGGAGACGGAGCGACATGCCACCTCGCAGCGCCTTGGTGGCGGCGTCCTGGATGACGGGGCCATCGGCCATAGGGTCGGAAAAGGGGATTCCCACCTCAACCATGTCGATGCCGGCACGCTGAAGTGCCTGAATGGTGCCGAGGGTGGAATCGGTCGTGGGATGTCCGGCACAAAAATAGATTGACATTATGCCCGACTTCTTGGTGCTGAATAGTGAGTTTATTCGATTCATAGTTTTATTTACAATTTACAGATTTACGAATTTATGTACTATTTAATTATTTAGTTATTTCCATCCGGATGGCCTTCTCCCCATAAAGGGGGAGATGTCCGAAGGACAGAGAGGGTCTTCCGTCCTCAGAGCCCTTAGGAATTGTTGCAACTTCACTATGTCCTTTAAGGCAGGAGCCGACTCGAAACGGCTGTTGAGGTCGATACCCATCAATCGCGGATGGCTGAACGAGCGTAACCGACTTACATCGTCGGGGCCGATACCACCAGCAAGAAGGAAAGGGACGGGTGATGTGTAGCCATCGAGCAAATCCCAGTCGAACCTGCGTCCGCTACCGCCATACGTGGCCGACGGGGTTTCGAAGAGAAAGTAATCGACTATCGAAGTATAACGGTCGGCTACTAGCAGGCTTGATGTATCGGCCACTGCAATGGCTTTCATCAGCTTCACCTGCCGTGGCAGTTGTTGGCGTAGCGAAAGGCAATAGTCGGGACTCTCGTGGCCATGCAGTTGCAGGATATCGAAGCCAAACAACTGCTGCTTCTCGACTACATGGCTGATGTCCATATCGACCGTCACCCCCACCCTCTTGGCCTTCGTGGGCATGTAGGACGGTGGTTGGGCCACGAACCGCGACGAAGCGGGATGAAGTATGAATCCCATCCAATCGACTCCGAGTTGTTCTACGGCGCGAATGTTTTCAGGCTCGCGCATACCGCACACTTTGATTAACACCTTACAAAAAAGTAATAAAATTCTTCAATGCCTTGCCTGGATTGCCTGACTTCATGAATGTCTCGCCGATGAGGAAACCACGATATCCGGCTGAGCGCAGTTGCATCATCGTTTCTGGTGTTGATATTCCGCTTTCGCTCACAAGCACTCGGTCGGCCGGCAGATATGGCAGCATCTGCATCGAGTTGTTTACATCGACACTAAACGTACCGAGGTTGCGGTTGTTGACACCTACCATGTCGATATTGTCGTCGATGTATTCGGTGTCGCCAGGTGTGTGGGTTTCGAGCAGGGTCTCAAGTCCTAATTCGTGAGCACGCTGTGCCAAACGACGGCACGTGGGCTTGTCGAGACATGCTGCGATAAGCAGCACTGCATCGGCACCGATGAGGCGTGCTTGCAGCAGTTGGTATTCGTCGATGATGAAATCTTTGCGAAGTATCGGCAACGTGGTGTGAGGACGCACTTTTTTTACAAACCTCATGTCGCCACCGAAGTATTCACTGTCGGTAAGGATGGAAAGTGCCGAGGCTCCTGCTGCCTCGTATTGCGGCACCACATCCTCTACACGCGCTTCCATGTGAATCCAACCTTTCGACGGCGATTTGCGTTTGAACTCTGCAATGATGCCTGTCGATGAACCTGCAAGCGAGGCGCTCATCGAGACGGGGGGCCGCATTCCGCTTGCAAGTTCGCGTTCGACGGTGTTGCAGAGGTCGCTCTCGGCCACTATCTCTTTCTGCCTGGCAAGCTCCACGCGCTTGTGGGCCACTATTTCTTCGAGTATGTCCATGGCGCTGACTATTGATTTATTTCCACAAACTTCTTCAGGGCATTAAGTGCTCTGCCGCTTTCGAGCGACTCACGTGCTTGCGCCACCGAATCGGCTATCGACAGGTTGGGGTTCATGACACTGATGCCACATGCTGCATTGGCCAGTATCACGTTCGTCTGGCTACGTGTCGCTGTACCTTCAAGCACTGAGTCGAATATCTTCATTGCGTCAGCTGGTGTGGCTCCACCATATATCTCGGTTGGTGATACATAGTCGAAACCCATCTCGATGGGCGTATAGACTTTCTCGAAGTGGTTGGTACAGAGTTTGAAACCGCTGGTGAGCGATATCTCGTCATATCCGTCGTAGCTCGTTATCACTCCGTAGTTGTCGCCTATCTGCTGATGTATGTTGGTGTACAACCGCAGCTGAGCTTGATTGGCTGTTCCGTGGAGCGAGTACTTGGGATGACACGGATTTACGAGCGGCCCCAGCAGGTTGAAACATGTTGGCACGGCCAGCGACTTGCGTGTAGGGCCTACGAACTTCATTCCGTAAGCAAACAAGGGCGCATGGAAATAGCAGATGCCTGCCTCGTCGAGCGAACGTCGCATCGTGTCAACATCGTCGGTGAACTTCACGCCGTGTCCTTGCAACACCGTGCTGGCTCCCGATACTGACGTTGAGCTTCCGTTTCCATGTTTCGACACCTTATATCCCGCACCTGCTATGACAAATGCCGAGCAGGTCGATATGTTGAATGTGTTCTTTCCGTCACCTCCCGTGCCTACGATGTCGAGGGTATCATAGTCTTCGAGGTCGATGTATTTACCCGTTTCGAGCAAGCCGTCGCGAAGGCCAAGCATTTCATCTACGGTCACTCCACGCATCTGCATGGCCATGAGCAGGGCTGCTATCTGATATTCGTTGTACTTCTGGTCTGTGATTCCGACCATGATGTCGTGGCTCTCCTCGCGTGATAGCGTAGAGCCTTCAATTAGTTTTGAGAGATACTGTTTCATGATATTTTCTGTGTGTGTTATTTCTGTGTTTCTGTGTCAATATTTCAGCCATTTGCCAAGTATGGCCTTACCTTCTGGAGTTAGTACACTTTCGGGATGAAACTGAATGCCTCGGATGTCGAGTGTGCGGTGGCGGAGCGACATGATGTATCCGTCGTCGCTCATGCTCGTCACTTCAAGAGATGGAGGCAGATTGTCGGTCGATACGACCCACGAGTGGTACCTGCCCACCTCTATCCTCGGAGGCAAACCTGCAAACAGATAGTCGTCGGCCGTGATGTGTACCTCAGTTGCCACACCATGCACTACATTGCCTATATTCAGCAGTTTGGCACCAAAGTGTTCGCCTAATGCTTGATGTCCCAGACACACACCCAGCAACGGCTTTCGCCCTGCATATTCGGCTATCGTCTGCATCAGCAGTCCTGCCTCGCATGGTATGCCTGGCCCTGGCGACAATACAATCTTGTCGAATGGTTGTAGCATCGGCATCGTGAAGCGGTCGTTGCGAAAAACCGTAACCTCGGCACCCAGTTCTTTCAGCATGTGACTCAAGTTGTATGTAAACGAGTCGTAGTTGTCGATTATAGCTATCTTCATATCTTCTCTGCCATTTCTATTGCCCGGCGCAATGCTCCGAGTTTGTTGTTTACTTCCTGTAGTTCGTATACCTCATCGCTCTTGGCCACTATGCCGCCCCCTGCCTGAAACCACAGTTCGCCACCGCGGCTCACAAAGGTGCGTATAGTGATAGCCTGGTTCATATTGCCGTTCAACCCTATGAATCCTATGCAACCTCCGTATGCTCCGCGGTTGTGGGGTTCGTATTGGCTTATGAGCTGCATGGCTCTCACCTTCGGGGCACCCGAGAGTGTGCCTGCAGGGAAGGTGTCGATGAATGTGCTGATTGGGTCGGCATCAGGGTCGAGAGTGCCTGACACACGGCTCACGAGGTGGATGACATGGCTGTAGTATTGCATGTCTTTGTAGAAATCGACATGCACACCGTGGCAGTTGCGGCTCAAGTCGTTGCGGGCAAGATCGACCAGCATCACATGCTCTGCATTCTCTTTCGGGTCGTTCTTCAGATATTCTGCATTGCGGGCATCCTCGTCTTTATTGCCGGTACGGCGGGTTGTGCCTGCAATGGGGTCGATATATGCCCGTCGGCCATCGATGCGGCAGTGGGTCTCAGGGCTCGAGCCGAAGATGCGGAAGCCTCCGAAATCGAAATAAAAGAGATAAGGCGATGGATTGATTGAGCGCAGTGCACGGTAGAGCTGGTAGTCGTCGCCTTCATATTGCTGTATGAATCGGCGCGACAACACAATCTGAAACACATCGCCTCGCTTGCAGTGCTCTATGCCACGACGGATGTTGGCCTTGTGCTGCTCGTCGGTCAGTGTGCTCGACACCTCGCCCACCGCGTGGAAGTCGAAGAAAGTAACTGGCTTGTTGCTGATGTCGGCCAGGAGTCGTGAAAGCGAATCGCTCTCACCATCCGACAGAAGTTCAACCATGGTGATGATGTTGTTGAAGTGGTCGAACTCAATCACTTTCTTATAGAGTATATACATCATGTCGGGAGCGTCATTCTTCTCCTGCACCTCATCTTTCACTTCGATATTCTCAAAGTAGCGCACAGCATTGAACGACGTATATCCGTAAAGTCCCATGTGTTCAGCCCCCTCGCCTTCTACATGTATGCAGCTGATGAAGTCGTTGATAGCATTGGCTACACTGTATTCATCGCATATTTCACGGCGCTGCTCTGTGCCGTCGGGCATGTGGAAGCAGGCCGTCCCGTGTTCGATTGACACCGATGCTAACGGAGCGACGGCTATGAACGAGCGGCTGTTGTCGTGGCTGTGATAGTCGGAGCTCTCGAGCAATGCGCTTTGCGGATACATATCTCTCAGTTTCATGTAGGCAGCTACAGGAGTTGTCATGTCGCCCAGTGCATGGCGAATGGCTGTTTTGTATTCAAATCGTTTCATGTCTGTTTATGTTTTTCAAGTAAGTTTCAAGGTCTTTGTCGCCGCGGCCGCTCACTGTGAGCACCACGATGTCTTCTTTGTTGAATGTCATCTTCGGCAGTGCACCGAGTGCATGAGCACTCTCGAGAGCCGGTATGATGCCTTCGAGGCGTGTCAGTTCGTAGGCAGCATCGAGTGCTTCGTCGTCGTTCACAGCCAGCACCCGTGCACGCCCCGTGGCGTATAGGTTGCAATGCAGGGGGCCGGTGCCAGGGTAGTCGAGTCCTGCCGATATGGAGTATGGTTCAACAACCTGTCCGTCGTCGGTTTGCATCAGCTTTATGCGGCTGCCGTGCAGTATGCCGGTCGTACCTACCTGAAGCGATGCAGCAGTCATGTCGGTATCGATACCCTTGCCGCCAGCCTCGGCCAGCACTATCTTCACCCGCTCGTTGTCTATGTAGTGGTAGATACTTCCAGCTGCGTTGCTTCCACCGCCCACACAGGCAATGATGTAGTCGGGGTAGTTGCGCCCCACCTTCTCCTCCAGCTGCCATTTCAGTTCCTCGCTGATGACACTCTGCAACCTTGCCACCATGTCGGGATACGGATGTGGTCCTACCGTACTACCGATGATATAAAACGTGTCGGCTGGATGGCAGCACCAGTCGCGGATGGCCTCGTTGGTGGCATCTTTCAGGGTTTTGTTACCACTCTCCACCGGCACCACCTCTGCTCCCAGCATACGCATCCGCTCCACATTCACGTGCTGACGCTTCACATCGAGTGCCCCCTGATATACGGTACATGGCATACCCATGAGGGCACATGCCGTGGCGGTTGCCACACCGTGCTGTCCGGCTCCAGTCTCGGCAATGATGCGGGTCTTGCCCATGCGCCGCGCCAGCAGGATCTGTCCCAGTGCGTTGTTGATTTTGTGGGCACCCGTGTGGTTCAGGTCCTCGCGCTTCAGGTAGAGCTGGCAGCCATAGCGTTCGCTCATGCGACGGGCGAAGTAGAGGGGCGACGGGCGTCCCACATAGTCGCGCAGCAATGCGTGGTACTCACTCTTGAAATCTTCACTCTCAAGAATCGGAAGATAAGCTTTCCGAAGTTCTTCGACGGTCTTGTAGAGTATCTCGGGTATGTATGCCCCGCCATACTCGCCGTAATAGCCGTCGTTGTTGATGTCGTATTTTCCCATGTTTGTGGTTTTTGAGTTTTTAAGTTCGTGAGTTTTTGAGTTCTTGTGTTCTTCAAAAAAAAGAAAGAGCCCATCGGCAAGTAGTTACCGACAGGCTCATTATCTCTTTGTGTTCTAAATTATATACCTTATTATATATACCAGTTATGAGCATACGTCGAAGCAACCCTGAAGAAATCCTGCAGAGCTTGCCAACGCCAATATGTACTGTTTGTGTATCTCATAACGGCTGCAAAGGTACAAACTTTTATTTATCCTGCAAACATTTTAGCAAAAAAGTTTGTTTTTTTTATCGAAAAAAAAGTAATCATGAAAGCAAAAACACGTTTTTTCATGAATAACGAGTCACTGATGTTGACTAAAGAGGCCGGTCTTTCGGCATTGCGAGGCCGGTCTTTCGGCATTGCGAGGCCGGTCT
>CAMVDC010000122.1 GCA_947166155.1 uncultured Prevotellaceae bacterium | reverse complement strand
CCCGAGAGTGCGCACTCACAGCCCCGCGAGTGCGCACTCATTTTTCACCCCCTCCACAGGTGCCTGTAGCGGGGGTCTCATATGTGAGTCTTTCACCACCCATTTTGTGTGTCGCCTGCGAGTGTTGAGCCCCCCGAAACAACTAAAAATGCATAAAAACGAAAGAAAACTATTAAAACATTTGGTGGGGTGGAGGAAACTTTATATATTTGCACTCAGAAAACAAAACAGCGGGGATAAAGGATCGATTGGGATACTCATCAATTAACATCTGAAAACCGAGAACGTTCCGTGTTTCAATGGCGGGCCACGCCCCGAAAGGGGTAACTCCTCGAGTCGGTGGATTACAAAGACTCACGGGCACTCAAATCTTATTCACTCGGAGTTTCATCACATCTCCTCCCCGCTTTTTTCATGTACATAGTACCCACGGCCATCGAGCAGGCATGCCGAAAGCCGTATATAATATAAATATAATAATGTGTAGGAATTTCCCTATTCCATTTTAGGGTTTTTGCCGCTTTGCATCTCGACAGAATATACTAACTTTGCAGCGTGAAAGCCTTAAAGGCACTCACAAGCGAACAGAAACCAATACATCAACAACCAAAAACAAAACGAAGAAAGGTATGAACAAGAAGTTATTATTTACACTCGGCCTCATGGCAGTGGCAACAGTGACCATTCAGGCACAAGACGACGATGACCTCTACTTCACTCCTTCGAAGAAGCAGAGCGCAAACATGTCGGCAACGATAGAAAGCGTGAGAACCCAGGGGATGAGCTCGCGCCCGACACTCGAGGTATATAGCAACAACAACCGCAGCGAAGATGAATACAATCGCCGTTACAGCAACTATGCCGGTTCGTGGCAAACAGGAGGCAGTTCGGAAACCGACCAACTCATGGCAACCGTCGACAGCCTCGAGGCTGAAATCGAAATGCTGAAGCAGGGCGGATACGACGTCTGCGACCCCGAAACCGACTACATCTATTCGCGACGACTGTTGCGATTCCACAGCCCACGACTCGGACTCGTGGTCAGCAGCCCATACTATTGGGACCTCGTCTACGGTTACGGCATCTACGACTACCTCTACGACCCATTCTACGACTATCTCTACGACCCATTCTACTGGAATTTCGGATGGGGATATGGATACACATGGGGTCCATGGAGCACATGGTACGGCCCACTCTACGGATGGTATGCACCACACCACTGGGACTATTGGGGCGTAGGCCCACTCTGGAATACCGGATACTATGGCAGCGTGTGGGCTCACTCGGGCAATTATCGCGGCAATTCGTGGAACCGAGGCTCATTCACCCACAACCGATTCTCGGCACCCAACACCATGCGAACCAGCGCATTGGCTGCATCGGGCACACGCTCGGGCAGTACACTCGCATCGCAGGTGGGACGCACAAGTGCCACTCAGTCGCTTGCTAACCGCACACGTGCCACAAGCACCACATCGGCAGTGGGGCGCACCAGCAGCACACGAGCCACTGGCGTCAACACACGTGCAACGGGCACCACTGCCCGCACCTCTGCCAATAGTCAAGGTGTGACACGCTCGGCTGCAACCAGCAACACCAACCGCACTGCAACCACCACCAACCGTACTGCAACCACAACCACTAATCGTGCAGCAACAACCACCACTAATCGTGCAGCAACAACCACCACTAATCGCACTACAACCACTCGCTCGGCAGGCACTGCCACCACAACCACACGTTCGGCTTCTACGTCGTCGTCGGTAGGCAGCTACAGCGGATCGAGCAGCATATCGCGCAGTGCAGGCAGCAGCATGAGCAGCGGCATGAGCAGCGGAGGCGGAGTATCGCGCAGCGCAGGCAGCAGCGGACGCCGATAAAATAAAAAAGCAATCACCTCTCCAACCATACTACCTCCCCGCCATGGGTGGAGTTTCATCCGGAAAGAGAGTATCCACTATAAACTCCGTTCGCTTTTGTCACGACTCGGCATAGCTTCGTCAACCTTGGCTCTGCCATCGCAGCTACAAAAGGTCATTATTCATTACTCATTATTCATTACATCAACAACTATGAACAAGAATAGACTTACAATACTTGCATCTGCATTGATGATGACAGGTGTAATCACAGCACAAGACTCCTACGACGCAGCCAACCTGGCAACCAAAGACCTCAACGGAACAGCACGCTATGTAGGCATGGGTGGTGCTCTCGGAGCACTCGGCGGCGACGTATCGGTGATGGGAACCAACCCTGCAGGAGCCGCCATGTTTCGCAAGACTGATGCCGCACTGACATTCAGCGGAGTGTTCGGACCCAAGGGAGTGCTCGGCCACGACGGCTCGCGCATGTCGCTCGACAACGCAGGCATCGTGGTATCACTGCCAGTTGAAGACGGAGGCAACCTCCAATACGTCAACTTCGGAGTAAACTACACTAAGTCGCGCAACTTCCTCGGCAACCTCAACACACCCGTTGAAAACCTCAACGGCACATTCTCACAGACATTCCAGATTGCAGGACTGGCCAACACTGCCTACGACAACGACAAGTTCGGCATGCTGGCCGACATGTCATCGCCACTCTACGAAAACGGAGTGAGGACAAAAGACGGCATAGTGGGCGAGACCGAGGATGCCGACGGCAACTTCCTGGGATATGCCGGACTTCCGGCAGCTGCCGCCAACTACCAGCGCTCAACCTACGGAAGCACATCGCAAGTCGACATGAACGTGTCGTTCAATGTGCTCGACAAATACTTCTTCGGAGCCAGCGTTGGACTCTATGATGTCAACTACAATCGCGAGAGCTTCTATCAAGAACTCGGCACCGACGGCATCACCTACGACTTCAGCAACTGGTACAACACCGATGGATCGGGTATCGACTTCAAACTCGGATTCATCTGCCGTCCTATCGACGACTCACCATTCCGTTTCGGACTCAATGTGAGCACACCTGTGTGGTATCGACTGGAAGATGTAAACGGCTCTATGCTCTACATCAACGACAACTACATCGACAATCAGTCGACCGATCCCTATCAGTACAACTATCGCACTCCGTGGAAGTTTGGCGCAAGCCTGGGATATACAGTAGGAAACTACTTCGCAGTGGGAGCAGAATATGAGTATCAGGACCTCAGCACTGCCAAGTACACCGAAAACGGACACGAGACGGCCTACATGATAACCCAAAACAAGTTTATCGAAGACAACCTGCAGGGACAGAGCACACTGAAACTCGGTATGGAAGTGAAGCCATCGAGCGCCTTCAGCATACGTTGCGGATACAACTATGTGTCGTCGCCATTCAAGAACAACGCATACCGCATCATAGCATTCGACAGCCCATTCACCGAGACCGACTTCACCAACTGGAAGGCCACCAACCGCTTCACCGTCGGATTGGGTTATCGCTACAAAGGTGGATATGTCGACGTGGCATACCAATACTCGGCACAAAAGGGCGACTTCTATGCATTCGACGAAGTAGACCTCAAGCCAACCGAGATAGAGAACAACCGCAGCCAACTCATGTGTACGTTCGGTTTCCGCTTCTGATACACAATCATCACAAATACACCAGCGGGGTGCATCTTCACCATGAAGATACACCCCGCTCTCTTTTTGTCAGACTCTTCTACATTTGTCAGACTCCTCTACATTTGTCAGACTCCTCTACATTTGCCAGACTCCTCTACATTTGCCAGACTCTTCTACATTTGTCAGATTCCTCTACAAATACTCCTCACCTTGACTCATCTGTATGTCGTTCACAATCTTGCGAATGATGTTCTGGTCGTCCTTCTTGCACACCATGAGTATGTTGCCGGCGTCAATCACGGCATACCCCTGCAAACCTTGCAGCACGGCTATCTTGCCTTTGGGCAACTTTACTATGCAATTGTTGCTGTCGTAGAAAAGGGCTCGGTCGCCAATCACCACGTTCTGATTGTCTTCCTTTTCCATCACCTCATACAGTTTGTTCCATGTCCCGAGGTCGGTCCATCCGAAGTGACACAACATCACATCCACGTTGTCGACCTTTTCGAGCACGCCCGTTTCGAGTGGTATGTTGGGACAGATGGAGAATGCATCGGCAATGAGCTGTGGATGGTGATGCCCCTCCTTGAGCATTACTTCCACTTCGCGCATCACATCCAGAAATTCGTTCGACGACTGCTTTATGGCATCGAGAAAAGCCTGGGCGCTCCACATGAATATACCCGTATTCCACAAAAACTCTTTGCTCTCGATAAACATACGTGCAAACGTCTCCTCCGGTTTCTCGGTGAAACTCTTCACCTTGAAAATGTTGTCGACCTTCGAGTCAGCCATCTGTATGTAGCCGTATGCCGTTTCCGGGCGTGTTGGCATTATGCCGAGAGTGAGCAGGCAGTTGTGGCGCTCAATGTAGTTGAAGCCCTTTTTTATGTCGTCCTCGAGTGCGTGCTCGTTGGTAATGAGTTGGTCGGCAGGGCTTATGAGCATGAGTGCATCGCTATTGATTTGGCGGGTCTGGATGGCAGCCCATGTCACACTTGGCACCGTGTTGCGCCTTATGGGTTCGAGCAGCAGGTTTTCGATTGGCAGTTGCGGCAACTGCTCGCGAGTCATGTCGCTATACTTCTCGTTGGTAATAACCAGTATGTTGTCAGGGTCGATAAATGTCGCATACCTGCGATATGTGGCCTGAAGCAATGTCTCGCCGGTGCCAAGGATGTCAAGAAACTGTTTAGGCATGCCTTGACGGCTCGAAGGCCAAAGGCGGGTGCCTATACCTCCGGCTAAAATGATGCAATAACGATTAGATTTCATAGTCGGTTTCGATTTGATTTGGTGTGCTAAAGTAGGCATTTCCATCCGTTCCCACAAATATTTCGCCTTAAACTTTGTTAAAATCACAAAATAATCCCGATTTATTCAATTATTATCCTTACATTCGCTGCCGAAAGTGACAACAGCAGTACTTCTGTAAAAAAAATCGATTATGATACCATTTATAATTGTAGCCGTCATCTGCGCGCCGCTCCTGTATTATGTGGCCGTGTATAGAGAGAAGAAACAACACGAAGCATGGGAACGCCAGTATCCGCCTTACCGCATGAGTGCATCGGAACCCGTGTGGCAGACCCGCATTGCCAACATACGCTATCAGTGCAACCGCGACGACATCGGGGTTGTGATATTTGCTGTGAAACCCGAGCCCAACGACTATAATGCCGACTCGATGTCCATCATTCGCGACGACGGTAAACTCTTGGGATTCATACGCAAACGCGAGGCACACCGCTTCAATCGGTGGGCAGGGGGAGAGATGTGTAGCGGTATGGGAATGATACAATACGACGAGGCAACCAACAAACTGTGGGCCGACATATTCGTATTCCCACCTCATGCCGACGATGAGCAGGTGGAGACTTATGTAAAGAAGTACCTCGAGTGGGTGACCGACGTATATGGTGCCGAATACATCCCCGACCGCTATCGGCAGGAATGAAGCCGATAAGGCATTATCCACATCCCGCAACATGCATTTATCGTATGTTATGCATCTTTTTATGCTCCAAAACGAACTTTTTTGCAATAAAACTTTGCCAGATGAAAAATAATGCCTAACTTTGTCGTCGCTTTTAAGGCAATTGCCAATTATCAGTTCTCAATTGTCAATTCAGCAATGGGGGATTAGCTCAGCTGGCTAGAGCGCTTGCATGGCATGCAAGAGGTCATCGGTTCGATTCCGATATTCTCCACTTACATAAGTTCAAAGTTGTAGCATTCTGTGCATCTACAGCACTACGGCTTTAGTTCTGCTGCAACATTTGGTAAGACAATGTGTTGCAGTCATTTTTTTTATGTGCACATACCAAGATTCACATGCTGGCACAGGGCTGTGGAACCCAGGCATGGGCACGAGGTCATAAACCATACAATCATGTTACAACCCAACATCTCACTTAATGGTCACTGCATACTCGTTACTGGTGCAGCTGGATTCATCGGCAGTAATCTCGTGAAACGACTCCTCAACGAATATAACGATATCCACGTAGTGGGCGTCGATTCCATCACCGACTATTACGATGTAGGCATCAAGCACGAACGTCTGAACCAACTTGATGCTTTGGCAGCACAAGTGCAGGCCTCTACACCCAGATGGACTTTCGTGAAAGCCGATATAGCCGACCGCGCTGCTGTCGACGAGCTTTTCAGCAAATACGCACCCACGGTAGTGGTCAACTTGGCTGCACAGGCTGGTGTGCGCTATTCAATCACAAATCCCGATGCCTACATACAGTCCAACCTCATCGGTTTCTACAACATACTCGAAGCATGTCGTCACAACCCGGTGGAGCACTTGGTGTATGCATCGTCGAGCTCGGTGTACGGCTCAAACAAGAAGATACCATACTCCACCGACGATAAGGTCGACAACCCCGTGTCGCTCTATGCCGCTACGAAGAAGAGTAACGAGCTGATGGCTCATGCCTATTCAAAACTCTACGACATTCCATCGACCGGCCTCCGCTTCTTCACCGTCTATGGACCTGCCGGACGTCCCGACATGGCATACTTCGGATTCACCGACAAGCTGCGACAGGGCAAGACTATACAGATATTCAACTATGGAAACTGCAAGCGCGACTTCACCTATGTCGACGACATCGTGGAGGGTGTGTTGCGTGTCATGCAGCATGCACCCGAAAAACAAACAGGCGACGACGGACTGCCCATTCCTCCATACGAGGTCTACAACATAGGTAACAACTCGCCCGAGAACCTGCTCGACTTCGTAACCATACTGCAAGAAGAACTCATCCGCGCCCATGTGCTGCCAGCCGACTACGACTTCGACAGCCACAAGCAGCTCGTGCCAATGCAGCCAGGCGATGTTCCGGTGACCTATGCCGACACATCTGCTCTTGAACGCGATTTCGGTTTCCGCCCGTCAACTCCGCTGCGACAAGGTCTGCGACGCTTTGCCGAGTGGTATGCCAGCTACTATGGTACATGCAATCAACAATAAACAATCAACAATAAACAATCAACTATGAATATACTTCTGACAGGTGGAGCCGGATATATAGGCTCACACACCGCAATCGAACTCGACCGTGCTGGTCATTCAATAGTAATTGTCGACAACCTCGTCAACTCTAAGCCCGAGGCTGTGCGCCGTGTGGAGAAAATCATAGGCAAGCAGGTGCCATTCATCGAGGCCGATGTTCGCGACCGCGAAGCAATGGACCGTGTGTTTACCGACCATAAAATCGATGCCGTCATCCACTTTGCAGGCCTGAAGGCTGTAGGCGAGTCGGTGGCCAAACCACTCGAATACTACGAAAACAACATGAACGCTACATTCGTGCTGCTCGACACCATGCGTCGTCACGGATGCAAAAACATCATCTTCTCATCGTCGGCAACAGTGTATGGCGATCCGGCACAAATCCCAATCACCGAGGAATGCCCAAAAGGCCATTGCACCAACCCTTACGGACAAACCAAGTCGATGCTCGAAGAAGTGCTCATAGACGTGCAGAAGGCCGATCCCGAATGGAACGTAGTACTTCTTCGCTACTTCAACCCCATCGGTGCCCACAAGTCGGGACTCATCGGCGAAAACCCTAACGGCATACCAAACAACCTCATGCCATACATCACACAGACAGCAATCGGCATCCGCAAGGAACTCGGAGTATTCGGCAACGACTACCCAACACCCGACGGTACAGGAGTTCGCGACTATATCCACGTCGTTGACCTCGCTGCTGGTCATGTGGCTGCATTGCAGGCCATCCAGAAGAAGTGCGGCCTCGCTATCTACAACCTCGGAACCGGTCATGGATATTCTGTGCTCGATGTGGTCCACGCATTCGAAAAGGCCAATGGATTGAAGGTTCCATACGCTATCAAGCCACGTCGCCCAGGCGATATCGCCACATGCTACTGCGACCCAGCCAAAGCAAAGGCTGAACTCGGTTGGGAAGCACAATACGACATCACCGACATGTGTCGCGACTCTTGGAACTTCCAAAAGAACAATCCCAACGGCTACGAAGAATAACACTCCCTTGTTTCATCGGTCTTGTGCCCCTGTTTCATCGGTCTTGCACCCCTGTTTCATCGGTCTTGCGCCCCTGTTTCATCGGTCTTGCACCCCTGTTTCATCGGTCTTGCACCCCTGTTTCA
>CAMVDC010000121.1 GCA_947166155.1 uncultured Prevotellaceae bacterium | reverse complement strand
GCAAGTCCAAACCACTCTTTGATGAACACAAAACCCACACGTGCACCCATAGCTCCACACACATTGCGAGCCCTGGCATTGTGTGCTATCAGGTTGTTGTAGAAGTCGCCAAAGTTGTCGATATCAACCATGCTATAGTCCGATGCTCCACAATAGAGGAACGAACTGAACGCTATGAGCATGTAGATTGAAATGAACACCAACACTATTCCTATGATGAATTTCGTGATGACAGCCTTCGACATCAAGTCTGCGGTGTCAACACTCTTGCTTTTCTTTGTTTTCTTATCGGTTTTTATCTTTGTTGCCATTAGTATTTACAGTTATATATTATTGAGGGTACAAATGTAAATAAAAATTCCGACACTACCGCGTTTATAATCGAAAGATTGATGTTCGACACATAAAAAAGCAAGAAAATTGTCGCGAATGCAATAAATCGGATGCAACTATCGTTATATAAACACAGAATTGAACGAAAAGAAATTCATAAGTAAACTAAGCGAAAATGAAGAGTAACACACATTGCAGATACATCGACTCGCAGTCATCAGTGTGCCTCGGTATCTCACGATTCAGCCATGCAATCGCACTGGCAATACTTGTCATTGCGTGTTGCATGAGTAGTGCATGCAGCGACGACGAGGAATTCATCGGTGGCAACGATGCGAGCCTGCGGTTTTCGGCCGACACAATCAGCTTCGATACCGTGTTTACCGATGTAGGATCAGCAACACAGATATTTAAGATTTACAACACAAGTAGCAAGGGAGTTCGTCTCGCGTCGGTAAAGTTGGCCACAGGTGGAAGCAGCGGCTTCCGAATCAACCTCGACGGACAACACGGTACGCAGTTCTCCGACGTTGAGATTTATCATGGCGACAGTCTTTTCTGTTTCGTTGAAGTAACGGTTGACCCCCATGATTCCGATTCTCCTATCCTCATTACGGACTCCCTGCTTTTTAATATCGATGGCGGAAAGACCTACAAAGTGATGCTGCAAGCATGGGGACAGGATGTAGTAGTGATATCTGATTCACTCATCACCACCGACACCACACTTACATCTCCCCGCCCCATTGTCATCATGGACAGCATCGTGGTGGCACCCGATGCCACGCTCACCGTCGCTCAGGGCACCATACTCTGTTTCCACAAAGGGGCAGAACTGGCTGTGCACGGGCGCATAATCTGTGAGGGAACGACCGAAAAGCCAATCATCATGCGTGGCGACCGCACCGACAAGCTTTTCCCCTACCTGCCCTACGACCGCCTCGATGCCCAATGGGGCGGTGTGACCCTCTATCCCGAAAGTTTCGGAAACATATTCTCACACTGCGATATCCACAGCGGCTCATATGGCATCGTGGCTCATGAATCGACAACCGACGACATGAAGTGCGAGATTACAAATTCCATCATCCACAACGTGGTGGGTCACGGGCTCTTCCTCCATGGCGCATGGGCCGATATCACAGGATGTCAGATCACAAATGCAGGTGCAGGATGTGTGACCGTAATCGGCGGAGAAACGCTCTTCACTCATTGCACCATCGCTCAGCTCTATCCTTGGAGTGCCGACCGGGGCCCAGCTCTCCAGTTCTCGAATGTAGCCGACAACACAGAGTATCCGCTCCGACAAATCGAATTCCGTAATTGCATCATTACCGGATACTCAAACGACGAGGTATATGGAAGCCGCATGCAGGACAGTGATGCCGATTTCAACTACATGTTCCGCAACTGCTTGGTCAACACAAAGATTACAGAGGCCGACGAACCTTACTTCATCGATTGTAAGTTCGACGTCGAGGATAAGAAAAAGAAAGACAGCGACGACGAACAGCCGCCACTGCGTGAAGCTAACTTCCGCCTCGTAGATACCTACAACTACGACTACGATTTCGCTCTCGACTCCCTTTCGGTAGCTCGACAGATGGGTAACGGGGCTTATGTCACACCTGCAGCTCAATACGATTTGCGCGGAATCCTTCGCCCGTCCGACAGCCCCGATGCCGGTTGCTATCAATCAGAATAAATGTGGCGTACTTGCACAAAGCTTCAATCAGAATAAATGTGCCTTCCTTTCACATAGTATTGCCATAAGATGGAGCGTGGCACGAGGTCGGGCACATCACTCACCCTACGTTTACTTTGTATGCGTGTGCGTTCATCCACATAGGATGGACGCATACTTTTATATTGCTTATATGCTTCTCTCACTGCCTTCATATTGGCCACATCGCCCTTGAGCAGGAACTGTAGGGCTGCAAGCACATCGAGCCACATGCGCACATTCAGCACTCGGTGCAGGTCGCTCTGCGGCAGATTCTTATAGAGCATCAGGCGGTTGTTGCGGAAGTTGAGCATCGTCTTGCGCGGATTGCCCTGCGCCAGCGTTGCACCTCCCAGATGGTAGGCGGTCGATTCGGTCACGCACACTATCTTCCAACCCTCGATACGCAGTCGCCAACAGAGGTCGATTTCCTCCATGTGGCAGAAGAAACGACCGTCAAGTCCGCCTGCCTGCCAGTATGCATCGCTTCTTATCATGAGTGCAGCACCTGTGGCCCAATGCAGTGGGGTGAGTGTGCGTCCTTCAGTGGTCGGTTCGTCATATTGCCCGCGGTCGGTCTCCACGGTTTGCAACACGCGTCCGCGACAATAGGGATAGCCCCATCGATCGATAAATCCACCTGCCGCACCTGCATACTCAAACTCTTTCCCGTCGGGGTACTTCAGCAGTTTTGGCTGGCATGCAGCTGTGTCTGTATGGCTGTCGAGGTATTTCAGCATAGGTTGCAACCAGTCGGTCTGCCGTATCTCGACATCGCTGTTGAGCAACATGTAGTATTGTGCCTCCACTTGCTTCAATGCCCGGTTGTAGCCTTCAGCGAATCCGTAGTTTTGGTCGAGCTGAATGATTCTCACGTCGGGAAACTCGCTTCGCAACATCTCGACAGAATCGTCGGTCGATGCATTGTCGGCCACGATGACCTCTACCCCGTCGCCTTGTGAGCAACGGAGCACTGTGGGCAGGAACCGACGCATCATGTCGCAGCCGTTCCAGTTGAGTATTACGATAGCAAGTCTGAGCATAGCGCGTCGTGGTTGTCGTTGTATTCTCCGAGTCTTACCTTTACTATCTGCCCTGCCATCGTGGTGGCTTGTTGAGGCAGTTCCACTCGTATGTAGTTTTCTGTGAACCCAACGACCGGTCGGTGCCGCAGCGAATGTTCGACCAGCACTTTGGCTTCGCTGCCGATGTGGTCGGTATAGAATTGCTGCAGTCGTTGGTTGCTGAGGCCGATGAGTTGCTGGGTGCGTGCATGACGCTCGGCGGCAGTCACTACATAGGGTATCTCAAGTGCTTTGGTACCGGGGCGTTCGGAGTATGTGAACACATGCAGCTGAGTGATGTCGAGGCTTTCGATAAATCGGTATGCATCGTCGAAGCACTGAGGTGTCTCGCCTCGCGAACCTGCCATCACATCGACCCCGATGAATGCATGTGGCATTACGCTCTTGATGCGGTTGATGCGCGAACGGAACAGGTTGGTGTCGTAGTGTCGGTGCATGAGTCGCAGCACCTCGTCGCTACCACTTTGCAGCGGTATGTGGAAGTGTGGCATAAAGGCACGCGAGCCGGCACAGAAGTCGATAATCTCGTCGGTGAGCAGGTCGGGCTCTATGCTCGAAATGCGATACCGCTCGATTCCTGTCACCTTATCGAGTTCTCGTATCAAGTCGATGAAGTGCTCGCCGGTGCTACGGCCGAAATCGCCTATGTTCACTCCCGTTATCACTATCTCGCGTCCGCCGCTGTCGGCCACCTGCCGTGCTTGTTCCACAATCGAGCTGATGCTTCCGTTGCGGCTGCGTCCGCGAGCTATTGGTATGGTGCAGTATGTGCAGTAGTTGTTGCATCCGTCTTGCACCTTGAGGAAGTAGCGTGTGCGGTCGCCTCGCGAGCATGATGGGAAGAACGTGGCATTGTGGTTGTCGGTATGAGCCGAAGCATCTGGTTGCTGTTGCACCGACTCCAGTATCTTGCCTACCAGTTCTTCGCGCATTTTTGCACCCACCACGATGCTCACTCCCTCTATTTCCTCTATCGATTTGGCTGCCAGTTCGGCATAGCATCCGGTCACAGCCACTATGGCTCCGGGGTTCTTGCGCACAGCCTTATGTATGGCTTGCCTGCATTTCGCTTCTGCCGTTTGAGTCACGGCACAAGTGTTGACCACACAAATATCGGCAGCTTCGCCCACACGTGCCTTTCGGGCTCCGTGTTGGCAAAGCTGTTCTACTATTGTGGCCGTCTCGGCAAAGTTGAGTTTGCATCCCAATGTTACCGAGTTGATGCTCATTCCGTCGAGCATGTGGGTGTTTGTCATACTGGGTATGTGAAGATGAATTGGGCCTTGGTGGCACCTGCTTCCGACATTATGCAGCAGTACTGTATGTCGAGTTCGTCGGTGGGCTTCACTCCCTGTTCACGCAGTCGGGTGCGTATTGCATCGAAGAGTTCTATACACTCGTCAAACGTGAGCGACTCATTGCCGAGACGTACCATCAGGTGGTGTGGTGCACCGCCTGGGGCGAATGTCAATGATGCGGGGTCGAACGGGTATTTCACCGTCGAGTCGCACGGCTGCCTGTCGATAAACGAGTCGGTAGCCATCGTTATCTGCATGCTTTTAGGCGGAGTGGTAGCCATATTTCTGTATTGTTATTTACTTCTTCAGGTCTTCTTTCTTCACATCGCTCATCTCACCCTTGATAAACACGCGCGACATGTCGTCCTTGCAGTTGGTGTAGATGGTGATTGCCTTCATGAAGGGGCCTGGCAGTTTGCCTTTGCTGTCGTAGGTCACCTTTATCTCGCCGGTTCCGCCGGGGCTTATGTAGTCCTTCGGGTAGTCGGCCACGGTGCAGCCACACGATGTGCTCACGTAGTTGATCACGAGCTTGGCCTTACCGGTATTGGTAAACTTGAAGACACACGAGTGGAGGGTCTCGTCTTGCGAGAATGTTCCGAAGTCGATCGTGGTCTTGTCAAACTTTATCTCGGGATACTTCTTGGCTGTCGTATCGGGAGTTTCGGGTTTCATTGCTATGAGCAGTGGCAACACGAGGCTCAAAAGCAACAATGTCATTCCTGTGCGTTTCATTTCTGTATTTATGTTCTTTACACCTTATTATATTATATATACAAGTTTCGCATGTCAGTTATAAGAAGTTACAGAGGAGTTAAAGGGGAGTTAAAGGGGAGTTAAAGGGACGATACCTACCAGTAGTATCATTCGTCCTTTTAACTTCCTGAGCGAACAAAGCGAGCGATAACTTCTCTTCCATTCCTTTCTATTCCTTGAAACTGAAGCAAGTGGAACTTGCGAAAGTTGAATTATATATATAGGGAGAGGAGAGCTCCACTCCCTTATGAAAGGTAAGGGGGGAGAGCCCCCACCCTTTTACTTCACTTGCAGGCACACTACCGACATCTTTGGCATCTCGACCACCAGGTTGCCTTGGCGGTCGATGGTTGCTCCGCTGAATGTGGCTGGATGCACCTTCTCTGCCTTGCCGAAGTCGTTGTAGTCTTGTATGTTCTGAGCAGTGAGCACCTGTGCGTTCTGCACCTTGCCCTTCACGCCTCCGAGGTCGATGGTCACCTTGCGTGCATTGCTCAGGTCGGCATTTGCCAGGTTGATGTTCACGGTTCCGTCGGCCATGCGCGATGCCGAGCAGCTCACGTAGGGGCTCACACGGCGTGGCGAGTTGCGCTGCTCGTTCTCGGCCTCAAATGTGTCGCAGGTCACCTTCAGTGGTATGTTGACGGCCTCCATGTTGGGCACATACATCTTAAACACATAGTATGTAGGGGTCAGCACCATCTGGTTACCCTTGGTCAGCACCATGCTCTGCAGCACGTTGGCTATCTGTGCAATGTTGCACATCTTCAGGCGCTTGGTGTACTGATGGAATGTGTTGAGCGAGAAGGCAGCCACCATGGCGTCGCGCATAGTGTTTTGCTGATACAGGTGTCCGCGTATGCTGCCCGGCTCTTCGTCCCACCATGTGCCCCACTCGTCGAGCAACAGGTCGATATTGCCGCGTGCGTCATACTTGTCCATGATGGCAATCTGCTTCTGCAGCACTTCCTCAACTCCCACTCCACACTTGGCTATGGTCCAATAGTATTGGTCGGCATTGAACTGGGTGGCCTTACCCTTCGAGCCGCTCCAGGTGTAGCATGTGTAGTAGTGCAGCGAGAGGCCCTTCATCTGGTTTCCCACTTGCTTCATCAGTGTCTCCGTCCAGTTGTAGTCGTAGTCGCTTGCGCCCGATGCCACCTTATACAGACGGTTGCCGTCATACTCGCGGCAGTAGGTCTGATAGCGGCGATAGAGGTCGCTGTAGTATTCGGGACGCATGTTGCCACCACATCCCCAGCTCTCGTTACCCACACCGATATACTTCACCTTCCATGGTTCTTCACGGCCGTTCTGCTTCCTCAGCTTGGCCATCGGGCCATCCTTGGCAGTCATATACTCCACCCACTTGGCAGCTTCCTCGACCGTACCGCTACCCACGTTCATGCTCACATAGGGCTCACAGCCGATGAGTTCACACAGGTTGAGGAACTCGTGAGTACCAAAGCTGTTGTCCTCCACCGTTCCGCCCCAGTTGTTGTTCACCATGCGCGGACGGTTCTCCTGTGGTCCGATGCCGTCCATCCAGTGATATTCATCGGCAAAGCATCCGCCCGGCCATCGCATCACCGGCACTTTTATGTCCTTCAGCGCCTGCAACACGTCGTTGCGATAGCCCTGAGTGTTGGGTATGTCGGAATCCTTGCCGACCCATAGGCCGCCATAGATACACGTACCGAGGTGCTCGGCAAACTGTCCGTAGATTTCCTTGTTTATCTTCTCTTTGGCATCCGAGGGTCTCAGACTCACCGTGGCTTCCTTCTGCGCATTGGCCGAGAGGGTAAGCATCAAGCCCATACAGGCAGCTGTCAGTTGTTTCAACATAATCTTATTTACTATTTGACGATTTACTATTTACTATTTATTTCTATTTATTCATTTCCTATTTATCCATTTCCTTCCGGATGGACTCTCCCACCTGAAAGGGGGAGTACCCGCAGGGGGAGGGGGTCTTCTCCCCGGATGGTCTGTCCCCCTCCTTGGGAGGGGTTAGGGGAGGTTATTACTCTTTGTGCTGCAAAGATAATAATAAATGTCATTCGGACAAAACAAATTACAAAGAAAATGCACTATTAGTGCTTAATTCACGCCAATCGCATGTTAAAACAAGAACAAGTTTCGCATGTTAATCCACCTCCTACCACACGCAAGTTTCGCTGCGAGTGCTGAGAAGTTTCCCTGCGAGTGCGGAGTAATTTGCCTGCGAGTGCGCAGAAGTTTTGCTGCGAGTGCGGACTAATTCTTTAATTTGCGACGCAAATTTATTGTTTTTCCACCGAAAATTAATAAAACTGCGACGTAAATTTAATAATTTGCGTCGCAAATTAAAGAATTCCTACGCACTCGCGGCAAAAGTTCTATATACGCGCGGCAAAACTTCTATATTGACGCAACATTTTATGTCATGTCGCACGATTATTTTTGCCATGCAATCAAATCCACTTTATCGGGTGCCAATCCACCATCCCTCACACCGAATAATGCGACGACAACCCACTTTTCCCACAAATAATTTGCACCTTATTATATTTATATGTAACTTTGCAGTCGAAAATACGTGACGAGTGTGCACAGTTGTACGTTCTCACCCCCACGCGGCGGTCGGCCCGCAGCCCGACAGACATAATCGGAAGCGTGTACGCTTTATTTCCTGCATGTGAACCTGAACAATTCGCAAAATGAAGGAAACCAACCCGGAGACCTAAGAGCTATTCCGTAGTGATAAAGAAACGTAACCGCTCCACTCTGATGATTATATGTATACAGCCCATACTGTATCCGCATATACCGTCGGAGGTGTGAGCTGTAAATCTATTCTATCACTACGGGTAAGTTCAGGACCTACATGCAGAGAATGGGCATCTTCAGGCTCACACCTTTCTTTTGTGCCTACCCCAACCCACTTACAACGAACAACCAAACCCGTTTCTCACGAGCCTGAAGGAAACACCAACAGGAAACAATGAAACAAAAATTACTTAAACTAATGTGCTTGTTAT
>CAMVDC010000120.1 GCA_947166155.1 uncultured Prevotellaceae bacterium | reverse complement strand
CAGGGGGTGGGGCGTTTCCTCCACATTGATGTAGTATGTTTTCTTGTCAAGGTTTTTACACCTTAATAATATTAATACCCCTCATGTATCCCGTATGTTTGGGTGAGGGACTG
Organism: uncultured Prevotellaceae bacterium; assembly: GCA_947166155.1. Taxonomy (GTDB): domain Bacteria; phylum Bacteroidota; class Bacteroidia; order Bacteroidales; family Bacteroidaceae; genus Colivivens. The sequence continues at coordinate 8,134 of CAMVDC010000120.1, read as the reverse complement.
CAAATGTAGGTCTTTATTTTTAATTAGCCAAACATTTTGCGTAAAAAAATCATATTTTTGCTTTTTTATTTTGTTGTGTGCGCAGACAGCATCCTCGTCTGCTCCTTAGAGTTGACGATATTGCAGCAGTTTTAGCACTGTTTGTGCCGATGCGTCGGTGTAATGTGTCATGACGTATTGTGGGGATAATGTATGCTGAATTTAGTTTTGTTGCATGTTTTTTGGTATTTGTGGGTGTCTATATCGTTTTTTTTGCGTAAGTTTGCATGGTCAATTCGTGTCGGCGACACGTTTTGCAACGTTCTATAATATATTAAAGACTCTCTCTATATATATAAATAAGGTGTAAGTATATTATTAACCATTAAAATATGATATTTGATATGAAGACACTGATTTCGTTCTTTATGATGCTGTCGGCCGTGCTTGCATGCAATGCTCAGGGCCGGGGGCAGGGACGTGTACGCACAGGTGTGCCTACCGAATCCATCCGATTGAGTGACCCGTTTGTGTTGGCCGACGAGGCTACTCAGACATATTATATGACCGGTACCGGCGGCATGATGTGGAAGAGCCGCGACCTGAAACTATGGGATGGTCCCTATTCGGTGGCCCGGCCGGATGCTAATTCGTGGATGGGTGCCCGCCCCATGATATGGGCTGCCGAGTTGCATAAGTATAAGGGCAAGTACTACTATTTTGGAACTTTCACCAATCAAAGTGTGAAAATCGACACGTTGAAGGGTAATGTGATCGAGCGTCGCGCCTGTCATGTGTTGGTGAGCGATAGCCCCGACGGTCCTTACACCCCGATGGCCGACCCTACATACCTGCCAGCCAACCAACCTACGCTCGATGCCAACTTCTGGGTCGACAGCGATGGCAAGCCATATATGATTTTCTGTCATGAGTGGTTGCAGAACTGGAACGGCACCGTCGAGAAGATTGAGTTGAAACCCGACTTGAGCGGTACGGTCGATGGTACTCGCAAACTTTTGTTCCGTGCCTTCGATTCGCCCTGGAGCCGTGAGCGCGACGATGATGGCAGCATCATCCCCAACAAGGTGACCGACGGCCCCTTCGTCTTCCGCACCAAGACTGGCAAAATTGGCATGCTGTGGACAAGTTGGGTATTTAAGGATTACACTCAGGGCGTGGCTTACTCCACCAGTGGCACCCTCGACGGTCCCTGGGTGCAGGAGCCAGAGCCTATCACTCCTCCCAACTACGGTCATGGCATGTTGTTCCGCACGTTCGACGGCCGCTTGCTGCTGTGTTGCCACTCCCACGATAGCAGTACCGGGGCTTACGTCAGGATACCCGTCTTCTTCGAGGTCGACGATTCGGGCGACAAGATAAAAGTTGGTAAAATCGTGAAGTAGATGCAGTCTTTCTGATAAAATCAGACTCTATATATAAAGAGCTAAATAAAAAGAGCAAAATATATAAAGAGTAAACTTATTAAAGACTGAAAGGATGAGAACAAACAAGAGAAGGCTCGGCAAACTGCTTCTTGCAGCACTGATGGTGCAAGCGTTGCCTATGAGTGGACAGCAGACATCCAGACTGCTGATAAATGAGGTAGAGGTTGCAAACATCGATGCATATATCGATCCATCGTTCAACTATGGTGGATGGATAGAATTGTATAATGCTGGCAGCTCTGCTCAGTCGCTTGTAGGTATGCAGTTGCGACACACCGACTCGGAAGGCGTCGTGAGTGTCCACCGGCTTTCTTCCACTCATGGCACTGTGCAAGCGGGTGGATTTCTCAACCTTTGGTTCGACCACAACAGTGCTGACGGATATTTCGGAAGTGGAGCTGCACAACAGGTGAGATACAAACTCGATCCCGATGGCGGACTTCTCGAATTGCTCGCCACCAACGGCTCACTGATCGATGCCGTCAGTTATCCTGCCGCTATAGCTCGTTGCTCGTGGGCGCGCACCACCGACGGAGGCAGCGAATGGGGATATACATCACAACCCACACCTGCTGCCACCAACACCTCGAGCCGTTTTTCCACGGTGAGGCTCGATGCCCCCGTGGTGGATACCGACGGGCAGGTGTTTACCGAGCCATTCCAGTTTTCTGTAGCAATCCCCGACGGCGAAACTCTCTACTACACCACCGATGGTTCCACCCCAATGGCCGGGGTCAGTTCCGTGTCGGTCGACGGGCGTTTCTCGGTCAGCACAACGACCGTATATCGCTTCATGCTCAGCCGCAGCGGGTGTCTCAACAGCCCGGTCGTCACTCGCACCTTCATCCTCAACGACCGCGGATATTATCTGCCCGTGTTGTGTGTCAACTCAAATCCAAAAAACTTCTTCGACAACACGATAGGTCTGTATGTGCGAGGTACGAACGGACGCACATGGAACAACTCGAAGACCCCCGCCAATCAGAATATGGATTGGGAACGACCTGTGAATGTGGAGTATCTGGTACCCAACAGCGAGTGCAACGTGTATCGCTCCATGCTCAATCAGGGCGCCAACTTCTCGATATTTGGCGGCTGGACACGATTCAACGCCGGCGATGATTACTGGGAGTATAAGTCGTCGTTCAAACTCAAGGCCGACCGCCTGAGCGATGGTGAGAACTACTTCACGGCCGACATATTCGACAGTAAACCCTTCACCAAGCAGAAGCACCTGCTGGTGCGCAATGGCGGACAAGACCAGTATGAGCGTTTCTGGGATGCCGCCCTTCAGGAAATGATTCGCACCAGCGGCCTCTACCTCGATTGCCAAGCTTACCAGCCCTCGCATGTGTTCATCAACGGCCGATACCTCGGTATGCTCAACCTGCGCGAGGTCAGCAACCGCAAGTATGCGTATAGCAACTACGGCATCGGTGACGAGGAAATCGACCAGTGGGAGGACGAACTGACCATGAAGGCCGGCGATGCAAAAAAGGTCAATCGCTGGATGGCCCTCTGTCACGAAATCGGTGCGTATCCCACTGATACCGCCGTGTGGAACAATATATGCCGCGTGGTGGATGTCGACGAATACTGCAACTACATGGCAGCCGAGACCTACATGGGCAACCTGGATTGGCTGCGCGCAGGATTGAAGAACATAAAGGGATTCAGTGCCCGCACCGACGACGGAAAGATACACATCGTGGTGCTCGACCTCGATGGCTGTTTCGGCGCCACTGATATGCTGTCGCAAGTGATGTCGAAGAGCAGCAAGTTGTGCACCATATTCAAGAACATGATGAAGTACGAGCCCTTCCGCCGTCAGTTTGTCGATGCATATTGCATCGTAGGCGGCAGCGTGTTCCTGCCCAATCGATGTGTGCCCTTGATCAATGCCATCACAGCCCGAGTTGCACCCGCACTTGCACTGGAAGGCCACACCGTCACCACACGTCGCGACCGCCTCATCGCCACACTCACCGACCGCAATGGGCACTACAAGTCGGCAATGAACACCCTGCGAACCGCGCTTTCACTGCCTCAACCCTATGTGATGACACTCGGAGCCAACACACCACATGCACGTCTGAAACTCAACAATCAGGAAATACCAACCAGCCACTTCGACGGACAGATGTTCCCCCCATTCACACTGACCGCCTCGGCGCCTGCCGGCTACAGCTTCAAGGCATGGGTGGTGGGGACCGACACCGTATCGACCGATTCTGTCATTCAGTTTACCACAATGCTGAAGCAAGGCACATACGACGTGAAGGCCGTGTTCGACTCCATCACCACCGCATCAGGGCGCATCAGGGCAGGTGTTCCGCCAATACGCATCAACGAGGTAAGCTCTGCCAACGATATATATGTCGACGAGTACTTCAAGAAAGGCGACTGGGTGGAACTCTACAACACGACGTCCGACCCCATCGACATTGCAGGCATGTATCTGAGCGACAAGCCGCAGCAGCCGCTGAAATATCAGATACCCAACAGCGGTAACACCATCGTTCCTCCACATGGATTCCGCATCGTGTGGTGCGACAGTAGCGAGCCGATGAGCGAGTTACACACAAGCTTCAAGCTTGCAAACACCGACAGCGCATTTGTGAGCATCACTGCTGCCGACGAGTCGTGGAGCGACCGCTTCTACTATCAGGCACAGGCTCGTTGGCAGTCGTTCGGACGCTATCCCGACGGAAGCAACAACGTGGCACTGTTTGACCGCATCACTATAGGCAATCCCAACTCTACCAACACCCACACGGCAGTCGTGGAGCGTATGCCCGACTACAATCAGGCGAGTGCCATCAACAACACACCGACCCGAGCCGGAGGCCGCATCAAGTCGGTGACATACTACAATGTGAACGGACAGCAGGTGAGCGGCCCCGAGCAACAACGCATAGTGATACAGAAAATAACGTATGATAATGGATATAGTGAAGTACGCAAGGTATATCGTCAACACTAAGAGCATAGTGCTTTCGGTGTTGTGTGTGGTGGTGTGTATCATAGGCATGCCATCATGCCGCGATGGTGCGCATACAGAAGTGTGTCGCTCAGTCGATTCGCTCAACACGTTGGCTTATCACACCCGCTACCAGTCGCTCGATACCACCCTGCGCTATTCACAACAGGCATTCGACCTCTCTGCCGAATATACGGAGGGACGAGCCGAGGCATACCTCAACCTTGCTTTCGTGCAATATATGGCCATGGATTACGACAGTGCAAGCACACTGTACCATCACGCCTACGACCTCACTACCAGTATGCTGACCAAGGCTGTGGCCGATGTGGGGTTGATGAAGATATGTCATGTGACAGGCCTTAACGAAGCATTCTACGACTACCGCAGCGATGCCGAACAGAAGCTGCGACGCATTGCCGACGAAGACCTCACCGACCTCACACCTCAGCAGCAACGACTGCTCAGGTATGCGCGCAGCGAGTTCCACATGGCATCATCGGCTTACTACAACTACATTATGCAGGACAGCCTTGGGGCTGCCGAGTTGAAAGCCGTGGCTGCCGATATGAGCATGCTCGACCACGACCCCGCACAGCTGGCACGATACTACACCCTGACTGGCGACCTCGAGAGTGCCATCGAGGTGTCGCGACGTGCCAACCTGGTGTATATGCAGGCAGTCACCATGCAACGCATGTCGCAAAACATGATAAACAACTCGGGTGAAAGCCCCGATTCCATATCCCCCTTCTCGCTTGCCATGGCTCAGCGTGCTTTGTGGCTCTTCAGGGCTTACGGCTCAATCTACAGCCGCGCACTCACATACCTCACCATTTCTGATTACTACCTCCACGCCAATATGCCCGAAGTGGCGCTCGACACGGCCACCAAGGCCCTCGAGTTTGTAAACATACAACACAGCCACGTGTATGGCAACGAGGTCGAGTTCCTCATGCCCTACAGCTCGTATCACGACGAGGAATCGACCGAGATGCGGTGGATGGAGCAAGGCTACATGAACTGTGCATGGGAGTGGATAGCCACCATACGCGAGCACTTGAGTATGATCTACAGCAGCATGGGTATGAAGCGGCAGTCGGACTACAACCGCAACATATACCTCGACATCCTCGATGCCACGCGTCAGGACCGTCAACTCGAGCACCAGGTGGCAATGCTCGAACAGGAGCGCAGTAGCCAGAACATGCTCATAGTGCTGGTGGTGATGATATCGGTGGTGCTTTCGCTTGCATTCTATTTTGCCATAAAACACATGAAACGCAAGTCGGAGCAGAGCTACGACAGCGATATGAAAGCGGTGGAAGACTCGTTCAACAAGTGGATGGAGGACAACGAGCGCATTTATTCCTCGATGGAGGAAGAGGAAAAGAAAATCGACAGCGAGACCTACCTGCACGAGCAACACATAGCAGAAAACAAGCGCAGCTATATCGACAAGTCGACAAGCCTTGCACTCGTGTACAGCATCATGCCGTTCCTCGACCGCGCGGTGAACGAACTCAACAAACTGAGCACCGCCAACGAGAGTGCCGAGGTGAAGGCCGAACGCGTGGATTACCTGCGACAACTCATCGACCGTATATGCCTATACAACGACGTGCTGTCGCACTGGATAAAGATACGTCAGGGAATAGTGAGCCTCAATATAGAGAACTTCCCGCTGCAACCACTGCTCGACACCCTGGCCAAGAGCGAAAAGACATTCACAAACAAAGGACTGACGCTCCACCTCACACCCACCGATGCGGTAGTGAAGGCCGACCGCGCCCTCACCATGTTTATGATAAACACACTGCTCGACAATGCGCGTAAATACACACCCCGGGGAGGACACGTGGGAGTGAACGTCGACACAACCGACCAATATGTCGAGATATCGGTATTCGATACCGGACGCGGACTTTCGGCCGAGGATATCAACACTATATGCAACGAAAAAGTCTACGACTCATCGCGCATTGGCACCTCGACCGCATCCGACGGCATGCAGTCGCAGAAGGGATTCGGGTTCGGACTCATGAACTGCAAGAGCATAATCGACAAGTATCGCAAGACCAACGCGGTGTTCTCTGTCTGCATGTTCAACATCGAAAGCAGGGTGGGGCAGGGAAGCCGTTTCTACTTCCGCCTGCCGCGCGGGGTGGTGCGCAACGTTGTGACACTCATCACCTTCATGATGACCATGTGGTGCAGTGCAGCAGCCGATGCATCGCTTGTCAAGGCTTCGCAATATGCCGACTCAGTATATTTCGCCAATGTTGACGGACTTTACGACAAGGCGCTCACGTATGCCGACTCGGCTATTGCCCGGCTCAACGATCACTATCTTGCCACAAATCCCGACGGAGAACTCCTCATGTCGCTGCGTCCGCAGGGACAATATACCGACATCCTGTTGTGGAACTCGCACTTCGATACCGACTACAACATCATTCTCGATGTGCGCAACGAGGCTGCCATCGCTGCATTGGCACTGAAGCAATGGAACGTGTATCGCTACAACAACGAGTCGTATTTCCGCCTCTACAAGCTCGTGACACACGACACCTCGCTGGCCGAGATATCCGACTCAATACGTCGTGCCAACATCACGCGACAGACACTCATCATTCTGGCCATACTCTTGGTCGTGGCTGGCATCATGGCATTTATCATCATCTACTACCGCATCAACCTGCTGCCCACATTCAACATGCGGCAGCTCATGCAGTTCAACCGCAAACTCTTTGCAGGCAATCATCCCGACATTGCTCAGATGGTGTTTGAAGCTATCGACGACATACGCCCCATTCACTCGCTCTCTATCGGCATTCGTGGCGATGATGGGCTCCTGCACGACATCACAGTGAAAACCAGCCGCTACCGCCAAAGCGACATACATGCATCCGAAGTGCCCGATGCTACCGTCCCCGCTACCACCACGGCTATGAAGGCACTCATGGCGCAGGTGCTTGCCAGCCGTCAGGAAATCACCCTGCAAGCCGACCGCCGCATGCGATTCCTACCACTCACCGTGCCTACCGACGACGAGGCGGTGGGTGTCATGGCTATCACCTTGACCGACTCGACACTATCACATGCCGATGCAGAACTGATACGACTCATCACACAGCATCTGGCAACATATATCTACTACTCAAACATCAGGATGGAGGACCGACGCAATGCCATCATTCTCAAGGACGATGAGCGACAGCGCGCCCTTCATGAAGAACAGAATATACATGTGCAGAACATGGTGCTCGACGGAAGCCTCTCGGCCATAAAACACGAAACGATGTACTATCCGAGCCGAATACGACAGATTCTGAGCACTGCACAGCAGGAACACACCGACGACACGCCGCTCACACCTCAGCAGCTGACAACCCTCAACGAACTCGTGAGCTACTACAAGGACATATACACCCTGCTGGCTCAATGTGCTTCGCGCGGAGTGGCAGCCGTGCCGTTCAAGAGCCACAGTTTCGAGGTCAAGTTGCTGGCGCAATACGCCGAGCGAACCATGCGCAAGATGTCGCGACGGATGGATGCCGATATCCGGTTGCAAGTCAGTGCTCCTGACGGTCTGACCATGACTGCCGACCTCCACATGATGCAGTACCTCATCGACAACCTCCTGGCATCAGCCCTCCACACTTCGGCCATATGATGAAGCTCTGATGAGCCTTGATGGTCTGGAGCAGGCCCTGAAAAGCGCCGGTAC
>CAMVDC010000119.1 GCA_947166155.1 uncultured Prevotellaceae bacterium | reverse complement strand
GGGTGGGGGATAGTGAGGCTCTGAAGCTTAGCACAAAGTTGGTTCGCCCTCATCACACTCGCATACACTTCGGGGTCGTAGTAGGTGTAGAACTCCTCACTACGCATCTTTTCAAATTCTGTCATAAGTCAATTTCCTATTATATTTCAGTTCGTATCTACATTTAGTATGTTCAATTCACCTTTTAGGTATGTTCAACCCACCTTTCAGGTATGTTCAACTCACCTTTTAGGTATGTTCAACCCACATATCACACATTCACTTCGTCTGCTATTATATATATAAATAAGGTGTATAAAATCCACTTTAGTCAATAAATGTATCATCTCGCACACCAGTTTGCTTCCACCTTGCAAAGATAGGAAAAACATTCATCATGGCCAAACGAAAGGGTAGGGAATACGTGCCTGAAACCTACTTTTCGTGTCATTTCATTTCAAATCATATATATGTTTTTCGGATTACAGATATTATTTTTAACGAATGAATATATCTATTTCCTTAAAACATCATGCAACATGAGGCCACACAAACGAAAGACATATTAAGCATCAATATCTGCATCGGTCAACACACACTGAAGAAAAACCTTGCGAGCACGCACTAATTTACCTGCGCATGCACGAGAAAAACCTTGCGAGTGCGTACTAATTCTTTAATTTGCGTCGCAAATTATTAAATTTACGTCGCAGTTTTATTAATTTTCGGTGGAAAATTATTAAATTTGCGTCGCAAATTAAAGAATTCCTATATATGCGCGACAAAATACTCGTAGACGCGCAGGTAAATTCCGCTATAAGTTCAGCAAAAGTTTGATATAAATTTATAGAAATCCGGCAAATCGTGAGGTCATTTTCTTTAGGTTAAAAATGTAACTTTTGATATTTCTTTTTTACTATTTCATCAGATGTTCATGTGACTATTTAATGTATTATGGCTTCATTCAATTAAACATAATTCGAAGATAGAGCTTATAAAATCTTAAAGTATCAATAGAAATTAATGGCGATGTAAAGTGCTGAGTAATATCAATATTCACTCGTATCAAGAGGGATGACAGCACACTAAAGCTCTTACGTTTTGTGTCAGTTGGCTTACATAAGTATTTTACCATATCGATTGTCAATCATTTTTTATCTAACAGAATATATACGCAATTATCGACAACTATCAAAACAGCGCTATTTCGACGCGTCTTATTAAACACGCGACCTGTATAATCGTGCAGGATTCACATGCATTTGTTAATCGACAAACACAGTAACTGATCGCCAGACACAAATCTTAATTATCATTCAACCTGAATAATCGTCCAGCAGACACTTATAATCATAAATCGTCAATCAAACGATCCGTGCTACAGAATCTTATCTATTTATTTATTTCACCACAATGACCATGCAGCATAAGCATTAAATCATAAATCGTCAATCAAACGATCCGTGCTACAGAATCATATCTATTTATTTATTTCACCACAATGACCATGCAGCATAAGCATTAAAACATAAGTCATCAAACATCAGAACCATATAACAAACCCACATATTCTTGTTCCTTTCAACTTCCAAACATCACAGTTTCCATACAGTCATAGGGGAATGTCTATATAGTTAATTAAACATAACACTGATTATACCCAAACACACACATATTTGCTTTTTATCATCCCGACGTTCTATTTGACAAAAAAACATGCGGATAATGCTACATATTTTATAAAAGGTATGAAAAAAATGTTGCAGTGTAAAATAAAAGTTGTATATTTGCGATGTGAAACCAACATGAATGCGACGTAAATACAACTCGCATGTAATGTGAAACCAGCACACAAACCGACCAACCGAACGCGCAAATCAATCAAACAACGACAAATGACAAAGATACTTTTCATATGCCTGGGCAACATCTGCCGAAGTCCAATGGCTGAAACTATCTTTAAGCATATCGTCGAACAACATGGCGCAGAGGACGAATACATGGTCGACTCGGCAGGACTTATAGGTTTTCATGCTGGCGAACCAGCCGACGAACGCATGCAACGGCATGCACGGAAGCACGGATACAACATAACTCATCGGTCGCGACCCATGCGCGAATACGACTTCACGGACTTCGATATCGTAGTGGCAATGGACGAAGACAATGTGTCGCGGCTCAACCGAATGGCTCCCACACTCGAGGCACAGGCAAAAATCGTACGTATGACCGACTACCTCACACATCACTCGGCCGATCATGTGCCCGACCCTTACTATGGCGGCGAACGAGGTTTTGAGCTCGTCATAGAGTTGCTCGAGGATGCCTGTGCAGAGCTTTTCAGGCAGACGCGCCAATGAGTACCGACACATAAATCGGTGAATTTATGACATATAACCATCAAAATCCGACATACAAACCAAAGAAAAGAACAAAACAGAAGTAAACATAACTTTAAGAGAAAGGACTAACATGAAAAAAATTACACGAAACCTATTGGTTGCAGCTGGGTGCATGATGCTCAGCCTTTCAGCAATGGCACAAAGTAAAGCGCTCTACCTGAGCAGTGTGAGCGGAACTAAAGTGGCACAGTATGATGGCCAGACACGCAACATCACGATGTATCGCAACGTCTACACAGGATGGAACACCCTGTGCGTACCATTCGACATGACAGCCGACGAGCTCAACACGACGTTCGGACAGTCGTGCCGACTTGAAAAGTTGCAGAGTGTGACTCTCGAAAACGGTACCTATTACCTCAACTTTACAGATGTAAAGGCCGAGGGATTGAAGGCTAACACCCCATATCTGCTATACTACACAGGCGAAAACAAGAGTCTGAAGCTCGCTGTCGACGAGGCAGTTGTGCACTACGATGCCGACCCATGCAACGTGTTCAGCGTGGGTGGAGCAAAAATCAAGTTTGCAGGTGCAACAACACATATTGAGGCAAACGGACAATTCGGCATTTACGTGCGCGACAATGCAGAAGCCAACTTCGCCGAGGTATCGGCCGAAACTACCGGATTCTATGCCACACGCTGCTACATTACAGCCACAGGAGTCAGCAATCCTAAGTTCGTGAGCCGCCATGGCGACGATGCAACTGCCATCCGCAACATAGCAGGCACTGCTGCCGGCACAACCGACGGAGCTGTTTACGACCTCAACGGAGTGCGCCAAAACAGTTTGCAGCAAGGCGTAAACGTGGTTGAAGGCAAGAAGGTGTACGTGAAGTAACACTACCCTACCCTTTGCTTCGACCTAAAGCAAACAACCGAATCATGCAGGGTGTACTCGCTTGGGTACACCCTTCGTGAATCATGCAACTACACACAATCGCTAATCTATCCTTACATCAACATGCTCACTACCCCACCCCTCAACCCTTTCTGGAGCAAACACGTGGTAAGTCGAACATACTCAAAGCATTTCATCATCGCCACAACCGCCTTGGCGCTCACGTTTTCACTGTCTGTAAAAGCACAAACAACCGACAAGAAAGCAGGCGATGAACTTCTGCAAAACCACATTTACAGCCTCTCGATGACCAACAGCGAGATGACTCGAGTGCCAAAGAGCTATCTGCTCGATTTCTCAACCCGGCCCAAATGGAGCTACGTGATGGGTATCGAACTCGAAGGCATGCTCGACACCTATATAAAATATAAGGAGAACAGCCGCATACGCGACTATGTGCAGATGTATGTCGACACGATGATAGCCGACGATGGAAGCATTAGCGGATACAAATACAGCGACTATAACCTCGACAACATACGCACTGGCCACTTCCTGGCACGCATGTATCAACTCAATCCCGAACCCAAAGTGCTGAAAGCCATGCAGACACTCATGCGCCAACTCGACAATCAACCGCGCACCGAGGCCGATCACGTCTATTGGCACAAAGCAATCTACAGCTATCAAGTGTGGCTCGACGGCATCTTCATGGGCCTTCCGTTCCGGGTGCTTGCCGCCTCGATGTTGCTCCCACCCGACTCGGCACGCACCATCTACGACGATGCAGTCGACCAGGTATCTGTGACCTATCGACGCACTCTCGACCCCTCCACAAAACTCAACCGCCATGCATGGGACGAGACACACGAGATGTTTTGGGCCGATGCGCTCACGGGACAGAGCCAACACTGCTGGGGACGCGCCCAGGGATGGTATACCATGGCACTCGTTGAGTTGCTCGACGCCCTGCCCACCGAATACAGCCGTCGGAAGGAGATAATCGACATACTGAAGAAAGACCTTGCTGCCGTCGTGGCATGGCAAGACAAGCAAACAGGCCTGTGGTATCAGGTGATGGACTCACCCCTACGTGAAGGCAACTACCTCGAAGCCACATGCTCGGCCATGTTTGCCTACTCACTCCTGAAAGCCAGCCGCAAGGGATACGTGGGTGCCAAGTATCGCAAAGCAGGATGCAAAGCCTACGAAGGCATTGTGAAGCATTTCATCCGCCATGACGACCAAGGGCTCATATCACTAACCACCTGTTGCTCGGTCGCAGGATTAGGTCCCGGACTTAGCGAAAAAGTGCTGAAAGCAGCACCATCGGTCAAGGAAAACCGCCGACGTGACGGTTCCTACGAGTATTACCTCTCTGAACCCATTCGCGACAACGATGCCAAAGGAGTAGGTCCCTTCATCTGGGCAGCCCTCGAATACGAGCAACTCTGACCGCCACGTCACATTATATTTATATAAAACAACCGAAACAGAAACAAATCCTCACCACACAACAGCCACAAATCAATGAAACAAATCCTCATAGCAACTATATGTATCTGCTTTATCAGCACTACATGCAGGGCACAGGCGGAGTATAAATTCCCCGCCACGATCCGTCCGCTCATCACCACCCAATGGGGACAGAACTACCCCTACAACCACTTCAGCCCGCTATCGAGCAAGGGCACCAACCGCAATCGGCAGCCTGCGGGATGCGGACCTATAGCCATGGCGCAAGTCATCAACTACTACAAATATCCCGCCGTGAGTCCCGACAAGGAGTACAGATACGAATGGGACCATATGTTTAAGGCCGCCGACAAGAAAACAAGCGAGTATGACATCGTGGCTGTATCAAAGCTGATAAACGATTGCGGCGTGGCAGCGTTCACCGATTTTGGTGAAAAAAGCAGCAGCACACAGCTGAGAAACATCATGAGTGCACTGAAACGCGAATTCGGATATACACGATACATGAGCATCTTCCAGCGAAAACGCTTCGATACACCCGAACTGGACAGCATCTACCGTCAGCTTATTTTCGACGAACTCAAGGCCGGACGTCCAATCATCTATCGTGGAAAGAAGCAAGACAAAGACGATTCTCACATATTTTTAATCGACGGATGCCGCGGCACGAAGGTACACGTCAACATGGGATGGGGCGGAAAAGATAATGGATACTACACACTCGACGACCTCAACGGCTACTCAACCGAACACTTCATGCTTACCGGTGTGACCGATTCCACCTTCCGGCCGGCAATCACCGACATCACTCTGACCGAGGCTGGTACGCTCGATCACGTGCTCACCGCGCGTCAGACACTCACCACACAACACATAGTGCTCCACGGACACGTATCGGCATTCGACATCCGCCACCTTCGCTACATGTGCACACATGGCATCCTGAGCACCATCGACCTCTACGACACCGACCTCACCGCCCTTGCCGACTCGGCATTCTCTGGTGCAAATGGACTGATACATATCACCCTGCCGCGCAATCTCACACACATCGGTGTCGCTTCGTTCCGCGCCTGCTACCATCTAAATACCGTCGCGTTCAACCCCTGCCTCGAACGTATATCCAACAGCGCCTTTATCGGATGTAACGGGCTCATATCCCTCGACCTGCCACCAACCCTTACATATATCGGCAGCAACGCATTCAATTCGTGCTACACATTGTTCCACGTGTCACTGCCCTACTCTGTCGTAGCAATCGGGAACTATGCATTTGCCCACTGCCGCAACCTGCGCACCCTTCGGCTTCCGGCCTCAAATACACGAATAGGCTTCAACATAGCCCTCGATTCACCGAAGGTACACATCATACAGTAGGAGGAAACCACGGCGTTTCATGCGAAACAACGAGTGAAACCACAGCATGCGACAGCGTAAGTTAAGCCACATATCTATGTCGTTTAACATTACTTTGATGCCACATATCATCGACAAAAAGATATTTTAATCGCTATATACTCAAAAAATATCATAAACCATCTTGTCAAATCGTAAATAATTGCTAACTTTGCAAAACGTAACAGGCATAACATATAATAGATGAAAACCTACAACGAAGCCGACAAAAGCCTCAATTTGCTCATCGAGCGAGCCATACGCGATGGATGGGGAAAGCCAGCGCTGACCGACTATCAAGGCCAGACGCTCAGTTTTTCAGATGTCGCTACCACGATAGCCAAGATACATCTTGCCTACGAATCGAACGGCATAAAGCCAGGCGACAACATAGCCCTGTGTGGACGCAACTGCGCCAACTGGGCCGTGGCATTCATGGCAACCATAACATACGGAGCTGTAGTAGTGCCTATTCTACACGAGTTCAAGCCTGAGCAGATTTACAACATATTGGAACACTCGGAGTCGAAGCTCTTGTTTGCCAGCGACAACATAATCAAGGAGTTCGGAACCGACGACCTCACGGCACAACTGCCCGAGATGCAAGCAGTGATAAATGTGTCGGACTACAGCATCACACACTCAAAATGCAAGGCCGAGGGCTCTGTGGCCGACATCAGCCAACGCATCCACCGCCAAGCCAACGAGGCTTTCAACGCCAAATATCCCAACGGATTGAAGCCCGACGACATCAACTATCCAGCCAACGCAGGCGACCATCTGGCCATCATCAACTACACATCGGGGTCGACAGGCAAGTCGAAAGGCGTAATGCTCTCGCAAAAAAACCTGTGGAACAACGTGCAGTTTGGCATCGACATCCTGGGCGACAAAATATCTAACGACGGCACCATCGTCAGCATTCTACCTATGGCACACATGTACGGACTTGCATTCGAAATCCTGAGCGAGTTCTGCATGAGCATGCACATATATTTCCTCACCAAGCTATCCCCTACCCTTATTTTCAAGGCATTTGCCGAAGTGAAGCCCACACTCATCGTGAGCGTACCACTCATCATCGAAAAAGTGATACGACGCATGGTGATGCCTCGCCTTCAGGACATTCGCATACGCACATTGCTGCATTTGCCAGTCATAGGGCGCACGGTGAAACATGGTATCTGCAAAAAGCTCACCGAAGCATTTGGCGGACGATTCTATGAGGTAATAATAGGTGGAGCTGCACTATCCGACGACGTGTCAAACATCCTGCATGATATAGGATTCCGCTACACAGTGGGTTATGGCACTACCGAGTGTGCTCCGCTCATCACCTACGCCGACTTTGCAATCTATCAGCCAGGCACTTGCGGAAAAGCTATCGACCGCATGGAAGTGCGGATCAACAGTACAGACCCTGCCAATATCGTGGGTGAAATACTCGTGAAGGGCGATGGAGTGATGCTCGGTTACTTCAAGAACGAACAAGCCACAAACGAGGCAATCGATTCCGACGGATGGTATCACACAGGCGACCTCGGAGTGATGCAAGCCGACGGAACCATCAGTATTCGCGGACGCTCGAAGAACATGTTGCTCGGACCTAACGGGCAAAACATATATCCCGAAGAGATAGAAGACAAACTCAATGCCATGATGCTCGTGGCCGAAAGCGTGGTAATTCAGAAGTCGGGACGACTCTACGCATTGATATATCCCGACCACGACGAGGCAGAGGCCGCTGGTATATCAGCCAAGGAACTGAGTCTGGCACTCGACAAGACACGTCGTGAGGTCAATCAGGAGCTGCCTGCCTACGAACAGATAGCCGGAATCAAGATCATGCAGCAAGAGTTTGAGAAGACCCCAAAGAAGAGCATCAAGCGTTTCCTGTATCTCGACGAAGAGGTGGGAAACTAATCACATCACAACAACTGCATACATATTAAAAAACGACCGCGCACTCTCGGGGCTGCGACCGCGCACTCTCGGGGCTGAAAGACCGCACTCGCAAATAAGAAAGACCGTACTCACAAAAAATAAAGAGCGCACTCACGAAAATGTGAGTGCGCTCTTTTCTATTAAAGCCTACGATATCAAGCTTATAGCTTTATTTTCTTTTATTACTGTCCGCTAAAACTCAAATGAGCAAAAAATTATCTTCCGTAATGCCCT
>CAMVDC010000118.1 GCA_947166155.1 uncultured Prevotellaceae bacterium | reverse complement strand
GCAGAGTTCTGCCTTGGCGTTCTTGTAGGTGAGTTCGCATGTAGGACTTCCGTGGATACCGAGTTTGTTTTCGATGCGGCGCACGTTGACACCGCCGTTGCGCTTGTCGTAGATGAACATCGAGAGTCCGCGACCGTCGCGTGTACCTTCTTCGCTACGAGCCAGCACGAGGTGAATGTCGCTGTCGCCGTTGGTGATGAATCGCTTCACACCGTTCAGACGCCAGCAGTCTTCCTTCTCGTCGTAGGTTGCACGCAGCATGACCGACTGGAGGTCGGAACCGGCATCGGGTTCGGTGAGGTCCATCGACATGGTTTCGCCTGCACAAACGCGTGGTATGTATTTCTTTCGCTGCTCTTCGTTGCCGAAGCAGTAGAGTGTTTCGATACAGTCTTGGAGCGACCATATGTTTTCGAAGCCTGCATCGCCTGCACTGACGATTTCGTTGGCTGCGGTATATACGGTCACAGGCAGGTTCAGACCTTCGTAACGGCGAGGCATGGTCATGCCGTTGAGGCCTGCCTTGCGTGTTGCGTCGAGGTTTTCGTAGGTCTTGGCAGCGTAGGTCACGCGTCCGTCGGCGCAGTGAGGTCCCTCGCTGTCCACGTCCTCAGCGTTGGGTGCAATCACGTTGGCATTGATGTCGCCTACCACTTCGAGCACCTTGTCGTAGCTGTCCATTGCGTCTTCGAAGTCCTGTGGAGCATAGTCATACTGGTCCTTGTCCTCGAAGCCGCGTTCCTTGAGTTCCACGATGCGCTGCATCAGTGGGTGTTCCATGTGGAACTTTATCTGTGGGTTGTCTGTGTATGAGTTCATAGCTTATTGTTTACCTCTCCCCCTTGGGGGAGTAAGGAGGGGGCTTTACTTATTATTCTTCTTATAATACTTTATGAGTTTTGGCAGAACGTCTTCGAGGTTGCCGCAGATGTTGTAGTCGGCAATCTGGTTGATTGGTGCGTTGGGGTCGTTGTTGATCGAGATGATGATGCCCGACTCCTTCATGCCGGCGATGTGCTGGATGGCTCCGCTGATACCGCAGGCGATATATACCTTCGGACGTACGGTGACACCTGTCTGACCAATCTGACGGTCGTGGTCGATCCATCCTGCATCGACAGCTGCACGGCTGGCACCTACCTCGGCGTGGATTTCCTTGGCGAGACGGAAGATGAGGTCGAAACCTTCCTTGCTGCCCACGCCGTAGCCGCCGGCCACGATGATGCTGGCACCCTTGAGGTTGTGCTTGGCTGCCTCGACGTGACGGTCGAGCACGTGTACCACGTAGTCGGTCTCGGGCACATACTTGCCTACTTCGTGCTTGATGACTTCACCCTTGTAGTCGGGGTCGAGAATCTCTTTCTTCATCACTCCGTCGCGCACTGTTGCCATCTGTGGACGGTGCTCAGGGTTGACGATTGTAGCGATGATGGAGCCTCCGAATGCAGGACGAATCTGCATGAGCTGGTTCTCGTAGTGCTTGTCGACGAACTGGTCGCCTTCCTTCACCTTCATGTCGAAGTCGTCGATTTCGAGCTGGGTGCAGTCGGCGGTCAGTCCTGAATGCAGTGCCGACGAAACACGCGGACCGAGGTCGCGGCCGATGACAGTGGCGCCGAGCAGGCATATCTGTGGTTGTTCTTCCTTAAACAGGTTTACGACTGCCGATGTGTGTGGCAGCGAGGTGTAGGGGAAGAGGCGTGAGTCGTCGAACACGTGTACGCGGTCAACTCCGTAAGGTATTACTTGCTTTTCAACACCATCGAGACCTGAGCCGATAAGTATGGCTTCCAGTTGTACGCCCAGTTGGTTGGCGAGCTTGCGACCTTTGGTGCAAAGCTCCAAACTCACGTCGGCAACCTTGTTGCCTTCGAGTTCACAATATACAAATACGTTATTCATTTATCCGATAGTGTTTGATTCTATAAGTTCTTTCATCAGGTTGTCAATATCCTCGTCGCTGCTGGTCAGGGTCTTCGACTCCTTGGCCTTGAACACGATGCTCTTCACTGCCTTCACGTTGGTAGGGCTTCCTGCCTTACCAATCTGCATTGGGTCGGCATCGATGTCGGCTGCACCCCACACGGTAAATTCGGTGTGCTTGTTGGCCATGATGCGCTTCACGTTGCGGCTGCGGCACGGAGCAGCACTGCCGTTCACGGTCACTACGATAGGCATAGGGCCTTCAACAGTCTCGACACCACCGTCGATGTGGCGGCGTGCCACGATGTGATGCTTGTCGCACTCCAGTATCTCCTCGGTGTAAGTGATTTGTGTCAAGCCAAGTTTCTCGGCCACCTGCGGACCTACCTGTGCTGTATCGCCGTCGATTGCCTGACGTCCGCAGAGGATGATGTCGTAGTCGCCTATCTTCTTGATAGCCTGAGCCAGCGAGTAGCTGGTGGCCAAAGTGTCGGCACCACCTAAGGCGCGGTCGGTGAGCAGTATGCCACAGTCGGCACCGCGATACAGACCTTCGCGCAGCACTTCGGTGGCTTTGGGCAGACCCATGGTGAGCATGGTGATGGTCGAGCCCGGATTCTTTTCTTTCAGACGGATGGCCTGCTCCAGTGCGTTCAAGTCCTCGGGATTGAACACAGCAGGCAGGGCAGCACGGTTGACTGTGCCCTCGGGTGTCATGGCCTCAGGTCCCACGTTGTGAGTGTCGGGCACCTGCTTTGCCAGTACAATGATTTTTAGCATAATCTTAGTTACTATTTAGTGATTTGTCTTTATATATATAATAATGTGTGGGCCGGTCATTCGGGTGCCGGCCATGTGGGTCGGTGGGCATCCCACATCTATTCGGCTGCAAAATTAGTGAATTTATTCTGAAATACATGATGGAAAAGGCAAAAAAAGCACAGATTGACTTGTTTTGAGTAATGGAAGTGATGAAAGAGGGTAGGCTAAGTTGCACATCTGACTCAATATTGAGAATTGCGCGAGTTTGATTGTGTTTTGCCGCGAGTGCACGGAAGTTTTGTTGCGAACTAACGAAAACTTGGCGGCAATCTTGCAGAAGTTTTGCTGCGAGTGCACGAAAGTTTTGCCGCGAGTGCGGAGTAAAAACCTTGCGAGTGCGGAGTAATTCTTTAATTTGCGACGCAAATTATTAAATTTACGTCGCAGTTTTATTAATTTTCCACGGAAAAACAATAAATTTGCGTCGCAAATTAAAGAATTCCTACGCACTCGCGGCAAAAGTTCTATATCGGCGCAATAAAACTACTGCGGATGTGCAGGAAAATTACATCGGTCTTTCTGCCACGAATCATCGGTCTTTCGGCTTCGAAGCATCGGTCTTTCGGCCACGAATCATCGGTCTCTCGGCCACGAATCATCGGTCTTTCTGCCATGAATCATCGGTCTTTCTGCCACGAAGCATCGGTCTCTCGGCCACGAAGCATCAGTCTTTCATACCCACGTCGCAGTTTGTGGATGGTCACAATAACGGCTGTGATTTGCTCCCTATCTGTACGAAAAACAGTGTTACAAGTGGCAAAAAGCAGGATTTTCTGCAAAAAAGTGTGACAATAGCATGGCTGAATAAAATAAAAGCAATAAATTTGTAGGCGATTTATGCGCGCGCGTCGCGTATATATAAATAATGTGTATGCCAAACATAACCGACCTTGACCATCAAATCCGTTCAAGCCTCGACCGTCTGCCGCCAATCACACTGGAGCAAATGGAGTCGATAAAGTTGATGAACCGACTCGATACGAAGTATGTTGCCACCAAACGTCAGCTCATAGAACTGCTGAAACTGGTGGAAGGCAAGTATTATGTGCAAGAAATTGGGCAGTACAGGGTGTGCCCCTATCGCACCACGTATTTCGACACGCCCGACCACAGCATGTACATGATGCACCACAACAAACGGGCACGCAGGGTGAAGGTGAGGGTGCGGACATACCTCACGAGCGGCGACCTCACATTCCTCGAGGTGAAAAACAAGAACAACCACGGCCGCACGAAGAAGAAGCGCATACAGGTGCCGTCGATCGAAGCGGCACCACACACCGAGGGTGTGCCCGAACTGGTGCAGAAGAAGGCGCACATACCATTCAGCACGATGCACCAAGTGGTGCAGAACATGTTTGAGCGCATCACGCTGGTCAACATGGCTAAGACCGAACGACTCACTATCGACTTCAACATCCGCTTCCACAATTTCGAGACCGGACGCGATGCCGACAGCGACCAACTCGTGGTCATCGAACTCAAGCGCGACGGAAATGTGTACTCGCCGATATGCTCGCTGCTGCGCGACCTGCACATAAAGCCCACAGGCTTCAGCAAGTGCTGCATAGGCATGGTGTGGACCGACCCGGGCCTGAAACAAAACAACTTCAAGGCAAAGGTGATGAGGCTGGCCAGGCTGAATAACCTCGGATAACCCCGACCCGACCCCACCGGCCCGTCGCAAGAGGGATGGGGCACCATCGGGGGGCGAAAATCAATAGGTAAAAACGTAAAAACGCAAAATAGAAAATTATACAATGGAAGCACTCAACGACTTCATGTCGCTCATCACTGGCGACACTTACCGCCTGCTCGACCTCGTGTTCAGGCTTCTGATTAATACTGTGTTCACAGTCATCATCGCCCGATTCTTCTACTTCCCCAAGAGTCGGCGCGTCGACTTCTTCTTCACCTACGTGCTTGTGGGGTTCGGCATCTTCATGCTCATACACCTCATGGGCGACGCAAAGCTGAAGACAGGTATCGCCATGGGACTCTTCGCCATCTTCTGCATCATGAGGTACAGAACCGAGTCGGTGCCAATTCGCGAGATGACATACCTCTTCCTCGTCATATCGCTCGCCGCCATCAACGGCTTGGCATGGATGGCCGACATAAGCGACAAGCACCCCGAGTTCTTCGCACCCGAGCTCACGGCAATGATCGAACTCACCGTCACCGACATCCTCTTCGTGCTCGTCATCTGGATAGCCGAAAGTGCACGATGGCTCAAGAAAATAAATACCAAGTATATCAGCTACGACAAGATAGAACTGATAAAGCCCGAACGACGCAGCGAACTAATCGACGACCTGCGTCAACGCACCGGACTCAATGTCAAGGATGTGTCAATCGGGTCGATCGACTTCCTCAAGGACATGGCACTCATCAAAGTGTTCTACACCGACGATGCCGAGATAGAAAACGAGTCAATCACCAAGATGCCAAAACAATATGAATAATAAATCTGCTATCATGGCCCTCATGCTCATGATGACAATGCAGGGGCTACAGGCGCAAGACAAAAACGACTTCGGCTACGACCTGAGCGTGGAGGGCGAAACCAGCATCGTGAAAGGCTGGAAACTCAACCTCGAAGGCGCCATACGCACACAAGACGACGCAAAGCAGGTGGAACGACTCACACTCGGAGCCAGCGTGTCGCGTAAGTTCTTCCAGACAAAAGACAAGAAATTCTCGCTCAAGGCAGCAGTGGGAGCCGAGTTTATATGGAACAAACGACTCAGCGAAAAGGAATACAAGTACTTCGAAGCTAACGACGAACTCGTAGAAGACAACTACGTGAAGGTGGGCGACCTCAAGGGATGGAACATCACCGAGCGTCACTGGCGCAACAGGCTCAGGGCCAATGCAGCCATCACAGCCAACTACTCGCCCGACAAGCGATGGACGTTCACCCTAAAGGAGACACTCCAGCAATCACACTACTACAGTGCCGACCCGGGCAGGGTGAGGTATCGCATCGACGACTACCACTACGCGCTCAATACCGACGGTACACTCGACCTCGACAACTCGCTCTATTCACCATATCTGTACTCCGACAGCTATGTCGACGACAACACCCTCGACGCCGAGGGTAACGTGGTGGGACGCAGCATAAACCAGGACACAGACCACAAGAGCCACAAGGACCGCACCGTGTTGCGCTCAAAACTCACCGTCAGCTACGACATCAAGGGCTTCCCCGTCGATGTATTTGCTGCTGTTGACTACGGATGCGGACTAAACTACAACACACACAAATGGAAGATAACAGCTGGATACGACTACAAAATCAACAAAACCAACAAGCTGACACTGTTCTATAGATACAACACCGAGAACGACGACGATGAAGCCGACGGACATCTCGTGGGATTGGGATACAAGATCGACTTCTAATCAGTGTAGGACTTGAGGACCGATATTTCAAGACATACAACAACCGACACACATTAATATATACTTATATTAACAAACACAATGAAGAAACTAATAGCACTATTCTTTTCGCTCGCTATAGGAGCAACCGCCTTGGCCGACGATTATACTCTGTATATCGTGGCCAACTCAACCACCAGCCATACGCTGAAACAAGTGCAGAAACTGACTTTTGAAAACGGAAACGTGGTAGTACACTATAAGGACGGAACCCAGCAGTCGACAGCCATAAGCCTCGTCAGCCGCATGTATTTCGGACTTGGAGCCGCTTACGCTACCGAAGACGTGAACCACGATGGCAGTGTAGACACACAAGACGTGCTTGCCGTATATGAATTCATACAAAGCCAGACGGAAGACAGTGTCGTCACTACCGAAGATGTGAACCACGACGGAAATGTAGATACGCAAGACGTACTGCAAATCTATGAAGCGATACAAGGAAACTAACGTGCTCTGATCCTTAAACAATACAATACACAACGATATGAAACACACATTAACCAGTATCATGACATGGATGGTCGTGGCGATTCTCAACACGGCCATGGCTCAGACAGCCTATATATGTCACGGATACAGTTACGACACATACAGCATTGCCGATATTGGCGACATGACTTTCAATACAAAGGGCGACACCGTCACCATTGCAGGAACGGAATTTGAGGTGGCCGATATCGACAGCATCACATTCGAAGAACCGCAGTTCCCACAAGTGACTATCGTGTACAACGGTACAACCGCTACGGTCACAATACCATCCGAGATGACGGGAGTGAAGTGTACGAGTGGTACAAGTTCGCATGTGGTAATAACATCGACCAACACCACCACCGAATACCTCTACACACTATCCGGCACATCGACCAACGGGTCGTTCACGCTCAACGGCTCATACAAACTGTCGGTCATGCTTGCAGGACTGACACTCACCTCGGGCAAGGGAGCCGCTATCGACATACAGTGCGGCAAGCGCATGGACCTGCTGCTCAAGGAAGGCACCACCAACACCCTGACCGACTATGCAGGAGGCGACCAGAAAGGCGCATTCTACACCAAGGGCCACCTCGAAATCAAGGGAGGAGGTACACTCAATGTCACGGGTAAATGCAAACACGCCATCTGTGCCAAGGAATACCTCGAAATCAAGGCATCGGCTGGTACAATCAACGTACTCGGAGCTGTGGGCGACGGAATACACTGCGGACGTGCCGAGAAGGGCAGCGAGCACAACTACTTCCAGATGAACGGCGGAAACGTCAATATCTCGGGATGTGAAAGCGACTGCATCGACTCCGACGACTACGGATGCGTCAAGATTAAGGGTGGCACACTCAACCTCAACGTATCGGGTGTTGATGCAAGCGGCATCACCTGCGACAGCATCTACAACCAGACGGGAGGCACAATCATACTCAATGTCACAGGACAGGAAGCTAAGGGCATACGATGTGCATACGCTGCCAACTTCAAGGGAGGAACGGTAAAAGGAACCCTCAGTGGCAACGGAACTCGAGGCATTCGCGGCAAGAAAGAGACAAAACTCACTGCCAAAGTTAAGAATGGAGGAGCAATCACACTGAGTGGTGCAACCATCGACTTGACCGTCAGCGGCAACTACTATAGCACATCGCAGTGTGTAGGCATATACACCGACACCACGCTCACACAAACGTCAGGCGACATCACCATCACTGTCACCAACACGGCGGCAACCGACATTGTGGCGGCAACCGACAACTGGACCGGCGGAACGCGCAACGGTGTCGCTAAGTGACAAAAGAGATAAACCTATAAACAAACCATGAGACCCCCTTCTGTGCGAGAGGGTCTCTTAAATGATTATAATAATATGCGATTTAAACGAATACTACTGAAGCTCAGCGGCGAGAGCCTCATGGGCCAGCGTGGCTATGGTATCGACCCCGAACGCCTGGGCGACTATGCACGCCAGATAAAGGACATCCACGATATGGGAGTGGAGATAGCAATCGTGATTGGAGGTGGAAACATATTCCGCGGCCTCAGCGGTGCCGGTCAGGGATTCGACCGCGTGAAGGGCGACCAGATGGGCATGTGTGCTACGGTCATCAACTCGCTTGCCCTCTCGAGTGCACTCGGAGCCGCCGGTTGCAAGAACCGCGTGCTCACTGCCATCAGGATGGAACCCATCGGCGAG